>NZ_JBHVFU010000018.1:0-149858 GCF_042801455.1 Streptomyces sp. NPDC057565 | reverse complement strand
GCGGCACCGAGGTCGGGGTCGATGCCGACGACCTTTCCGGACTTGTCCTTGAACTCGACCGGCGGGTACGCGATGTCCGAGCCGACCTTGATGACACCACTGGCCTTGATGTCCTGCGGCAGGAGGTCGGCGGGGGAAGACGCCCCGGAAGAGCTCTTCGTCGACTCGGACGCCTTCGTTCCGCCCTTGGTCTGGTCGCCACAGGCGGTCAGCAGCATGGTGCCGGCGACCGCGATGGCGCAGACCGCTGCAATCCGGGACGTTGCGGTCGTACGACGGGTGGTGCGTGCGGTCATGATCAGGTTCCTCCGGCAGGTGAGGGTGGAGTTGCCAGGCGGTATGGCACACATCGTCGGATGTCGCCGCCTCGTGTGATTACGGCATCTTGCCATTCGGACTAGCCCATTCAGGGGGCCAGTCATGTCAAAATCGGGTAACGGGCGATCCCCGAACCTCAACAGGCCGGTACACAAGGCCGGACCTTCTATGGGGTTTTCTTCTTCCGGCCGGAGAATTTCCGGCACGTCTCGACTGGTGGACGGATATCTGGCCGATTAGTCGACTTGTCCAGGTTTTCGACTATGAGGCACGTCACCGCGTCGGTTTGGACTCGTCCGGGATGCGGTCTGTCCGGTAAGAAAGACCTTTACACCCCTCATCCGGGGCTCAGGGCGCGTGTGCGGCGCGCCCGCGCGTACGTACCTCCTCCCTGTCGGAGCGGGCCAACCGCCCAGTGCAGGGAACGTACGCGGTGCCCGCCCACCCCTCCTCAACCAGGAGTGGCCACCCTCAGACAATGAAGACTTAAGGGGTCAACACCATGGCAGCGGAGATCGTCAATCCTCGCAGCGACAGCACGACTGACAGCAGTACCGGCAGCGCGACCGATGAGCCGTTCGACGCGGCCTTCGCGCTCCACCGCGGCGGGAAGATGGCCGTGCAGGCCACCGTCCCGCTGCGTGACAAGGACGACTTGTCCCTCGCATACACGCCGGGCGTTGCCAAGGTGTGCAGCGCCATCGCGGAGAACCCCGAGCTGGTTCACGACTACACCTGGAAGTCGCAGGTCGTCGCCGTCGTGACGGACGGCACCGCGGTGCTCGGGCTGGGAGACATCGGTCCGGAGGCGTCTTTGCCGGTGATGGAGGGCAAGGCGATCCTCTTCAAGCAGTTCGGCGGGGTCGACGCGGTGCCGATCGCGCTCGCGACGACCGATGCGGACGAGATCGTGGAGACGGTCGTCCGGCTCGCGCCGTCCTTCGGAGGGGTGAATCTGGAGGACATCTCGGCGCCCCGCTGCTTCGAGATCGAGCGCAAGCTGCAGGAGCGGCTCGACATTCCGGTCTTCCACGACGACCAGCACGGTACGGCCGTGGTGACCCTGGCCGCGCTGCGCAACGCCGCGAAGCTGTCCGGGCGGACCCTCGGTGACCTGCGCGGCGTCATCTCCGGCGCGGGGGCGGCAGGCGTGGCCATCGCCAAGTTCCTGCTGGAGGCGGGGCTCGGTGACGTCGCCGTGGCCGACCGCAAGGGGATCGTCAGCCGGGACCGCGAGGACCTGACGGAGGTCAAGCGCGAGCTCGCGGAGATCACCAACAAGGCCGGCATCTCCGGTCCGCTGGAGACCGCGCTGGTCGGCGCGGACGTCTTCATCGGCGTCTCCGGCGGTACGGTGCCGGAGGCGGCGGTCGCGTCGATGGCGCCCGGTGCGTTCGTCTTCGCCATGGCCAACCCGGACCCGGAGGTCCACCCCGACATCGCGCACAAGTACGCGGCGGTCGTGGCGACGGGCCGGTCGGACTACCCGAACCAGATCAACAATGTGCTGGCCTTCCCCGGCATCTTCGCCGGCGCGCTGCAGGTGCGGGCTTCCCGCATCACCGAGGGCATGAAGATCGCCGCGGCGACTGCGCTGGCGGATGTGGTGGGGGCCGAACTGGCGGCGGACTACGTGATTCCCTCGCCGTTCGACGAGCGGGTTGCTCCCGCGGTGACGGCCGCGGTTGCCGCCGCGGCGCGCGCGGAGGGTGTGGCGCGGCGCTGAGGTGAGCCGGGGCGGGGTGGGGGTGCGGGACGCATGCGGCGGACCTCCGCCCCGCCCCGCCCCTTCCCGGTCCGGGGCTCGGCCCCGGACCCCACGCCTCGAACGCAGGCGAGGCTGAATCACGCCCCGAGCCCGGGTACCGCCACGCGGGCCACGTCACACCCTCCGCCGGTTCCGTCGCACCCGCCCCGCGCCTAGTGTCAGGGCCATGTTCGCCGCCTACGCAGCCCGCATCGACCGCGACCGGCCCCTCACCGGCCTCGAGCTGGGCGAGCGCCCCGCCCCCGAGGCGCGCCCCGGCTGGACCACCGTCAATGTCCGGGCAGCTTCCCTCAACCATCACGACCTCTGGTCGCTCCGTGGCGTCGGCCTCGCCGAGGACAAGCTGCCGATGATCCTCGGCTGCGACGCAGCCGGGATCGACGAGGACGGCAACGAGGTCGTCCTGCACTCCGTCATCGGCCAGACCGGGCACGGCGTCGGCCCGAACGAGCCCCGGTCCATCCTCACCGAGCGCTACCAGGGCACCTTCGCCGAGCAGGTCACCGTCCCCAGCTGGAATGTGCTGCCCAAGCCGAGGGAGCTCACCTTCGAGCAGGCCGCCTGTCTGCCGACCGCCTGGCTCACCGCGTACCGGATGCTCTTCACCAATGCCGGAGTACGGCCCGGTGACTCCGTCCTCGTCCAGGGCGCGGGCGGTGGTGTCGCGACCGCCGCGATCGTCCTCGGGAAGGCTGCCGGGCTGCGGATCTACGCCACCAGCCGCGACGAGGCCAAGCGCAAGAGGGCCGTCGAGCTCGGGGCGATCGAGGCGTACGAGCCCGGTGCAAGGCTGCCGCAGCGCGTCGATGCCGTCATCGAGACGGTCGGCGCGGCCACCTGGTCCCACTCGGTGAAGTCGCTGCGCCCCGGTGGCACCCTGGTCATCTCCGGCGCGACCAGCGGCGACCGGCCCTCGCACGCCGAGCTGACCCGGATCTTCTTCCTGGAGCTGAAGGTCGTCGGTTCGACGATGGGGTCCAAGGACGAGCTGGAGGACCTGCTGGCGTTCTGTGCGACGACCGGGGTGCGGCCCGTCATCGACGAGGTACTGCCGCTGGACCGCGCCCGCGAGGGGTTCGAGCGGCTCGCCTCGGGCGACCAGTTCGGAAAGATCGTACTCACCACATCCTGAGGTGCTGCTCTCCGACGGAGCGGTGATGACCCGTCGGGTCCGCCGCTGAGATCTGCCGCCATGGGCACGGTCGGAGCCTCATGGCGGCAGTTGTCACTCCGACCGGGTCGGCGGCGGGGCCTCGCCCCCGCCGCCGATACGCTCCCGGCCGGGGATCCGCAGCCGCACGGCATTCCGCGACCGGCCGACGAGCACGACCGGTCCCCCGCCCTGCGCGGCCGGAGGGTCGAGGACACGGCGAACCGTGGCGACCTGCACCGAACGGCCGTTGGTGGCGGCCCGGTCCCGGCGCGGACGCGCCTCGCCGCACCACCTCCGGACCGGCTCCAGGGATGCCGCTCGGCGACCGGCCGTAGACGCCCGCTTCGCTCACCTGTGTGCGCCCGGCACTTCTGCCCTCCCGCTCCTGCCGTCGGCGCGCCGGTGGCGCGTCCCGGTCGGCGGGCCGAAGGGCGCCGCGGTGCGCAGGCGCGGGATGAGGTGCGGGTGGAGGTCTGCGGGG
This sequence comes from Streptomyces sp. NPDC057565, assembly GCF_042801455.1. Taxonomy (NCBI): domain Bacteria; kingdom Bacillati; phylum Actinomycetota; class Actinomycetes; order Kitasatosporales; family Streptomycetaceae; genus Streptomyces; species Streptomyces sp. NPDC057565. The sequence continues at coordinate 146,138 of NZ_JBHVFU010000018.1, read as the reverse complement.
GAGTGCGCGGGCTGTCACGGTGGCGGAGCCCGATGCGGATCATGTCAACCATGGTTGACATGAGCTTCATGTAAACGTAAGTTGACACCATGACCGAAGCAACGGATCTCGCCGCACGCGCCGGCGACCGCGACCCGCGCGTCGGGTTGCGCGCCGTCGCCGCCCTGCGGCGGCTGCTGGAGCAGCTCGAAGCCGTACAAGTCAGAAGCGCCCGCGTCCAGGGCTGGTCGTGGCAGGAGATCGCGGCCGAACTGGGCGTCAGCCGACAGGCCGTCCACAAGAAGTACGGGAGGCATTGATGTTCGAGCGATTCACCAACGGTGCCCGCGCCGTCGTGACCGGCGCCGTGGAGCAGGCCGGGAAGACCGGTTCCGACTCCGTCACCGAGGAGCACATGCTGCTCGCCCTGCTCGACCAGCAGGGCAACCGGGCCGCCTTCGCCGTCGCGGCCCTCGGACTGACCGACCGCCGCGCCTCGGTGGAGGCGGCGCTTGCCGAGGCCCGTCGGCGGGGAGGGCTGACCAAGGCCGACACGGACGCACTCGCCGACATCGGCATCGATGTGACGGAGATCATCACCCGGATCGAGGACGCCCACGGCGAGGGCGCCCTGGCCGCGGACCGGAAGGGCCGCCGCGGGCGGTCCGGGCGGCCTGCCTTTGCCCGGGGTGCGAAGAACATTCTGGAGAAGTCCCTGCGGGTGGCGGTGGCGCGCGGTGACCGGTTCATCGGCGAGGAACACATCCTGCTGGCGTTCACGGTCACACCCGGTGTGGTCGCCGATGTGCTGGCGGAGCACGGGGCGACGCACGAGGCGGTCACGCGGGCGCTGTACGGGGAGGGTGCCGGGGGAGCCGAGGGACAGGCGAAGGCGGGGTAGGAATGTGGTGGACGGGCCGGGGGCATGCCCCCGGCCCTGCTCACTCCTTGGCGTCGGCGTCCTTCCGCAGGAGCGCGCCGATGCGGGCGGCCGCCGTCGACAGATGGCGGCGGGCCTCCACCAGCTGGTCCTCCGTCACGCCCCGGTCGCGGGCCGCGTCGCGGATGTCGTCCCGGAACCGGTCGAGCAGGCGGTCCAGGTCGCGGGCCGGGTCGCCCGTCGTGCCCGTCTCCTTGCCCCAGTCGGGGTCGCCGGCCGACGGTTCGGGCCTGGTGTACGGAGGCCGGCCGGCCGTCCCGGTGTAGCCGGCCAGGCGGCCGGTGATCTCGGCCAGCCCCTCCCGTACGCCGGTGGGCCAGTCACCCCGGGCGAAGTGCTCCTGGACCTGCCGGGCCGCGTTCTGCATCTGCTCGCGCGCCTTCTCCTGGGCCTCCTTGGCCTGGCGGCGTGCCTGCTGGGCGTCCTCGCGGGCCCGGCGGGACTCGTCCTTCGCCCGGCGGGCCTGCTCCTTCCACTCCTGTTTGGCCTTGCGCAGCTCCTCCTTGGCGGTGCGCCAGGCCTCGCTGTCGCCGAAGTCCGTGAAGTCGCCGAAATCACCGAACGGGGAGCCCCGGTCGCCCTTCGCGCCGGTCCCGGTGGCGGAGGTGTGCCGGGTCTCGCCGGCTGCCGCGCGCATCTCGCTGCGCAGCTTCCCCGCCGCGCCCCGCACGTCGTCCCGCATCTCGGCGGCCAGTTCGGAGACCGACTCGCGGATCTCCAGCTCCAGATCGGCCAGTTCGCCACCGCGGTCCGCCAGTTCGGCGCGGCCCGCGTCGGTGATCGAGTAGACCTTGCGGCCGCCCTCGGTGGCGTGCGTGACCAGACCCTCGGCCTCCAGCTTGGCCAGGCGCGGATAGACGGTGCCCGCCGACGGTGCATACAGGCCCTGGAAGCGTTCCTCCAGGATCCGGATCACCTCGTAGCCGTGGCGGGGCGCCTCGTCCAGGAGTTTCAGCAGGTAGAGACGGAGCCGCCCATGGGCGAATACGGGGGGCATGTCAGAGCACCTTTCCGGTCGGCTCGGCGTCGTACGGATCGTCCTCGGCCGGTGGGCGGCGCAGCAGGGCTATCGATCCCGACACGGTCGTGGCTCTCAGCGTCCCGGTGCCTGCGCCGAGCGTCCCGGTGATCCGCTTCGCACCCCACTGGCCGCCGACCCGCAGGTCCTCGAAGCCGTTGGAGACGGCGCCGCTGGCCGTGTTCGCCTCGACCGTCGCGTCCGCCGGGTGCGGCAGCCTGATGGCGACCTCGCCGGAGACCGTGGTCAGCCGGATGTCCGTGGGCTTCCCGGTCGGGTCCAGGTCCAGCACCATGTTGCCGCTGACCGATTCGGCCCGTACCGCTGCCCCGGCGCCCTCGACGACCGTCAGATCGCCGGAGACCGACTTGAAGCGGAGCTCGCCGGTGACGGACTGGGCCTCCACATTGCCGGAGACCGTGTCCGCGCGGACCGTGCCGGCGAGGCCGACGAGCGTGGTGTCGCCGGTGATGCCGCGCACGTCCGTGCGTCCCCGGATGCCCGAGACCAACGCTCCGGCGCCGACCGTGCCGAGCTCGACCGTCGACCCGGCCGGCACGGCGAGCGAGACCACCGCGCTGCGGTGCCGCCCCTTGCGGTCGAACCACTTCAGGAAGCCGTGCCAGGGCAGATCCTCGTAGGCGACCGTGAGGATGCCGTTCTTCTGCGTCACGCTGAGGGGCGGGCCCTCGATCGCGGAGACCTCCAGCCGCGTGGTCGGCTCGTCGGTGCCGACGACGTTGACGGTGCCGTTGACGATGCGCACGCTGAGCGCGGTCACCGGGTCGTCGAAGGTGAGCTTCTGAGGCTCGGCGATGGCCCACGTCGACACAGGCATGGATCTGACCTCCCAGGAGCGCGCCCTGACGCAACATATCGCGTCTCTTGACAACACGATATATCGCGGATCGGGGAAGTCAAGGGAGAGTGAGGCGAGCTGGGGTGATCAAATGGCGCTAAATATGGGCAAATTGCTCTACGGTGTGGGGCATGAACGCGACATCACCCGTGGGTGCGCTGCTGCTCTGCCGGGCCGAACCCGACTCCGTACGACCGGTGGTCCATCTGCTGCGCGAGCGGATGCTGCTCGCGCCCGCCGGTGACGGGTGGAGCGTCCTCGTGCCGGAGGGAATGCCCTGGCAGGACGGGAGAGAAGGGGATCAGCCGGTCGACAGTGTGGTGGGCGGTTGGGCCACCGCACTCGCGGTCGGCTCCATCTGGCCGGTTCTCGCACTGTGGTGGGACGGCGACCGGGCCGGCTACACGCTCGCGTCCGGCTTCCGGCGGCCCGTCGGATACGTCTGGTTGGCGGACGGGACTCCTGCGGGTGAGGACGAGGCGATGCATACGTTCGCCGCGCGGCTCGGCCTCGACCCCGTCCTGGACATCCAGCGGCTCGAAACGCTGACCCGCCCGGATCCCGACGCGGACGCCCGCACCCGGCTGCGTGGCCTCCTCGCCGCGCTCACCCGCATCGGACTGATGCTCCCGGCCGGCCTGGATCCCGGCGAACCCGCCGATCGGCTGCACGCCTCGGCCGACAGCAGGCCGGGAACGGAGCGGATCGCCTGGGCGGGCTGGCGCGACGCCGTGAAGATGGAACTCGACGCGGTCGAGAACAGCAGACTCGGTCCGTGGCTGCGGGGCCCCAAGGCGCGTGCGCTCGCCACCGCCCAGCTCGCCGCGGGGGTACCGCTCGTCACCTGGGGGATCGGGCGTCGCAGAGGAGGGTGGGCGTTCGCGGGAGCGCTGCTGATCGTGCACGGGGCACTCGGTCTTGCGTACGACCGGATCCGGGCCGACGGGCGCTGATCCGGGACGGAGGCGCTGATCCGGGTCGACGGGGGCTGATCCGGGCGGACGGAAACCGGCGGACGCACCCCGGGGCGTCGCCCTATTCCTCGTCCTCGTCGTCCAGCCGGGCCAGCCAGGTGGCGAGGCGCTCGACGGGGACCTCGAAATCGGGGTTGAGGTCGACGAACGTACGCAGCTGCTCGGCGAGCCACTCGAAAGTGACCTCCTCCTCGCCGCGCCGCTTCTCCAGCTCCTCGATGCCACGGTCGGTGAAGTACATGGCCGCAAGTTTAGACCGACCGGCAATTGCCGGTCGGTCTGAGAGGAGCTCAATGCCTGGTGACAGCCCCCAGGGGGCCGGGAGCGAGGGCGCGGGGACCCTCGGCGGGAGCGACGGAATCCGGCAGGGAAACGTCCGAGAACCGGTGCACCCGGCCCCGGCGTCCTGACGGATGTGCATCGCATCGATCGCGTACTGCCGTTAACCTGCGGGGAGTTCGGGGAACGGGGGGTGTCATGAGTGACAGCGGGGCCCGTATTACACGCATTGAGATGCCGGACGGTACACCGGTCTGGGCACGCATCTCCGGGAGCGAGGAACTTGAGCGGCGGTCTGCCGGGAACGGACTGTCCTACACGGACACCGGCTTCTCGGACTTCGCCGACCAGGTGCAGGCCCGGGTGGAGAGCCTGCAGGGGGTGGTGACCAGCGTCGCGCGGTCGCTCGCCGAGCCGCTGCGGGCCGTGCGGCCGGACGAGGTCAGCGTCGAATTCGGCATCGAGCTCACCGCCAAGGCGGGCAAGGTGGTCGGACTCCTCGCGGACGGGGAGGCCAAGGGCGCCATCAAGGTCACGCTCACCTGGAGCGGTGGCGGCCCGGCCGTCGATCCGCCGATCACGCCGCAGGTGCCCGCGCAGGCCGCTGCGCCGCCCACGCCACCCATCCCGTCCGCCCCGCCCGCGCCCTCCGCGCCGCCTGCACCACCGGCGCCGCCGGGACCGGCCCCCACAGGGTCCGCACGGCCCGACCCCGCGTCCCCGCCGTCGCACGCCCCCGCATCCGCGGACGATGCGTCTGCCGGAGCATCCCCCGGCGCACCGGCGCACCCCGACGGTTCCACGACCGCCGACGGCGGCGGGTCATGACGCAGGAGACCGCCGGGGGCGCAGAAGGGGGTCCGGGGCCGGAGGAGGCTGCGCTCATGGACCTCGTGCGGGACGCCACCGTACGCATCCATCGCCGGGGGGACGGGTATGCCACTGACGGACCCGGCCCGGGCTTCCTGGGGAGTGGCTTTTTCATCGCCCCGAGCTGGGTCCTCACGTGCGCACATGTCGCCATGCAGGGGGAGGGGCGCGAGGTGAACGTGCTGTTCAGGGCCGACCCCTACGACACCGAGCTGACCGAGGTCCCCGGCGTGGTGCTCGCCGCGCTCCCCGAGACCCGGCCGGCCGGCGCTCAGGGCTGGCCCGCGCCCGACCTCGCGCTCATCCAGTTGCGGCGGCCCGTCGAACACCCCTGTGTGTACGTCACCGAGCGCTCGGAGGCCATGCTCCGCGGCCGCAAGGTCCGCGTCGTGGGCTGGGCGCCCTCCCCGGGCGGCGGGCTGACGACGCTCAGCGGCGACTGCGAGGTGAAGGGCACCTTCGGCGGCTGGGCCGATGCCGATCAGCAGATCCGGCTCGCCGAGGACTGGCTGGCGCCAGGGATGTCCGGCGGGCCCGTCGTGGACGTCACCCGCGGCGAGGTCGTCGGCGTGATCAAATCGCGGCTCGACGGCCATCAGGGCGGCACCGCCATCGGAATCGAGCGGCTCCGCTCCCTCACCGTGCCCGCCGGACCCGTGGAAACCGAGACGGACGACACGTACCAGGCCGTCTTCCACGCCCACGACCGCTACCACGCCGACCGGCACAACAGCCCCGCGTCCACCGAGCGGACCTGGGCCGATGTGCAGAGCGAGCTGCCCGGCCCGGCCGGCCGGGTGCTCAGCCCCAAGCGGCGGATCGACCTCCTGGGCAGGCTCGCCGAGTTCCCGCCGCCGGTCAGCACCCGCAATCTGCTGCGGCTCCTCGACGGCCTGCCGAACGTCCATGCGCGCGATCTCCGCCCGGCGCCGCGCGGCTGGCGCGACGGACTCGGCGCGCTGTACGACGCCCGCGTCCGCGACCGCGACGCCGCACTCGAACTGATCCTGCGCTACTGCATGGGCGTCCTCGCCGCCGACCGCCCCTACGACGTGCCGTCCACCCGGGCCGCCACGAAGTCCCTGTGGGAATGGGTGAAACGGATCGCCGACGAGGACCTGTCCCGCGACTTCCGGCAGGAACTCGTGCTGCACTGGCGCGCCGTCCGGCAGAGTCGGGACCAGGAACACCAGCGGGCCCCCGAGCCGAGGGGCGAACCGGTCCGGTACGGCGAACGCGCCTTCGTCCTGCTGGAACTGGAACCGCGGGGCTGGGAACGGGACCGTTACGACTGGCGGATCGGCGTCGCCCGCCGCACCGGGGAGGTCCTGCCCGTCGCCGAGGACAGCCAGGGTACGGGGCCCGGGGCTCTCCCGGACCGGCTGGCCGCCCCGCTCGCCGAGGCGTTCCGACGGTGCGACGAACCCGACAGCCCCGCCATGCTCCAGGTCGCGGTCCCACCGGCGCTGCTCGGCCTGGACGTCGACAACTGGAAGGTGACCCCCGACGGGCTGCCGCTCGGAGCCGTACGCCCGGTCGTCGTCCGCCGCTCGGCGTCGGAGCAGCCGCCGGACGACGACGTGGAAAGACTGCGCAGGGCCCGCTGGAACGGCACCCGGAACTCCTCGGTGCAGGCCGAAGTCGTCGACTGCGAGGACGGAATGGGGGTAGGCGTACCAGGGGTGGCGCGGCTGCACACCCTGGCGTACGAGACCGTGCCGGTCCTCTGCCGGTACGGTGGCCGGCCGGACCCCGAGACGACGGCCGGACTGGTGCGGATCCTCGACGGCGGCTTCGGGGTGGCCCTGTGGCGGCGGACCGGGGAACCGGACGGGGTCTGCTCCGAATTCCATCGGCGCGCCCTCAACACCGTCGCGGAGACCCGCACCGCCGACCGGCTGCCGCAGCGGATCCACGAGCTCCGAAGGGACGTGAAGGCGGAACGTGCCGATGCGTTCTGGTCCTACGGTGTCGTTCTGTTCTATGACGATCCGCACCATATGCTCCCCGGTTCCGGTCAGCTCCTGGAGGCGCCGTGAACAGCGCCGTTCGGCCTCTTACGGGGGAGTTCACGGATCGATACCGTGAGGCACGTTCGACGGCTGCTGCCCCTCACACCGGACCTGGCGGACGAGTGACGACGAGGAACACGCTATGAGTGAACCCAGTGAGTGGCTCATCTACCGAGGGGCCGGCGAACCGCACGACGGCATCGAACAGCTGCCGTCCCCGCCGCCCTGGCGGGACTTCGCTGCCCGCGAGGCCCCGGACCCCGGCGACGGCGGTACCGCGGGCGACCGGGCGGACGGGTCCGCCACCCGGCGTCTCGGTGGCCACCGGCACATCGCCGAACTCCATCGGCCCGGCGCCGAAGAACTCGAGATGATCAACGCGGCGCTGTACCTGCGGCGCCCACTGCTGGTCACCGGCAGCCCCGGCGCCGGAAAGAGCACCCTGGCCCACTCCGTCGCCCATGAACTCAGGCTCGGCCGGGTCCTGCGCTGGCCCATCGTCAGCCGGTCCACGCTCCTCGACGGCCTCTACCACTACGACGCGATCGCCAGGCTGCAGGACGTCCAGATCGCCGCGCACGGCGCAGCGGCCGGGGCGGCCGGCTCCGGCGCGGCGGAGAACGTCGGCAGCTACATCCGGCTCGGCCCGCTCGGCACCGCGCTGCTGCCCTCCGACCGGCCCCGCGTGCTGCTCATCGACGAGCTCGACAAGAGCGACATCGACCTGCCGAACGACCTCCTCAATGTGCTGGAGGAGGGCGAGTTCGGCATTCCGGAACTCGAGCGGATCGCCGACCGGCTGCCCGACGGGGAGGCCGAGGTGCTGACCGACGACGGCACCAAGGTGACGGTCAAGGGCGGCCGTGTGCAGTGCGGGGCGTTCCCGTTCGTCGTGCTCACGAGCAACGGCGAGCGCGACTTCCCGGCCCCGCTGATGCGGCGCTGCATCCACCTGGAGCTGGGACGCCCCGACCACCAGCGGCTCGCCACCTTCGTCCGCGCCCACCTCGGCGACGAGGCGGCGCGCTCCGGAGACGATCTCATCGCCCATTTCCTGGAGCGGTCGCGGAGCGAACTCCTGGCCACCGACCAGCTGTTGAATGCCATCTATCTCACCGACGCGGCCGCCCTCGCCGGCCGGGACCGGCTCGCCGACCTGCTCATCCAGCGACTCGACCGGCCGAGGTGATGAGCTGATGTCCGACGCCACGGCACGCCACGGCCCGGACGGAGCAGGAACAGGGCGTCCTGCGGAACCCGAGCCGTACGACGGAGGACTGCTGCCCGCACTCGTCGCCCGGCTGCGCGAGGCCGGGCTCGACCCCGACGCGGAGCAGCTCTGCGACGCCCTCTGGCTCGCCCGATGGACCCGTCGCGCCGACACGCCGGAAGGGGCTGAGGAGCAGGGCGGCCCCGCCGTACCGTTCTCACGCGCCGAGCCGTCCGACGCGGGACCGGCCGCGCCGTCCGCCCGCACCACGGCCGGGGGCGCCCGCGGCACGGACGCCGCACCGGACGACGACGAGCCCGCGGAGCAGGGGGATCCCGCGGCAGCCGACCGCCGGATAGCTCTGTATCCGGTACCGCCGGGGGACTTCGCCCCGCACCGCGACGGGCAGCGCGAAGAGGGCGGGCCGCACGGCCATGGGCACGGCAGCGCCGCCACCCTCACCCTCGGCGTGCCCGCCGCTCCCGCCCTGCCCGCACCTCTGGAAATCCAGCGAGCCTTACGTCCCCTGCAGCGCTATCGCCCCGCCGCGCCACCCCTGCGCCGCACCCTGGACGAGACAGCCACCGCCGAACTGAGCGCCCGCGCAGGGGGTTTGATCATCCCGGTGTTCCGCGGGGTGTCCCGCGCCGACGCGCTGCTGCAGTTCGTCATGGACGCCTCCTCGTCGATGCGTGTCTGGGACCGGATGTTCGGCGAACTCCAGCAGATCTTCGGTCAGCTGGGTGCCTTCCGGGATGTCCAGGTGCGCTATCTGCACCGTGGCCCCGACGGTTCCTGCGCGGTCAGCCGCAGCCCCGATCCGGCCGCCGCCCCGCTGAACTCCGCGGACCGGCTCAGTGATCCGACCGGTCGCCGCGTCACCGTCCTGGTCAGCGACTGCGCCGGACCGCTCTGGCACAGCGGGCGCGCCCACCGGCTGCTCCACCAGCTGGCCCGGCAGGCCCCCACCGCCGTACTGCAGCCGCTGCCGCAGCGCATGTGGAACCGCACCCGGCTGCCGGTGACCTACGGTGAGCTCTCCCGTGGCGAAGGGCTCTCCGGTGCCGCGGTCCTGAAGGTCACCGAGGAGGTGGGCGGGGCACCCACCGCGCGTCCCGGAGCCCTCGCCGTCCCCGTACTCCCGCCCGTGGCGGGCGCGCTCGCGGCCTGGGCGCGACTGCTCTCCGGCACCGGCGCCGGCCGGATCTCCGGGGCGGTCGGCTGGGTCAGGGCCGACCAGCCCGCCGCGCCGGCACCACGCCCCGGCGACCGGCTGTCCTCGCTCCAGCTGGTCAGCCGCTTCCGTTCGGCGGCCTCCCCGGTCGCCGGGCAGCTCGCGGTCTATCTCGCCGCGGCGCCGCTCTATCTGCCCGTGATGCAGCTGGTGCAGCGGACGATGCTGCCCGACTCCGGCCCCTCCGAACTCGCCGAGGTGCTGCTCAGCGGACTGATCTCGCGGAGCAAGGGCGACGGAGCGGGCGACGGGCAGTGGTACGAGTTCGCGCCCGGAGTCCAGGAGGCGCTGCTCGGACCGCTCGGACGGGACGAGGCACTGCTCGTGCTCAAGCACTGCTCGGAGTACATAGAGCAGCGGTTCGGCAAGGGCGGGCCGAACTTCCCGGCGCTGGCGTTCGCCCAGCTCGGGGACGGCCGGCGCGCCTCCTCGTACGCCACCGACCTCGGCCGCCGCACGCAGAGCGGCGGCATCGGGGAGAACGACGAGGGCGACGAGAACGGGGAGAGCGACGGAAGCGGCGGGTCGCGCGTTCCCCATCCCTTCGCCGAGGTCGCGGCGCGCGTACTGGAGCGCTTCATGCCCCTGCCCGAGCAGTTCGCGCTCTACGGCGACCGGGGCGGCCGCGACGCCCCCGGCCGGACGACACACGCGGCGGTGGAGAGCGCCCGCGCACTCCTGCGCCAGTTCGACTCGGACAGCATGGTGCAGTACCTGATCGACGCCGTGCAGCTGCTCCGGGGCGCGACCGAGCGCGAGCGGTACCCGGGCGCCGACCCCGAGCTGTGGGCCGAGTACGCCCGCTGCGTGCTGCGCCTGTGGGAGGTCCAGGGCGGCGACGGCCTTCTGCGCGAGGCCGAGAACGCGGCGGAACGGGCCGCCGCGCATCCCGGGGCGGTACGCGAACGGGCGGTGCTGGCCAAGGTGCTGCACGCCGCGGCCGACGACCGGCGCAGGCGCGGCGACCGGCGTGGCGCACTGGCCCTGCTCCGACGCGCCGACCGTGAGTACACGGTCGCCTGCGCGGCCCCCGGCCTCGACCCGGGCGAGGCGCTGCGGCTCACCCTGGAGCGGGTACGCGCCCTGGAGGCGCAGTGGCGCCTCGGCGGCGACAGCGCCCTGCTGCAGGCCGCGGCAGGGATGCTGGAGGCGTTCGCCGACGTCTGGCCCGACCAGGAGAACCGTCCGGCCGCGCTGCCACTGGCGCATGGCCGGGCCCTGCTCAAACTGGCCGGGGCGACGGTCGACACCGAACAGGCACGGGTGTACGCGGGGCAGGCGGCCCGCTCGCTGCGCACCGCGTTCGGGGCGAGCGGCGGGCGGCACACCCTGGGCACCGAGGTACGGATCCTGCTGGACCTGGTGGACGCCCTGCTGGCTTCGGGCGGCGAACCCGACGAGGCGGCGACCCTGATCGACCAGGCACTGGTGACCGTGAGGGAACAGCGTCAGCGCGCCGCGCTCCAGACCAGGGCGGGCCGGGTCAGGGTCGCCCGCTACGAGCAGCTGGACGCACCGGACGAACTCGTGGCGGCCGCCGAATGGTTCGCCCGCGCCTCCCGCGGCGTCCCGCGCGACTCCCAGGCCCATGCGGATCTGCTCGCCGAATGGGGCGGGACCCTGTTGCGGCGTGCCGAACTGCCGGACGGGCGCGAGTACATCGGCGCGGCGGTGCGGGTACTGCGCGACTGCCGTACGGAGACGCCGTCCGGCAGCGCGCGCCAGGCCGAGCGGCTGCTGATGCTCGGCCGGGCCCTGATGCTGCGGCACCGGCCCACCGAGGACCGGGTCGATCTGCGGGAGGCCGAGCACCTCTTCGGTCTCGCCGCACAGGAGGCCCGCGATCCGCTGACCGCGGCGCGCTGCTGGCTGGCGCTGGGCCGGTCCCATCTCGATGCCTCGCGGGTGCTGCAGCGGCCGGCCAGGCTCGACGACGCGGCCGAGGCGTTCCGGGACGCGGCCGAATCCGCCCGCACAGCGGAGGCGGAACTTGAGAGTCCACAACAGTGGCAAGAGGCGGTGGAGTTGGGTGCTATAGCCAACCACTGGCGGGGTATGACGTATGAGAAGGCGGGGCGTCCCCGGGCCGCGCGCGAGGCGTACCGGGCGGCCGGCCTCGAATGGCGCAAACTGCCGAACGGCGGCGGCTCGGCGGGCGAGTCGACCGCCGAGCGGCTGGCCGAGCTGGAGCGGTGAGCGCACGACGGAGTGCGCCGGGGTGCAGTGGTACGAGGGTCAGGGACACGGGCCGGGCGGTGCGCGCTCGATGGCGAGCGCACGACCGCGGGGCCCGCTGCACAGTCAACGGGGAGGCATGATGAGCGAGTTGAGCGAGCCGGGTGAATCGGCACGCAGGACCGAGGCCGGCGCACCGGAGGCACCCGGCGCAGGGTCCGGTCACGAGCCCGGCGCGCTGCCGGACCTGCTCGGGCTCGACCTGGAGGCGCTGCGGACGCTGGACCACCCGGTCCTCTCCGCGGTGGTCGCGGATCTCCGGGACAGGGCCGAGCAGCCGCGGGAGATGCTGTGGGGTTTCACCAACGCCTTCTGAGGCGCGGCGGACCGCACGGACGCGGTCCGCGGTCCGGGTGAACAGGGCTGCACGGCCCGGGACAGGTCTGCCCGGGGGGCAGGCCGCACAGGCGCGCCCCGGACCGGTCACAGGGGCGTTCCCGACAGCGGGGGACGCCCCGGCGGACGGACAGCACGGGGGTGGCGGAGTGTCCCGACAGACGACGCCAGGCGCGCCCACGCGCCCGGACACCGTCGCCCGGCCGCCCGTCCCCTTCGCCCAGTTCATCGTGAAGGCCCACGGCCGCTGCAATCTCGCCTGCCGCTACTGCTACCTGTACGAGGGCCCCGACCGGACGTGGCGCGCCCGTCCGGCCGCCGCCGCACCGGCCGTCCTGGACCGCACCGCGGACCGGATCGCCGAACACGCGGCGACGCATGCCCTGCGCAGCGTGGCCCTGGTCCTCCACGGCGGTGAACCCCTGCTCGCGGGCGCAGGGAGGCTGGGGACCTTCGCCGACCGGGTGCGCGAGCGGATACCCGACGGCTGCACCCTCCACGCCACCGTGCAGACCAACGCCACCCTGCTCACCGACGCCCGCATCGCCACCCTCTCCCGGCACGGCATCCGCATCGGGATCAGCCTCGACGGCGGTCTGGCCCGGCACAACACCCTCCGCACCGACCACGCAGGACGCCCCTCCTGGCCCGCCGCCTCCCGCGGCGCCCGGCTCCTCGCCGACCGGCACCCCGGCGCGTACGCGGGCATCCTCACCGTCGTCGACCCGCGAACCGACCCCGTCGAGATGTACGAGTCGCTGCTCGCCCTGCGCCCACCGGCCGTGGACCTCCTGCTGCCGCACGGCAACTGGACGGCCCCGCCGCCGGGCATACCCGACCCCGGAACACCGGGGGCCGGACCGGGACCGGCGCGCCCGACCCCGTACGGCGACTGGCTGTGCACCGTCTTCGACCGCTGGTGGCCGGCCGGCCGGCGGGAGACCCGGGTCCGGCTCTTCGAGGAGTGCGTCGCTCTGCTGCTCGGCCTGCCCGCCGCCACCGAGTCGCTCGGCCTCGACCCGGTCAACGCCGTCGTCGTCGAGACCGACGGCGCGATCGAACAGGTCGACTCCCTCAAGTCCGCCTACGACACGGCCGCCGCCACCGGGCTCGACGTCTTCCGGCACAGCTTCGACGACGCCCTGCGCCACCCCGGCGTCGCCGCCCGCCAGGCAGGTGCCGGCGCACTCGCCGCCGCCTGCCGGGCCTGCCCGCTGCTGACCGTCTGCGGCGGCGGCCACTACGCCCACCGCTACCGCGCAGAGAACGGTTTCACCAATCCCTCCGTGTACTGCGCCGACCTCGACCGGCTCGTCCGCCATGTGGCGGACCGGCTGGCCGCCGCAACCGCAGGAGACCACCGATGAGCCCCCCACTCCCGGACCGCGCACTCCGCGCCTTCGGCCGTACCGAAGGCGACGCCGACGACCTCGCCCTGCTCGTACGCGATCAGGACACCCGTCGTCTCGTCCTGCTGCGCGCCCTCCTCGACGCCGCAGGGGCAGCCCCCGCGACCGTCTGCCCACCGGACCGGCTCGACCGGCTGCGCCGGGACTGGGCGCTGCTCGAAGCCGCCGACCGCGCCGACCGGACCGCTGTCCGCGCGGTGCTGTTCCACCCCCTGGCGGGCCCATGGGCGCAGAGCTGCCTGCGGGGCCTGACCGCCACTGCCCCCACCCCTCAACTCCAGGCGGATCTGGACCACGCGGGTGCGCTCGCCGCAGCGGCGGCGATCCGCGCACGGCTGGCGTTCACGACCCGGCTCACCGCGCGCGGCGGACTGTTGTCGCTGCCGACCCTGGGGGCCCTGAGGATGCCCGACGGCCGGCTCGACATCAGGTCCACCGGAAGCGAACTGACGCTCCGCCACCATCAGGAGAAGCCCCTCGTCGTGCACGCGCACGAGGACGGCACCACGAGCTCCTCCGACCCGCGCTGGCTGCCCGCGCTGTCCCTGCCCGCCGTACTGCCCGGCGCCGGTCCCGTCCCGCTGGACGATCTCGACCCGTACCGCACCGCCGGCAGCGGCCTGGAGCGGCACGGACTGAGCGGCGCCGTCAACATCGACGACAGCGAACGCAAGGCGTGGGCGGAGTCCTGGTCCGGGGTCGAACCGCTGCTCCGCATCGGCGGCGAACACCGCGTGACCGAGGCGGCCGTGCTGCTGCGCTGCCTGGTACCACTCGGCCCGCCGCCCGGATCGGGCCCCACCGGCCAGGGCGCGGCGCACTGCAGCGGTACCAGGCGCGAGGCGTTCGGCGCGGTCCTCAGCAGCAAACCGGCCACCCCCGCCTACTTCGCCTCGACCCTCGTGCACGAACTCCAGCACACCAAGCTGTCCGCGGTCGCTGCCCTCGTGCGGTTGCACCACGAGGACGCCGCCCCCCGGCACTTCGCACCCTGGCGCTCCGACCCCCGGCCGTTCGACGGGCTGCTCCAGGGCGCGTACTCGCACATCGCGCTCGCCGACTACTGGCAGCGGTTCGCACTCGGCGCGGAGCGCGTCACCCACCGCGACCTCGCCTGGGCCGAACACGCCCGCTGCCGCGAACAAGTAGGAGCCGTACTGCCCGTACTGGCCGGTTCGGGCGCGCTGACCGCCGAGGGAAGGGTGCTCGTCAACGAAATGATCACCCGCTACGACCGTCTGGCCGATTGTCCGCCCCCCACGGGTCATCTGGCCCGTGCGCAGGCGTATGTGAGCACCGCGCGCGTGATATGGCAGCAGAGGAACGGCTCGCGACGGGCGTGAGCGCGCCCGTGATCGACGCCGTCGACCACCTGATCGTCAAAGGGTCCCCGGTGTATGTTGATAAGGCTCAAATCGAGGCAGGGAGACGGTTGAATGCCCGTAACGCGTAAGCAAGTTGGAGCAACCGGGGCGCAGACCGTCACCATCAGTTTCGCGGGGTTCAACCGGGCCTGGGCGGCCTGGATCGGGGACCGTCTGGAGCGGCGCGGAGTGACGGTCGTCCAGCAGCGCTGGGACCCACCGGTGGAGGTGCCGCTGGAGGAGAGCCTGCGGGATCTGACTCTGGCCCGCGGCCGTGTCCTGGTGATCCTGAGCGACTGGTACTTCCAGCTCGGCCCGCGCAGTCATGAGGAGTGGAACCGGGCGCTGCGCGAGGTCGTCGCGCCCGAGCCGGACCGCTTCGTCGCCGTCTCCGTCACCACGTCGGCGTTGCCCGGCGCCACGTCGGTCTTCGGGGCGGCCGATCTGACCAACGTCGGCGCCGACGAGGCCGAACGGCGGCTGCTGGCCCGCCTCGGTCTCCCCGTCGATCCGCTGCCCGAAACCACGGCGGCCAGGCCGGGACCGCGGTTCCCGTCCGACACCCCCGAGGTGTGGGGTGGCGTACCGCGCCGCAACACCCGGTTCACCGGCCGCGAGGAGCTGCTCAGCAGCGCCTACCGAGCCCTCCAGGACGCGGGTTCCGGCGCGGGTGTCGTCACCCTGCACGGCATGTCGGGCGTGGGCAAGACGCAGCTGGCAGCGGAGTACGTCTACCGGTTCGGCTCCGAGTACGACGTGGTGTGGTGGGTCCCCGCGGACCGCCGCGCCCTCTACCGCCAGAAACTCGCCGAACTCGCCCCGGAACTCGGCCTGTCCACCGGCGCCGAGTACGGTGAACGGCTCCGCGCGGTCCGTGACTCGCTGCGTCGCGGCGACCCCCACTCCCACTGGCTGCTCGTCCTCGACGGCGCCGATGAACCCGAACAGATCTGGGACCTGGTGCCGACCGGCCCCGGACACGTGCTGATCACGTCCCGCAACCCGGAGTGGGGCGAGCACAACAGCAACCTCGTCGAAGTCCCCGTCTACAGCCGGGACGAGTCGGTGGCCTTCATCCGCCGCCGCGCCCCCCGGCTGACCCAGTCCGAGTCCGACCTGCTCGCCGACGCGCTGGAGGACCTGCCGCTGCTCCTCGACCAGACGGCGGGATGGCTCAACGACTCCGACATGTCCGTCGACGAGTACATCGAGCTCCTCGAAGGCGGGATCGACCAGGACGTCGTCAAGGTCTCCGCGGACTTCCCGCTCGCCTTCCAGACCGCCTGGTCGATACTGCTCAACAAGCTCAAGGACACCGTCCCCCAGTCCGTCGACCTGCTGCGCCTGTGCACTTTCTTCGCACCCGGCTCCATCCCCGTACGCCTCCTGAAGGAGATGCCTTCCGGGGAACTTCCCGAGCAGTTGTCGGGCCTGATGAACGACCCGCTGCTCTGGAACAAGGCGATCGGCCAGCTCCGGCAGTACTCCGTCGTCAGGCTGGAGTCCCACGAGTCGATCATCGACGAACCGTCCTCCGGTGAGTCGCTCTATCTGCACCGCATGGTCCACCAGATCGTCAGCAAGGACATGCCGGAGCAGGACCGTCAGGAATTCATCGACGTGGTCCGCAGAGCCCTCGCGGCCGCCGACCCGGGCCGCCCCACGGACACCCGTCTGTGGCCTGCCTATGCCGAGATCACCCCCCACTTGAAGTGGGCCGATGTCCTGCTCAGTACCGACCCGGCGGTTCACACCCTGGTTCTCAACTGCTTGCGCTACATGTATCTGTCGGGCGAGTACCGGGCCGGGATCAAGCTCGGCGAACGTGCCATGAGGGCCTGGCGCGAACTCCTCGGCGAGAACCATCCCAGGGTCTGGGACCTCAGTTATCACTACGCCAACCTGCTGCGCGCGGTCGGCGACTACGCGGCCACGGAGGCGATCGAACGGGCCGCCGTCAACCACCTGCGCGCCGAGCGCGGCGAACACGACCTGGAACATCTGCGCGCCTCCGGCGGCCTCGCCGCCGACCTGCGGGGGCTCGGCCGGTACGACGAGGCGCTGGAGATCTCCGGCTGGATCCTGGCCGCCTACCAGGAGCTCCTCGGCGAACAGGACTCGCGGACGCTCAACGCGCAGAACAACCTGGCCATTTCGCTCCGGCTGCTCGGCCGGTACGAGGAATCACTGGAGCTCAACCGGCGCACCCTGGAGTCCCGACGCCAGTTGCTGAGGCCACGCCACAACTGGACCCTCTACTCCGAGATCAACTACGCCACCGACCTGCGGCTGCTCGGCCGCTACAACGAGGCCGAGTCGCTCCAGGCGCAGAGCGCCCGCGTGCACCGGCTCGTCATGGGCACCGACAACCCGCAGACCCTGCGCGCCGAACACAACCTCGCGCTCTGCCACTACCGTTCGGGGGACCGGACCAAGGCCCGAGCGCTGTTCACCCGCGTGCTGGAGCGCTGCGAGCGCGTGCTCGGTGAGGACGACCCCCTGACGATGATGTTCGCGGCGAGCCAGAGCTGCTTCGCCCGCGAGCACGCGGACATCGATCAGGCCAGGGAGATAAGCGAGAAGGTCGTGAGCGGCTACGTCGACATGCTCGGCGAGGCCCACCCGTACGTGGCGGGCACCCGCGCCAACCACGCGCTCGTCCTGCGCAACGTGGGAGAGCGGGAACACGCACACGTCCTCATCGAGGGGGCGCTCGCCGACATGACCCAGGCCGTGGGCGAGAACCACCCCTGGGCCCTGGGCTGTGCCATCAACACCTCGGCTCTGCGCAACCTGGTCGGCGACCCGGAGTCCGCCGCCGCCCTCACGGAGACCACCATCACCCGCGCCACCGAGGTCCTCGGCCGGACCCACCCGCTGACCCTCTCGGCACGGATCGCCCACGCGGCGGACCTGCGCGGGGTCCGGGACCGGCAACGGGCCGAGAAGATCGAGAGCGAGGCGCTGGGCGACCTCGTGACGACCTTGGGGGCACAGCACGTCCACACGGTCTCGGCACGGTCCCGCAACCGTCCGTACTGGGACTTCGAGCCCCCGATCATCTGATCCACTTGCCGAAAAACTCCGCAGAAACTGAGACGCCGTCAATAAGCTTGTAATCAGCGAGAGTTGGTTTGCGAGGGGGAGTGGATGACAGTCATTGTGGGGCCTGTCGCGCCGGGCGAGGACGGTCCGATCCCGGTCGTCGTCGACGGGGAGACGTACGGGTCCGCCCCCGCTCCCGGTGTCGATGCCTTCTACGAGGACGAGGAGGCCAGGGACGGCGCCGCCCAGCGCGTCATCCGGGCCACCAGGGATACCTACGGCGACGGACTCGACCTCGCGAGGCGCTGTGCGTCCCAGGCGATGCGCAGGCTCGGTGACCTGGGGAACGGGCTGAGGCCCGATGAGATCGAGTTGCAGGTCGGCATCACCTTCGAGGCAGGCATGGCCGCCGTGGTGAAGGCCGGTGCGCAGGCCCAGATCCAGGTGACCTTCCGCTGGCAGCCGGGCGACGAGGCGGCGGCCGGCGCTACCGTGACCGGTACGGGCGCCGGCGCATGAGCGGCACGCCGTTACCGGCCATACCGATCCTCCCGTACAGCCGTATCGTCGGGCAGGAAGAGCTCAAGCTCGCGCTGGAACTCAACTTCATCGACCCGCGCATCGGCGGGGTGCTGATCACCGGCCAGCGCGGGACGGCCAAGTCCACGGTCGTGCGCGCCTTCGCGCTCATGTCCGGCGGTGAGCTGCCTGTCACCCTGCCGATCAACGCGACAGACGACCGCGTCCTCGGCGGTTGGGAGCTCGACGCGCTGATGCGCGGTGAGGCGAAGGAGCAGCCCGGGCTGCTCGAAGCGGCCCACGACAAGGGCCTGTTGTACGTCGACGAGGTCAACCTCCTCGACGATCACCTTGTCAACATCATCCTCGATGTGGTCTCGACCGGCGTCCTGTCCGTCCAGCGTGAAGGGATCGACACCGCCAGGCATCTCTCCTTCGGGCTCGTCGGCACCATGAACCCGGAGGAGGGCAGCCTGCGCGCCCAGCTCCTCGATCGTTTCGGTCTGATGGTCACCACCGCGGAACTGGACATCGAGGCCCGCCATCGGATGATCACGACGGTACTGACCTTCGAGGAGGAGCTTGCCGACGAAGCCTCCCTGTGGCGGGCCGCGGCCGAGGCGGGGAACGCGAAGCTGCGCAAGACCCTGCTGGCCGCCCGTAAGCGGCTCACCCAGGTCGAGTTCGACGAGAGCGTGAGTCGGCTGTGTGCCGAGGCGGCGGAGCGGATGGGCGCGCTGGGACAGCGCGGTGACCTCCTCGTCGCGCGGACCTCCCGCGCGCTGGCAGCCAGGAAGGGGGCGAAACGGGTCGAGCCCGCAGATGTGCGACGGGTCCTGCCGCTCGCCCTGCGGCACCGGCGGCCGGAATCCGCCCACGGCGGTGTCTTCGCCTGGGGGGCGGACGAGGATGCCCTCGTCGCCGACCTCTTCGGCTGAGCCGCCCGCATGTCCGCGCATCTGTCGCAGACCGATCCCGCCGGGGCCACGGACGGCCTCGCCCGCCGGCTGCTGACCGCCCTCGTCTGCTCCGCCGTCGAGCCGAGGCTGTCCGGAGTGCTCCTGTTCGACCTGCCCGCGGACAGCATCGCTTCCGTCACGCGGATGTTCGCCTCTTTGCTCGCCCGGTCCACCGGCGGAACCGATGGTGCCGAGGTGCCGCGCACCGTCCTCGGGGCGGCCACCCAGGACCAGGAGCTGTGGGTACGGCCCCGGCTCCGGAGCGGCCCCGGCGGTATCGCCTTCACACTCGCGCCCGGCCCGCTGACCGAGGCCGAAGCGGTTCCCCCGCTGGTCGTCGTCCCCGATCTGGCCCGGCTCAGCGTCCCCGGGATGCGTGCCGCCGTCCAGCTGCTCGGCACCGATGTTGCGACCGTCGAACATTCCGGGCTGCGACGGCAATGGTCGCCCCGGGCCCGCTGGTTCGCCATCTGCCGCGCCGAGGACGTCGAGCGGGTCTCACCGCATCTTCTCGACCGCTTCCCGGTCAGGCTGTCCGTCGCGGGGCTGCGTACACCCCCAGGGCCCGAGCCTTTCGGCCGGCTGCCCGCCCCCTGGGAAGCGGCACTGGAGCCGGTGGAGCACCGGACGCCCGTCCGGCTCGGTGACGGCCTCGCCGCCCGCGTCCTGGAGCTGCTCGGAGAGGGCGACGGCACCGGCCACCGGCGGGCGCTCGCCCTGACCAGGATCGCCCGTGCGCTGGCCCGCCTCGACGGGGCCGACGAGGTCACCGCCGACCGGGCCGACGAGGCGGCACGACTGATCGGGCTGCCCTCGGCCCGGCGCCCGCCTGCCGGTCGCGAGCGTAGTACCGGGCCCACCGACGTGAAGTCCGCTGTGCCGGGGCCTGGCGTCCGCCGCCCCCTGCACCCTCCAGAGCCCGGCCCTGAAGGCCGGCGACGGCCGTTGCACGGCACGCCCGTACTGGAACCCGGTCCCGCCGAGCCCATCGGACCGGCTCCCGCCGCCGGCACGTGGGCGGCCGACACCCCCTACCCGGAGGACACGACGAGTCCGACGCCCGAGTCCATGTCCCTGCACATCCAGGCCCGGCGCACCGCCGGCCCGCGGACGGCCCGGGGCGCCGTCATCGGCGTGCGAAGAGCCCGTGACCTGTGGGATCTCGCTCCGGTCCGTACGGTGATGGAGGCCGCCAAGTACCAGGCGATACGCGGCCGGCCGGAGCGGCTGCTGATCGCCCCCGGAGATCTGCGCGGCTATGTCCGGGCACCCGAGCCGGAGCGGATGCTCGCCCTGGTCCTCGACCACACCTGTCGCGACGGCTGGGACTGGCACGACGCACTCGAACCCTTCCTTCACTGGGCCTACGTCAGCCGGGCGTCCGTCCAGGTGGTCGAGGTGGGCGGCCGCGCCGCCGCACCGGGGTCCGGTCCGGCCGGCCAAGCCTGCGCGCATGAACTGCGCGCGGAGTCCTTCGCCGCCCGCAGCGTTCTCGACCCTCGTCTCACCGCCGCGCTGAACCGGGCACCCGGCGGCCGGGCCACCCCCCTCGCGCATGGACTGGAACAGGCTGCCCAGGCCCTGCGCCGGGCCTTCCAGCACCACCGGGCCGGTCTGGTGGAGGCCCTGCTGGTCGTCGTCACCGACGGCCGGGGCAACGTCCCCCTGGCCGTCAGTCACCTCGGCCGCCCCGGTACCTCGGCCGTGGGGCGGACCGGGATCGATGACGCGCTCGCCGTGGCCACCCGGATCAGCGGCATGGACCGCACCCGGCTGCACAGCGTGGTCGTCGACCCCGTGCGCCAGCCGTACGCCGAACTGCCCTCCCTCCTTTCCGACGCGCTCGGCGGCACGGTGATCGACGGGCGGCCGGTGGAGGAGGCGACCGACCATGCGTGGTGATCCGGCCGGACTGCGCAGACTGCTCGACAGCGGGGTGGTGAAAGGGCGACGACTGACCCGGACGGCGGCGCCCGAGGGGGCCGGAACGGGTCGGCGCGACCCCCTGGGGTTCGGAGCCGTGGACGCGGACGTCCGCCCCCCTCCGGAGACCGCCAAGATCAAGGTCGTTCCGCACCATGACCGCTCGCACGGACTGCCCGCCTTCGGTATCAGCGCCTCGTGCGAGGGCGTCGCGCCGCTCCCGTACACGTTTGAGCCCACCCAACTGCGGCCCGCAGAGATCGGTCTCGGTAATGTCCGCGCGGGCGGTCAGGCGCCGTCCGAACTGCTGCGCGCCATCCGCCACTGGTCCCGAAACCAGCAGTCGCTCGCTGTCTGGATCAACCGGGCCCGAGCGGTGCATGGCGATGCCCTCAAGGTCACCATCCACGACGACACCGGTTACGAGCTGCCCTGGGAAGCGCTCTGGCTTCCGCCCGATCCCGAAAACGGTTTGCCGGAAGGCCTGTTGGGAGCGCTGGTCGTGCTCACCCGATGGCTCACCATCCGCCGCCCCGGTATCGTCCTGCCGAAGGAGGGCGCCACCGCGGAAGGCGCGGTCCTGGGCTACTTCTTCC
Source organism: Streptomyces sp. NPDC057565 (assembly GCF_042801455.1). Lineage (NCBI taxonomy): Bacteria > Bacillati > Actinomycetota > Actinomycetes > Kitasatosporales > Streptomycetaceae > Streptomyces > Streptomyces sp. NPDC057565. Next base: position 124,377 of record NZ_JBHVFU010000018.1, on the reverse strand, counting down.
ACGACCGGGACTTCGACCCGCTCCTGGACCCTTCCCGCGCGCCTCTCCACGACATGCGGTCCGACATGGCCGCATTCCACGGCTACGTACACCGTCCTCATGTCGATATCGATCCGTTCCTCGTCGCGCTCGACGAACCGTCCGACGTACCGACCGGCCTTGTCTACATGGCCTGTCACGGCACCTACGACGAACAGGTCAGCGCCCTCTCCCTCGCCGGGGTCACCTGGTCCGAGTTCGACGAGCACGAGATGGCCGTGCTGGACACCGACCACGCGATGGTGTGCCTCAACGCCTGTCACTCCGGCCGGCTCGTACGGAACACCGGAGGCGGGGAGTCCGACCTGCGTGGCTTCGCTGAACTCTTCCTGCGCAAAGGGGCCGCAGGCTGCGTCGTCACGGCGGGCAAGGTCGGTGACAGGGAGGCTCGCGAACTCATCGGGCAGCTCGTGAAGACCGTGACGGAGGAGCCGTGGCGGCCGGTCGCGGACTCCCTGCGGCTGTTCCGCGCCCAGGCACTCCAGGAATTCGGTTCGCTGGCAGACATACCGCGCACCCAGCGGGAGGGAAGACCCAACAAGGAGGGACAGCGCAGGGTGCGGCGACTGCTCTACAGCCTGATGTTCCAGTACTACGGGCATCCGCGCAGCACCCTCCGGCTGGCCGGACTGTACGAGGACGCTGCGGGCACGAAGCGCCGGGAGGAGGTACACCACCATGAGCGGTGACGACCGGCCCCTCCTGATCGAACCTGTCGTCAGCCGGCCGCACGAGGCAGAGGCGGGCAGCACCTATCTTGTGACCGTCGATCTGCGCGGCCCCCTGGGGCCCGACGGCGAGGACGACTGCACAGCATGGCCCTACCAGGACGAGGAGTTGACCTTCACGGCCGCTCTGGACGGCTCCCCGCAGTTCGTCTGCGAGGTGCTGGACGACCCTGGGCTCGTACTCCACCGCTACGGCGGTACGTACGGCCCGGCCCGTTTCGTGGTCACGGCGGGCGCTGCTGTCGGCCCCGCGTCGCTGTGGCTGACGATCTCCAACCAGTGGGGCATGCCGGTCCGCAAGGCAGAACTGAGCTGCCCGATCCGCGAGCCCGGAGGTGTGGGAGTCCCCCGGGGGAGCGTCGTCGGTTACGTCGACGCAGGTGAACAGCCCAGGGGGGAGCGGCGGCCGGATCCGGAGACGCCGAGACCGGCGCCCCCCGCACCGGACACGGATTCCGGCCGATCAGAGCTCCCACAGCCGGAGCCCCCCGCCTCGGCAGCCCCTGCGGCGCCGTTGGCTCCCCGTCCCGAAACAGAGGAGGAACTGCCGCGCAGGCACCCCGGTGCCTTGCGGGCGATTCTGGATCGGTTCCGGGGGGAAGCCCCGGATGCCGAACCGCAGTCGGCGCAGGACCCGATGCGTTCTCAGGCGACGGGGACGGCGCCCGGATCGGGGCTCCGCTCTGGCTCCGCACCCGACATCACCATCAGCTTCGCGGGGTTCAACCGGGCCTGGGCGGCGTGGATCGGGGACCGTCTGGAGCGGCGTGGAGTGACGGTCGTCCAGCAGCGCTGGGACCCACTGGTGGACATCCCGTTGCAGGATGCCTTGCGGGACCTGTTACTTGCTCCGGGCCGCGTCCTCTTCGTCCTCAGCGACTGGCACTTTCAGCTCGGCCCGCGCAGTCATGAGGAGTGGAACCGGGCGCTGCGCGAGGTCGTCGCGCCCGAGCCGGACCGCTTCGTCGCCGTCTCCGTCACCACGTCGGCGTTGCCCGGCGCCACGTCGGTCTTCGGGGCGGCCGATCTGACCAACGTCGGCGCCGACGAGGCCGAACGGCGGCTGCTGGCCCACCTCGGCCTTCCCGCCGACCCGCTGCCCGAGACGGCGGCGGCGAGAGTCGGACCGCGGTATCCGTCCGACACCCCCGAGGTGTGGGGTGGCGTACCGCGCCGCAACACCCGGTTCACCGGCCGCGAGGAGCTGCTCACCCTCGTCTACGGAGCCCTCCAGAGGGCCGGACCGGGGGCAGGCGTGGTGACATTGCACGGCATGTCGGGCGTGGGCAAGACGCAGCTGGCCGCGGAGTACGTCTACCGGTTCGGCTCCGAGTACGACGTGGTGTGGTGGGTCCCCGCGGACCGCCGCGCCCTCTACCGCCAGAAACTCGCCGAACTCGCCCCGGAACTCGGCCTGTCCACCGGTGCCGAGTACGGTGAACGGCTCCGCGCGGTCCGTGACTCGCTGCGTCGCGGCGACCCCCACTCCCACTGGCTGCTCGTCCTCGACGGCGCCGATGAACCCGAACAGATCTGGGACCTGGTGCCGACCGGCCCCGGACACGTGCTGATCACGTCCCGCAATCCGGAGTGGGGCGAGCACAACAGCAACCTCGTCGAAGTCCCCGTCTACAGCCGGGACGAGTCGGTGGCCTTCATCCGCCGCCGCGCCCCCCGGCTGACCCAGTCCGAGTCCGACCTGCTCGCCGACGCGCTGGAGGACCTGCCGCTGCTCCTCGACCAGACGGCGGGATGGCTCAACGACTCCGACATGTCCGTCGACGAGTACGTCGAGCTTCTCGAAGGCGGGATCGACCAGGACGTCGTCAAGGTCTCCGCGGACTTCCCGCTCGCCTTCCAGACCGCCTGGTCGATACTGCTCAACAAGCTCAAGGAGACCGTCCCCGAGTCCGTCGACCTGCTGCGCCTGTGCACTTTCTTCGCACCAGGCTCCATCCCCGTACGCTTCCTCAAAGGAGCTCCGGCGGATCAGGTGCCTGAGCGACTGTCCCGCCTGATGAACGACCCGTTGCAGTGGAACAAGGCGATCGGCCAGCTCCGGCAGTACTCCGTCGTCCGCCTGCAGTCCCACGAGTCGATCACCGACGAACGATCCTCCGGTGAGTCGCTCTATCTGCACCGCATGGTCCACCAGATCGTCAGCAAGGACATGCCGGAGCGGGACCGTCAGGAATTCATCGACGTGGTCCGCAGAGCCCTCGCGGCCGCCGACCCCGGCCGCCCCAATGACACCCGCCTCTGGTCCTCCTATGCTGAGATCACCCCCCACTTGAAGTGGGCCGATGTCCTGCTCAGCACCGACCCGGCGGTTCACACCCTGGTCCTCAACTGCTTGCGCTACATGTATCTGTCGGGCGAGTACCGGGCGGGCATCAAGCTCGGCGAACGTGCCATGAGGGCCTGGCGCGAACTCCTTGGCGAGAACCATCCCAGGGTCTGGGACCTCAGTTATCACTACGCCAACCTGCTGCGCGCGGTCGGCGACTACGCGGCCACGGAGGCGATCGAACGGGCCGCCGTCAACCACCTGCGCGCCGAGCGCGGCGAACACGACCTGGAACATCTGCGCGCCTCCGGCGGCCTCGCCGCCGACCTGCGGGGGCTCGGCCGGTACGACGAGGCGCTGGAGATCTCCGGCTGGATCCTGGCCGCCTACCAGGAGCTCCTCGGCGAACAGGACTCGCGGACGCTCAACGCGCAGAACAACCTGGCCATTTCGCTCCGGCTGCTCGGCCGGTACGAGGAATCACTGGAGCTCAACCGGCGCACCCTGGAAGCCCGACGGCAACTGTTGCGTCCGCGCCACGGGTGGACTCTGTACTCCGAGGTCAACTACGCCACCGACCTGCGGCTGCTCGGCCGCTACAACGAGGCCGAGTCGCTCCAGGCGCAGAGCGCCCGCGTGCACCGGCTCGTCATGGGCACCGACAACCCGCAGACCCTGCGCGCCGAACACAACCTCGCGCTCTGCCACTACCGTTCGGGGGACCGCACCAGGGCCCAGGCGCTGTTCACCCGCGTGCTGGAGCGCTGCGAGCGCGTGCTCGGTGAGGACGACCCCCTGACGATGATGTTCGCAGCGAGCCAGAGCTGCTTCGCCCGCGAGCACGCGGACATCGATCAGGCCAGGGAGATAAGCGAGAAGGTCGTGAGCGGCTACGTCGACATGCTCGGCGAGGCCCACCCCTATGTGGCGGGCACCCGCGCCAACCACGCGCTCATCCTGCGCAACGTGGGAGAGCGGGAACACGCACACGTCCTCATCGAGGGGGCGCTCGCCGACATGACCCGTGCCGTGGGCGAGAACCACCCCTGGGCGCTCGGCTGCGCGATCAACGTCTCGGCTCTGCGCAACCTGGTCGGCGACCCGGAGTCCGCCGCCGCCCTCACGGAGACCACCATCACCCGCGCCACCGAGGTCCTCGGCCGGACCCACCCGCTGACCCTCTCGGCACGGATCGCCCACGCAGCTGATCTGCGGGGCCTACGAGAGCGCCGTCGGGCCGACGAGGTGGAGGAGGAGGCGCTGGGCGACCTCGCCGCCACCCTCGGCCAACAGCACGTCCACACATTCTCGGCCCGTGCCCGCAGCCGCCCCTACTGGGACTTCGAGCCGCAGATCATCTGAGAGCGAGCTGCACCGCGCACGCCGGAGGGCCCGGCCCCGCGATCACTCGCGGGGCCGGGCCCTCCGTGCGTACAGCTGCTGATCAGGCCTCGAAGACCTCGGCGACCAGCTGCGCCTGCTCGGCCTGGTGGCGCTTGGCCGAGCCGACCGCCGGGGAGGAGCTGTGCGGCCGCGAGATGCGACGCAGGCGCTCACCGTGCGGGACGTCGGCGCCGACGGCCAGGTCCAGGTGGTCGATCAGGTTCAGGGCGATGAACGGCCAGGCACCCTGGTTGGCCGGCTCCTCCTGGGCCCAGAGGTACTTCTCGGCGTTCGGGTACTTGGCGATCTCGGCCTGCAGCTCGGCACCCGGCAGCGGGTACAGACGCTCCAGCCTGATGATGGCCGTGTCCTTGATGCCGCGCTTCTCGCGCTCGGCATCCAGGTCGTAGTAGACCTTGCCGGCGCAGAAGACGACCTTGCGGACCGCGTTCGGGTCGACCGAGTCGTCGCCGATCACCGGGCGGAAGCCGCCGGTGGTGAACTCCTCCGCCTTGGACGCCGCCGCCTTGAGACGGAGCATCGACTTCGGGGTGAAGACGACCAGCGGCTTGTGGTGCGGGTTGTGCACCTGCCACCGCAGGAGGTGGAAGTAGTTCGACGGGAGCGTCGGCATGGCGACCGTCATGTTGCTCTGCGCGCACATCTGGAGGAAGCGCTCCGGGCGGGCGGACGAGTGGTCCGGGCCCTGGCCCTCGTAGCCGTGCGGCAGGAGCAGCGTGACGCCCGAGGTCTGGCCCCACTTCTGCTCGGCCGAGGAGATGAACTCGTCGACGACGGTCTGCGCGCCGTTGACGAAGTCACCGAACTGGGCCTCCCAGATGACCAGCGACTCCGGGCGGGCCAGCGAGTAGCCGTACTCGAAGCCCATCGCCGCGTACTCGCTGAGCAGCGAGTCGTAGACGTTGTAGCGCGCCTGGTCGTCGGAGAGGTAGAGCAGCGGGGTGTAGTCCTCGCCGGTCACCTGGTCGACGAGGACCGCGTGACGCTGGCCGAAGGTGCCGCGGCGGGTGTCCTGGCCGGCGAGCCGGACCGGAGTGCCCTCCATCAGCAGCGAACCGATGGCCAGGGTCTCGCCCATGCCCCAGTCGATCGTGCCGTTCTCCACCGAGGCGGCACGGCGCTGCATCTGCGGCATCAGGCGCGGGTGGACCGTGATCCGCTCCGGGATGTTGACCTGGGACTCGGCGATCCGCTTCACGACCTCCGCGGAGACCGCGGTGGTGACGGCGACCGGGAACTCGGGCTGCGCTTCCGGGACATGGGTCTGGGCCGGAGCCGAGGTGGCTTCGCGAACCTCCGCGAAGACCTTCTCCAGCTGGCCCTGGAAGTCCTGGAGCGCCTGCTCGGCCTCTTCCAGCGTGATGTCGCCGCGACCGATGAGGGACTCGGTGTAGAGCTTGCGCACCGAGCGCTTCTTGTCGATCAGGGTGTACATCTGCGGGTTGGTGAACTCCGGGTTGTCGCCCTCGTTGTGACCGCGGCGGCGGTAGCAGATGAGGTCGATGACGACGTCCTTGTTGAACGCCTGCCGGAACTCGAAGGCCAGCCGGGCCACACGGACGACGGCCTCGGGGTCGTCACCGTTGACGTGGATGATCGGCGCCTCGATCATGCGCGCCACGTCGGTGGCGTACATCGAGGAGCGGGAGGACTCCGGGGCGGCGGTGAAGCCGACCTGGTTGTTGATCACCACGTGCACCGTGCCGCCGGTGCGGTAGCCGCGCAGCTGCGACATGTTGAGCGTCTCGGCGACGACGCCCTGGCCCGCGAAGGCCGCGTCGCCGTGGAGCGCGACGGGCAGGACCGTGAAGTCCGTGCCGCCCTTGTTGATGATGTCCTGCTTGGCGCGGGCGATGCCCTCGAGGACCGGGTCGACCGCCTCCAGGTGCGAGGGGTTGGCGGCCAGCGAGACCTTGATCTGCTCGCCGTCCAGACCGGTGAAGGTGCCCTCGGCGCCCAGGTGGTACTTGACGTCGCCGGAGCCGTGCATCGACCGCGGGTCGAGGTTGCCCTCGAACTCCCGGAAGATCTGCGCGTACGACTTGCCGACGATGTTCGCCAGGACGTTCAGACGGCCGCGGTGGGCCATGCCGATGACGACCTCGTCGAGGCGGGCCTCGGCGGCGGAGTCGATGACCGCGTCGAGCAGCGGGATGACGGACTCGCCGCCCTCCAGCGAGAACCGCTTCTGGCCGACGTACTTGGTCTGCAGGAACGTCTCGAACGCCTCGGCGGCGTTGAGGCGGCGCAGGATCCGCAGCTGCTCCTCGCGCTCCGGCTTGGGGCGCGGACGCTCCACCCGGTCCTGGAGCCACTTGCGCTGCTTCGGGTCCTGGATGTGCATGAACTCGATGCCGGTGGTGCGGCAGTACGACTCACGCAGCACGCCGAGGATGTCGCGGAGCTTCATCATCGTCTTGCCGGCGAAACCGCCGACCGCGAAGTCCCGCTCCAGGTCCCACAGGGTGAGGCCGTGCTCGGTGATGTCCAGGTCGGGGTGCTTGCGCTGGCGGTACTCCAGCGGGTCGGTGTCGGCCATGACGTGGCCGCGGACCCGGTAGGAGTGGATCAGCTCGAAGACCCGCGCGGCCTTGGTGACGTCGTCGTCGTGCGAGGCGTCGATGTCCTTGAGCCAGCGGACCGGCTCGTAGGGGATGCGCAGCGCCTTGAAGATCTCGTCGTAGAACTCGTTCTCGCCGAGCAGGAGCTGGGACACGATCCGCAGGAACTCGCCGGAGGCGGCGCCCTGGATGACGCGGTGGTCGTACGTCGAGGTCAGGGTCATGACCTTCGAGATGCCCAGCTTGTTCAGCGTGTCCTGGGAGGTGCCCTGGAACTCCGCCGGGTAGTCCATCGCGCCGACACCCATGATGAGGCCCTGTCCGGGCATCAGGCGGGGTACCGAGTGGACGGTGCCGATGCCGCCGGGGTTGGTCAGCGAGGCGGTGACTCCGGTGAAGTCGTCCATGCCGAGCTTGCCGATGCGGGCGCGGCGGACGATGTCCTCGTACGCCTGCCAGAACTCGAAGAAGTTGAGCGTCTCGGCCTTCTTGATGGCCGCGACGACCAGCTGGCGGTCGCCGCTCGGCTTCACCAGGTCGATGGCCAGACCGAGGTTGACGTGCTCCGGCTTGACCAGGGTCGGCTTGCCGTCCTTCTCCGCGAAGGAGTGGTTCATCGACGGCATGGCCTTGAGGGCCTGCACCATCGCGTACCCGATGAGGTGCGTGAAGGAGATCTTCCCGCCGCGGGCGCGCTTGAGGTGGTTGTTGATGACGATGCGGTTGTCGAAGAGCAGCTTCACCGGAACGGCGCGGACGGACGTGGCCGTCGGCAGTTCCAGGGAGGCGTTCATGTTCTTCGCCACGGCGGCGGACGGGCCGCGCAGCGTCACGTACTCGGGGCCCTCGGCGGCAGTGGTCGGGGCCGCCTTGGCGGGCGCGGCGGCCTTCGCGGCCGGAGCGGCGGGCGCAGCCGGAGCGGCGGGCGCGGCCGGGGCCACCGGGGCAGCGGCCGGAGCGGCAGCCGCAGGCTTCGCCGGGGCGGCCGGGGCGGCGGCCGGGACCTGCGCCGGAGCGGCAGGCGCGGTCTGGGCCGGTGCGGTGGCGGCCGGGGCCACCGCAGCCCCCGCGGCTACGGCGCCGGGAACGGGCTTGTCCGCCGTGCCGGACGTACCCGGCTTGTAGTCGGCGAAGAAGTCCCACCAGGCGCGATCGACCGAATTGGGATCCTGGAGGTACTGCTGGTAGATCTCGTCGACGAGCCACTCATTGGGGCCGAAAGCTGCAGCCGGGCTCGTGCCCGGGCTGGCTTGGTCGGTCGAGATGCTTGAGTTACTGGGGGACTGAGACGACACGGCGGCAACCGCCCTCTTCCGCTTCACAAGGTGATGGACAGCGGAAATCAAGGCTACGCCTCCTTGACCGTTCCATGCAGACCGGGCCGGTCTTCGTCGTGCAAGTCACATCAAAGAGCGGGTTTCGGCGCAGGAAATGGCGGGAAACAAGCCAGGTTCCGCTTCAGTCCGGGTACGCGAGGCCGTGGCTACGGCCACGTGGACCGTATCCCCTCGTGGGACGACACGTAGAACGTGCCCTTCCGGTTCGAACCCTATGTCAACTGCGTGGTTGAGGGATCCCCGGAAGAGTGACTTGGATCCGGCAGCCGCGGGCTGATTCAGCCACTCCGATGCGACCGCCGTGCAGATCCACCGCCCAGCGGGCGATCGCGAGCCCCAGCCCCGTACCGCCGTCGCTGCCGGGACCGTGCGGGGACGGCACCTCGCCACGGTTGAAGCGCTCGAAGACCCGGTGCCGCTCGGACTCGGGGATGCCCGGACCCTCGTCCAGGACCTCCAGATCCAGCGACTCCGGCTGCGCGCCCCGCCGCGCCCGCACCGTGACCCGGCCGTGCGGCGGGCTGTGCTTGACAGCGTTGTCGATCAGATTGGCCACCACCTGGTGGAGCCGCTCCGCGTCCGCATGCGCGGTCAGCTCGGGCGGCGACACATCCAGATGCAGATGTACGTCCTTGCGGCTGTGGTTCCCGGAGCCGGAGGACAGCCGGCGGTGCGAGGCGGCCAGGTTCGCTTCCTTCAGCACACCCGAGAGATACGGCCACACCTCGAAGCGCCGGGCCTTCAGGGTGACCACCCCGTGGTCCAGCCGGGAGAGGTCCAGCAGCGTCTCCACCAGCCCGCCGAGCCGCTCCGTCTGTTTGAGCGCCGTACGCATCGTCTCCGGATCGGCCGCGGAGACCCCGTCCACGACGTTCTCCAGCACTGCTCTCAGCGCCGCGATCGGCGTCCGCAGCTCGTGCGAGACATTGGCCACCAGCTCCTTGCGGTGCCGGTCCACGGCCTCCAGATCGTCCGCCATGAGATTGATCGTCTGCGCCAGGTCGCCGAGCTCGTCACGCCGGTCGGCGCCCCTCACCCGTCTGGTGTAGTCGCCGTGCGAGATCGACCGGGCGACCTTCGTCATCTCGTCCAGTGGCGCCGTCAGACCGTGCGCCACGAACTGCGTGATCAGCAGCGTCGCGATCACCGAGAACACGGTGATGAACCGCAGCTCGGTCCTGGTGCGCACCGCCACCATCAGAAGCCCGGTCGTGATGAACACCGAGACCACGACGAGCGTGCCCAGCTTGGCCTTGACCGAGAAAGGACGCAGTCGGGAGCCGGGCCGGGTCATGGCGCCGGGGTCTCCAGGGCGTAGCCGACGCCGTGCACGGTACGGATGCGCTCCGCGCCGATCTTCCGGCGCAGCGCCTTGATGTGGCTGTCGACGGTGCGGGTGCCCGAGGCGTCCGCCCAGTCCCAGACCTCCGCGAGCAACTGCTCCCGGGAGAGCACCGCACGCGGTGTGCCGGCCAGGCAGACCAGCAGATCGAACTCGGTCGGCGTGAGGTGGACGTCCTCGGCACGCACCCGCACCCGGCGCTGCGCGTGGTCGATCTCCAGCTCGCCGAGGCGCAGGATGCCGCTGCGCGGCGTCACCGCAGCCAGTGCGGCACGCTCCACCCGACGCAGCAGGACATGCACCCGGGCCGCCAGTTCGCGCATCGAGAACGGCTTGGTCATGTAGTCGTCCGCGCCGACACCGAGGCCGACCAGCATGTCGGTCTCGTCGTCCCGGGCGGTCAGCATCAGCACGGGCACCGGCCGTGTGGCCTGCACCCGGCGGCACACCTCCAGACCGTCGAAGCCCGGCAGCATGATGTCGAGCACCATCAGATCGGGCTGCCAGGACTCGGCCGCGTCGACGGCCGCGGGGCCGTCGAGCGCGGTCTGTACCAGGAAGCCCTCGGCCCGCAGGCGGGCGGAGATGGCATCGACGATCGTCGCGTCGTCCTCGACCACCAGCACCCGGCGCTGCGCGCCCGGGGTGGCCGCGACACCGTTGTGGGTGGTGTGTGTCTGTTCCATCGCCCCGCCCCTGCCCGTTCTCGCGGGGGCCATTCCCCCGGACGCACGGTCTTCGCTTGTGGATTTCGTGGGTGATCCCGTTTGCCGGTCAGCAGCGTAAAGGCACCGGACGGCTCCCGGCTACGCAGGGTGCAGTGGCACGGGAACGGGTTGGACGCGAGGAGGAGGCGGAGTGTCTGCCTTGTGGCGCTTGGCCCCGGGCGTCCGGGGGTCGCGCATACCCGGTGGGGGGACCTCAGGCGCTCCGAAGTGCGAGATGAACCACGTCGGGCACACCTCGGGCAACATGCACCTCTTCCGTCCTTACCCCGCTGAATCCGGCATTCCGCAAAGCCTGTTCGAAGTCGGCGGACGGCTGCGCGGACCAGACCGCGAGTACCCCGCCCGGATTCAGCCGCTCCCGGCAGTCGGCGAGACCGGCCGGCGAGTACAGGCTGGTGTTGTCGTCGGTGACGGTCCAGTCCGGTCCGTTGTCGATGTCCAGGCACAGTGCGTCGTAACGGTCCGTAGTCGTACGGAGGTACGCAACCAGATCCGTCGCCAGGATCTCGGTCCGCGGATCGGCGAGCGCGGCACCGGTGATCCGGGCCAGCGGACCACCCCGGTGCCAGTCGATGATCGCCTGCTCCCGTTCGACGACCGCGATCCGCCCCCAGCGCGGTTCGGCTGCGGCGTGGGAGAGGGAGAAGCCGACCCCGAGACCGCCGATCAGCACCGCCGGGTCCGGCCGTCCGGCGGGCAGTGCGGCAAGCGCCGCGTCGATCAGCAGCCGCTCGGAGCGACCGTCCGCGGTGTCCATCAGGAAGCAGCCGTTGGCGATGATCTCGAAGTCGTCACCCCGCTCCCGCAGGACGACCTCCCCGTACGGTCCTTCGCGGCGGTCGAGCGTGACGGGGCTGTGGGCGGTGTGGCGGTCGGCGGTGGGCATGTCCTCGGTCTCCGGTGGAGGGTGGGTGAGTCCCTGCCATCCTTGCCCGGCCGCGCGGCCGGGACCAGCGAATTGCCGGATCGGTACGGGGCGCGGAGAGGCGAAAGGCGTGGTCACACGGGCTCCGGCCGTGCGCCGCGCACCACGAGGAGCACCACGCCTGTCACGTACGCCGCCACTGCCACCGCCCACGCCGTCCCCTGCGGCCCCGGCTGCATCGGCCAGGCCCAGACGGCGGCCGCGCCACCCGGGGTGCGGGGCGCCGCCAGGTAGACGGCGCCGCCGTAGACCGTCATCGGCAGCCAGCTCAGCCGGGCACCGATCAGCGCCGCCGACCCGGCCGCCACCCCGGTCGCCCCGAGCATGTTGCGCACCATCCCCGGCGCGCCGAACGCCTCCGGATGCCCCGGCACCGCCAGTGCGAGTGCTCCGGTGACGAACACGGTGAGGGTCAGCAGATGCAGCAGCCGGCGCGGCCACCAGGGGCGTACGGCGGTCCGGTCCAGCTCGGCGGTGTGCGCGTGCATGCCGGTGGAGATCGCGGCGGAGGCGAGCAGCGGGGCGAGCACCAGGACCGGGACGCGCCCGGTGTGGTCGAAGCGGTCCTGCAGCCGGTCCGCGGCCCAGGCGGCGACGAGCACGATGCCGGCCAGGGCGGCGGTGGTGAGCGGGAGGGCGCGCGAGCGGATGTAGAGGAGCGGTCCCGGCGCGGTTCCGTTCACAGGGCCGGCACCTCCGCTGGGTCGCAGCTCTCCCGGGAAGCCAGGTAGCGGCCGAGCCAGGCCCTGCGACCGGTGTCCGGCATGGCTTCGAGACGACCCAGGAGGCCCTTGACCTGTGGGTTCCGGACGGCGGGGTCGTTCACGGGAACCAGCCACTCCTGTACCGCGGAGTCGGTGCGGTGCAGGCGCCGGTATTCCTTGCTCTCTTTTCCGGTCCCCTCCGACGGGCAGTCCCGCCTCATCAGGTTGGCGGCGGCGCCCTGCGCGTACGCACGGGGATCGAGCAGCTTGTTGCGCACGACGTCCCAGCCGAGCGTCAGGCGCGACAGCGGTACTTCGCCGCCGTCGGGGCGTGCACCGTTCTCCACGTACTGGGTCGGTGCGTTCGGGACCCCGTCCAGCCGGGAGAGCATGCCGCTCAGGGCGTCCGACACCTGCGTCAGCATCGGGCCGTCGTGCCCGTTCACACAGATCTGCGGGACGCCGTCCGTGCAGATCCGGCGGGCCACCGTGGGGTCGTCCCGCCACAGCTCCTCGCCGGTCCGGACGATGAGCGACCCGGCGGCGACCGCCACGACGAGCGGTACGACGGCGAGCACCTGGCGCCGTGCCGCGTACCCGAGCAGCACGGTGAGGGCGAGACCGCCCAGCCAGGCCACCATGACCGGGGCGAACCACCACACCGGGACGGATAGTTCGACCTGCTCGCCCGGACCCAGAAAGCGGAACTCCGACTCCAGATAGGTGGGGACGCCCAGCCCGACGTATGTGCAGACCGCCAGGACCGGTGCGGTCAGCCGCCACGGCGACAGTCGCCCGACGACGAAGCCGACCAGTGCGATCGACGCCAGCAGGGAGCTGTCGGAGACGGTGAGGGAGAGGGACGGACCGCGGCCGGTCGCGTACGGCAGGTTCGCGGCCACCAGCACCGCCAGCGCCACGAGATACCCCACCGCTGCCCACAGGGCGACGGGCGCCGCCGCCGTCACGGCCCGGCGCAGCCGGCTGCGGGGGACGGCGGACAGCAGCTCGGTGGTGCGGGCGCGGCGTTCGCGGCCGCCCTGCCAGCAGGCGGCTGCCGCTGTGAGCGGACCGCAGAGCAGCGCGTTCGAGGAGCGCAGCAGCGACTGGGTCTCGCCCCAATCGCCCTGCCACTGGTCCGCCCTCGCGCCCAGGGTGACGAGGAGGGTGAGCGCGACGGCCGCGCCGGTCCACGGCGGGATGCCACGGCGCAGTTCGGTGCGCAGCGGCGTACCGGAGGCCGCGGTGCCCACGTCCCGGATGCGGGTCAGGGTCCCGGTCATCGGCCTGCCACCGCCGTGCGGTGAGCGCGTAGCGCGGCGGTGTAGCCCCGCTCGATCGAGTTGTCGCCGAGGCTGTCGCCCGCTCCGTTGCTGCCGATCGCGGTGAGTTCGGCGGTGGTGCCGCGGTAGGCGATCCGGCCCGCCTCGACGAGCGTCACCTCGGTGCAGGCCGCTGCGACATCCTCGACGAGGTGCGTGGAGACGATCACCGTGGACGTCTCGCCCAGCTCACGCAGCAGCGCCCGGAACTCGACACGCTGCTCCGGGTCGAGGCCGGCGGTCGGCTCGTCCAGCAGCAGGAGGTCCGGATCGTTGACGATCGCCTGCGCGATGCCGACGCGCCGCACCATGCCGCCCGACAGGGTCTTCACCTTCGCATCGATCCTGTCGATCAGCCCGACCCGTGCCACGGCCCGTTCGACCGCCTCCGGGACCTGAGCGGCGGGCATCTCCTTGAGCCAGGCGACATAGCTGACGAACTCGCGGACGGTGAAGCCCGGGTAGTAGCCGAACTCCTGGGGCAGATAGCCGAGACGACGTCGGACGGCCGAGCGGCTGCGGTGGTCCGTCACCGCGCCGACCTCGCTGCCCAGCAGCTCGACCCTGCCGCCGGAAGGTGCGGCGACGGTCGCGAGGACCCGGATCAGAGAGGTCTTGCCCGCCCCGTTCGGCCCCAGCAGGCCATGGACCCCGGGAGCGAAATCGAGGTCGACGGCGTCCAGCGCGGTCCTCTTGCGGTGGCGGACCGTCAGCCCGCTGACGCGGACGGTACGGGCGTTTCGGACCGTCACGGTGCTCATGCGTTCACGCTCACAGCTTCTCCAGGTGGTCGAAGGAACGACGGCGTACGGTCAGCAGCGCGGCGCACAGCAGCGCCCCCGCCGCCCAGCCGCTCTGCGCGAAAGGCCCGGCGAAGTACCGGGCCGCCCCGTCGGCCAGGGCGTCCGGGTCCAGGGCCGGCGTCCCGGCGGACGGCACGACGACGGCAAGGGCCCAGGCCGCGGTGACCGACGAGGCGCCGGTACGGCATCCGGCGTACGAACCCAGCGCCAGCGCGGCCAGGGTCATGGCGAGGGCCGGCACCAACCAGGCGACCGCACCGGGCGCACCCGCCGAGGCGGGCAGTACCGCCCCCGCCGCGGTCAGCAGCGGGACGCTCACGCCGAGGACCGCGCCGGTCCTGATCAGCAGGAGCCGCAGCCCGCCGGACGGGGTGGAGGCGGCGAGTTCGTACACCGGATCCGCGCGCCGCCCGTACGAGACGCCGACCCCGGCGAGCGGCAGCACCGGTGCGATCAGGAGCAGCAGCGGACGGGCCGGGAGACCGGCCTCCGCCCCGGTCCCGCTCCGGGCGCCGTACGCGAGGGCGACGGCCGCGGCCACCACCAGCAGCACGGCCACCAGCCACGGGCCACGCAGCGCGGGTCCGGCGGCGCGGAGAACGGGGGAGAGGAGAGGAACACGGTGGTGGCGGGGTGCGGACGGGGGCACGGATGCCGGGGCCCGAGTGGGTCCCCGCACCGCGGCCGGTCCGCGGACCGCCTCCGTCCCGCCCGCCGCCACGGCGAGCACCGCCGTCCGCACGTCGTCGACCACTGCCGCCGCGGCCCCCTGCCCGCGTACTGCCGCCGACACCCGCGCCGCGCATCCCCCGCACACCTCGATGTGCTTCTCCAGGGACCAGGCATCGGTCTCCGCCAACGTGCCGGACGCGTACCGCCGCGCCGGCTCCTCGCCCACATGCCAGCCCGTCATGCCATGCCTCCCAGCGGTTCGCCGCCCGGCGTCAGCCGGTCCAGGGCGGCGCGCAGTTCGCGTCTGGCGCGCATCGCCCGGGTCTTGACCGTGCCCTCGGGCAGGCCGAGGAGCTGTGCGGTCTCGCGGGTCGTCAAGCCGTCGATGACCGTCGCGCGCAGGACCTCCCGCAGTTCGGGCGAGATCCGGTCCAGTGCCGCGCCCACGTCCGCGTACTCCAGACCGGCCAGCACCCGTTCCTCCGCGGACGGGGCGACGGCGGACCAGTCGGTGCCCCCGGTCTGCTCGGCCCGGGTGGCGCGTTCGGTCCGGGCCTCGGCGCGCCGGGCGTCGACCAGGCGGCGTGCGGCGATCACCCACAGCCAGCCGCCCGCCTGCCCGCCGCGGTGTGCGCCGGCGGACCGCCACGCGGTGACGAACGTGTCCTGCAGTACTTCCCTCACCGTCTCCGGGTCCGCGCACCGGCGGCTCAGCCGGGCGAACAACCAGCCGGCATGCCGGTCGTAGAGCGCGGCGAGGGCCGCCGCATCCCCCTGTGCGACGGCGCGCAGCAGCGCGTTGTCGTCATCGGTCCGGTTCTCCCCCGAGGGGCGCATCAGCCTCACATCCCCTCTATCGGGCCGCGGCCCCTCGCCGGTTCACCGTGTGGCATGCGCCATAGACGGTGCGGACATGATCGCGGAGGGTTGGGTGTTGTTCTTCGGGGGCGTGAGAAAGCCGGGGGCGTGAGATAAGGGAGTCCGGCGGGGTGCACCGGAGTACGCACGGGGCAGCACAGGTACGAAGTGACACGGCCCCGCTGCTCGACGCCGTCCCGGGGCAGCGGTGTACGGAGCGGGCGGCCCCCGTACCGCCGGTCGACCCGCCCGCCCGGTCCCGGTTGTGGAGGCTGCTGCCGACGCCTGCCGGGACACCGTTCACCTTCTGCTATCTGCTGGTGCTCGTCGCGACGTCCCTGTTCACCGCGTACGCCGATCCGGACACCGTCTCCGCCGTGCTGCGCGGATCGAGCACCGACGTCTCGCATCTCACGCGGACGCCGCTGCTCGTTCTCGTCGCCAGCGCCCTGTGGATCACGGGCGGGCTCACCTCTCCGTACGTTCTCGGCTTCGCCCTCGTCCTGACCGCCCTGGAGCGGCGCATCGGCGGGTGGCGCACCGCCGGGGTCTTCCTGCTCGGGCATGTGGTGGCGACGCTCGCCACGGAGATCCCGGTCGGGATCTCCGTGGTGGCCGGCCATCTGCCGGAGACCTCGCTGCACCGGCTCGACTACGGCATCAGCTTCGGTCTGATGGCGAGCGTCGGCGCGCTCGCCGGACTGCTCACCCCACTGGTCCGTGCCCTGGTGCTGGGCGGCGTCGGGGTGATGCTGGCGCACGATCTGCTCGTGTTCACCGATCCGCTCAGCGGCTGGGGGCATCCGCTCGCCCTGCTGCTCGGGGTGGCCTGCTGGCCACTTCTGCACCGGCGCGAGGGTCTGGTCGGTGCGGTCATGGGCGCGGGGCCTTCCCGTCGTCGATCAGGTCGGACGAGTCGTTGAGGGCCGCCTCGACGGACCGGGCCGTGGCCCGGTCGGCCTCGGTGGGTTCGGCGCGCGGGGCGAGCAGTGGGTCCAGACCGAAGACACCGGGAATGGCCGTGCCGCGCGGAATGCTGCCGTAGAGGCAGGCGCTGTGCAGTTGCGTGGCGTCGAATGCGTCGGCGATCCGGGCGCGGGCCCCTTCGACCACTGGGGTGAACGTCGCCGGCAGGCGGCTCAGCGAGGCTTCACGTCGGATCGTCCCGTCGGCGGCCAGTCCTTTGTCGCCGGGAGATCCCCGTCGGCCGCTGTCGGTCATCCGGGCACCGTGCCGGGTCCGCGCCGCGGCTGCCGAGTGGTTTTCGCAGGTGACGGGCTGGTGGAAGAAGATCGCTGAGAGCGAACACAGCCTCGGGAACATATAGTCGCTCAGGAGCATTGAGTCTGCATAGCTCAACTTGACTGCCGAAGGGGAGATCATGGCTACTGAGTCCAATGCGGTCACTCCGCTCACCTTGCCTGTGCTGCCGCTCGACGACGAGGTCGTGCTGCCCGGAATGGTGGTTCCTCTGGACCTGTCCGACACCGATGTCCGGGCCGCCGTCGAGGCTGCCCAGGCCGCCGCCCGTCCGGGTGGTGGCAAGCCCGAGGTGCTGCTGGTGCCGCGGATCGACGGGACCTACACCGGGACCGGTGTACTCGGTACCGTCGAGCAGGTCGGCCGGCTCTCCGACGGGGACCCGGGCGCCCTCATCCGTGGCCGTGACCGTGTGAGGATCGGTGCCGGAACCACCGGACCCGGGGCCGCGCTCTGGGTCGAGGGAACCCGCGTGGACGTCTCGGCTCCCGAGCCGCTCCCCGGCGCCGCCGCCGAGCTGGTCAAGGAGTACAAGGCCCTTGCCACCAGCTGGCTGAAGAAGCGCGGTGCCTGGCAGGTCGTGGACCGGGTCCAGCAGATCGACGACATCTCCGCACTCGCCGACAACTCCGGCTACTCACCGTTCCTCACCACCGCCCAGAAGGTGCAGCTCCTGGAGACCGCCGACGCGGTCGCCCGGCTGAAGCTCGCCATCCAGTGGCTCGGCGAACACCTCGCCGAACAGGACGTCGCCGAGTCCATCGCCAAGGACGTCCAGGAGGGCGTCGACAAGCAGCAGCGCGAGTTCCTGCTGCGGCGCCAGCTGGAAGCCGTACGCAAGGAGCTGTCCGAGCTCAACGGCGACGCGGAGGACGAGTCCGACGACTACCGGGCGCGCGTCGAGTCCGCCGATCTTCCCGAGCACGTCCGTGAGGCCGCGCTCAAGGAGGTCGACAAGCTGGAGCGCTCGTCCGACCAGAGCCCCGAGGGCTCCTGGATCCGAACCTGGCTGGACACCGTCCTCGAACTGCCGTGGACCGAACGGACCGAGGACGCGTACGACATCCGCGCCGCCAAGGAGATCCTCGACGCCGAGCACGCGGGCCTGGAGGACGTGAAGGAGCGGATCACCGAGTACCTCGCGGTGCGCAAGCGCCGTGCCGCACGCGGCCTCGGGGTCGTGGGCGGGCGTCGGGGCGGTGCGGTGCTGGCCCTCGTCGGACCGCCCGGCGTCGGCAAGACGTCCCTCGGTGAGAGCGTCGCGCACGCCATGGGCCGCAAGTTCGTCCGCGTCGCGCTCGGCGGTGTGCGGGACGAGGCGGAGATCCGAGGCCACCGGCGCACGTACGTCGGTGCGCTCCCCGGACGCATCGTCCGCGCCATCAAGGAGGCCGGTTCCATGAACCCGGTCGTCCTGCTCGACGAGATCGACAAGGTCGGCTCCGACTTCCGCGGCGACCCGGCCGCGGCGCTCCTCGAAGTGCTCGACCCGGCCCAGAACCACACCTTCCGCGACCACTACCTGGAGGTCGAACTCGACCTCAGCGACGTCGTCTTCCTGGCCACCGCCAACGTCCTGGAAGCCATCCCGGAGGCGCTGCTCGACCGCATGGAGCTGGTGAGGCTCGACGGCTACACCGAGGACGAGAAGGTCGTCATCGCCCGCGACCACCTGCTCCCGCGCCAGCTGGAGCGTGCCGGTCTGGAGAAGGGTGAGGTGACGCTCGACGAGTCGGCGCTGCGCAAGCTGGCCGGCGAGTACACCCGTGAGGCGGGCGTACGCAATCTGGAGCGGGCCGTCGCCCGGCTCCTCCGCAAGGTCGCGGCCCAGCACGAACTGGGCGACCGGGAGCTCCCGTTCACCGTCACCGACGAGGACCTGAGGGGTCTCGTCGGACGGCCGCACCACGTCCCCGAGTCCGCCCAGGACCCGGCCGAGCGCCGGACCGCGGTGCCGGGCGTGGCGACCGGACTGGCGGTGACCGGCGCCGGTGGTGACGTGCTGTACGTCGAGGCGTCGCTGGCCGACCCGGAGACCGGCGCGGCCGGACTGACCCTCACCGGTCAGCTCGGCGACGTCATGAAGGAGTCCGCGCAGATCGCGCTGAGCTTCCTGCGCTCGCACGGCGCCGAGCTGGAACTGCCCGTCGCCGACCTCAAGGACCGGGGAGCGCACATCCACTTCCCGGCGGGCGCGGTACCCAAGGACGGTCCGAGTGCCGGTATCACGATGACGACGGCGCTGGCCTCGCTGCTCTCCGGACGGCTGGTCCGTACGGACGTGGCGATGACCGGTGAGGTGTCGCTGACGGGACGGGTGCTGCCGATCGGCGGGCTGAAGCAGAAGCTGCTGGCCGCCCACCGGGCCGGTATCACCACCGTGGTGATCCCCAAGCGGAACGAGGCCGATCTGGACGACGTCCCGGCCGAGGTCCTGGAGAAGCTGGAGGTCCACCCGGTGACGGATGTCCGACAGGTGCTGGAGATCGCCCTCGCTCCGGCCACGGCCGGGGCGGAGGAGAGGATCCCGGCCGCGGCGTGAGCGCCATGGCGTGACGGGCGTGGCATGACGTGCGCGGCCGGTCGGACGGCCCGCGCCACCCGGAAGGGAGGTGCGGGCCGTTCCGCGTATCCGGGTGCGCGGACGTGCTGTTCCGCGTCCGGGCGGGACGCGGAAGGGCCACGCTGCTCCCGTGGACCGGCACGCCGCGGTCCGTCGGTCGGACCGCGGTCCCCGTGGACTCCGTGGTGCGGCCGGTGGGCGAGGCGGCGGACGAAGCGGCAGCTCGTGCGGCGCCGGGTGACCCCAAGGGCACCGCTGCACCGGTGATGGGCCCCTGAGCGTGACCGGCCGCACTCAGGGGCGGTAGACGGTCCCCGGCACCGGCTCCGCCGGGGCCATCAGCTGCGGGACCGTCACCAGGGTGTAGCCGCGCTCCTTCAGCGCGTCGATGATGCCCGGCACCGCGGGCACGGTCCCCTTGTAGATGTCGTGCAGCAGGATGACGCCGTCCTTGCTCGCCCGGTCGAGTATCCGCTTCTTGATCAGCGCGGAGTCGGTCGTCGAGTAGTCCTTGGCGGTGGCGCTCCAGAGGATCTGCGAGAGCCCCAGGTCCTTGCAGATGCCGGAGACCGTGTCGTCGGTACGTCCCTGCGGCGGACGCATCAGCCGCGGCTTCCTGCCGGTGATCTTCGCTATCGCGTCCTGCGTCTTCTCCAGCTCGGCACGTATGTCGGCGGGCTTCCGGTCCGTCAGGATCTTGTGCGACCACGTGTGGTTGGCCACCTCGTGGCCCTCCGCCTCGATGCGGCGCACCGTGTCGGGGTGCTTCAGCACGTGGTTCTTGCCGAGCAGGAAGAAGGTGGCGTGCACCTTCTTCTCCTTGAGGATGTCCAGCAGGTGCGGGGTGTCCTCGCCGGGCCCCGCGTCGAAGGTCAGCGCGATGCACTTCGCCTTGCGGCAGTCCACGGGGCCGAACGAGCCCTTGGCGTCGGAGGCTGCGTCCCCCCGCGCCGAGCCCGGGGCCGTGGTCTGCATCGAGCAGCCGCTCAGCGCGAGAGTGACTGCCGTCACAAGAGCGACGCCCAACCCCGTACCGATCGACTTCGTCTCCCTGGGCAAGACGGATCACTCCCTCACGGCTGAACAGCGCACACCGTGTGCGACATTCAGGGACTATACACGGGGTGTATACACCGAGTGCATAGTGGTCGACGGAGGCGGAGCCGACGGTCGAGGCATGCGGGAGCCCCGGTGACCGGGTTCGTCACCGGGGCTCCGGGGAGCGGAGGCTCAGCCGTTGGCGAGTGCCTGTACGCGGTCGAGAGCGCCGTTGAAGTGGTTGTGGTCGCCGACGTACGGGCCGGACGACGTGTACTGCCACATCGTGTAGTAGCCCCAGCCGGCCGGGAGTGTGCCGACCGTGGTGTCGTAACGGGCCACCCACAGCGGGTTGGTGGTGCCGAAGCCCGCGTTGTTCCCGGTGCAGGTCGTCCACCAGCTGGTCGCGGTGTAGATGACCGCGTCACGCCCGGTGCGCGCCTTGTACGTGTTCACGAAGTCGCGGATCCAGGACACCATGCCGGCCTGCGTCTTGCCGTAGCACTGCGCGCCGTACGGGTTCCACTCGATGTCGAGCACGCCGGGCAGCGTCTTGCCGTCCTTCGACCAGCCGCCCCCGTGGTCCACGAAGTAGTTGGCCTGGGTGGCGCCGCTCGTGGTGTCCGGGGTGGCGAAGTGGTACGCACCGCGGATCATGCCGACGTTGTACGAGCCGTTGTACTGCTGCGCGAAGTAGGGATTCGTGTAGTACGTGCCCTCGGTGGCCTTGGTGTAGGCCCAGCGGACGCCGCTGTTCCAGAGAGTCGCCCAGTTGACGTTGCCCTGGTGACTGCTGACGTCCACGCCTTCGGTCTGGGCGACAAGCGTGCCGCCCGGCAGGCCGCCCCGGCCGTCGTGGGCGATGACGCCCATGCCCATCGTGGCCGAACCGCGCGCGGGCTTCTTGGCGGCGGCCGTGGGGGAGTCGGCCGCGGTGGCCGCCCCGGGCAGGGTGAGCAGAAGCGAAAGTGCTGCGAGGAGGGTTCCCAGCGCCGCCAAGCGCGAGCGGCGGGTCGTTCCGGATCCGGATCTGTGCACGGGCATGTGCGTGCCTCCGAGGCCTCGGTGGGGGGATCTGCAGACCCAGGGGGGCGGCTCGGCGCACCCCTGTGGCATGTCATGGTGTGAACATGCCAGGAATGACGCTACGCACGTAGACCCGCGCGGCGGAAGAGGGCCTGGGCGGTGCCGTTGGTCTACGCCTGCGAAATACTGGCGGAGCTGCGGCGATGACCAGCGGCGAAAGAAACTTTCAGCGGCAGGAAAGCTCATGAGGGGTGTTGACGTGCACGGGAGCGAAAGCGGTAGTGAACCCGGCGCGGCCGGAGGAAGTGGTGTGGACCACGAATTCCTGGCACTGGAGCGGGAATTGGCCGTATTTCTGCGCCGCGCGCGGGCCAATTCCGGTGAGATGGCGCGGGAGGTCCATCCCGAGCTGGAGGCCGCGGCGTACGGACTCTTCGTACGGCTGGAGTCGGTGGGGCGGCAGCGGGCCACCGATCTCGCCGCGTACTTCGGCGTCGGGAAGGCGACCATGAGCCGGCAGCTGCGCGCCCTGGAGGAACTCGGACTGGTGGCGCGCGAGCCCGATCCGGCCGACGGGCGGGCCTTCCTCGTCCATCTCACCGACGAGGGGCTGGCGCGCTTCCGCAGCGTCCGCGATGCGCGCCGCGACCGGTACGTGAGGAAGCTCGCCGACTGGGACCGGACCGAGGTGGCGGAATTGGCACGGCTGCTGCACCAGTTGAACGCCCGGGCCGAGGACTGACGCCGGCCGCCCGAACCCGGCCGGGCCCGGCCCCGGCCAGGCGTCCCCGGGTGCTCTCGGACCCCGCCCGGTGGAAACCACCCACGCCGCCGGCGCGGGCCGACCCCGTACCCGGCTGACCTACGGCACCACGTAGACCGCTGTCGCGTCGTCGTGCGTCTTGCTGCGCCGCAGATACGTACGCTCCGTGTCCGCGTCCTCCAAGGACCTGACCCGGTCGATCAGACCCTGTGTGCCTTCCTTGTGGAGTACCGCGAGGCAGGCCGCCCAGTCCCCCTCGTGGAACATCTCCGTCCAGCGGCTCGCCCCGTCCGTCAGCGCGGCCACCGCCCGCACCTCGACGAGTGGCGTCCGCCCGGTCACGGCGCGGACCGCGACCCCGGGGTCGGCGGCGGCGGTGAAGAAGCCGCCCTCCTTGTTCCGTACCTGCGCATCGGCGATTTCGTCGGTGGCCAGGGAGCCCGGCGGCAGCCGGTCGAGCCGGTCGTCGAGCAGCGCGCGCACCGATCCGTCCGGCGACTCGAACAGCAGTACGGAGTCGGAGAGCACCAGGTGCTCGATCTCCTCCGCGCCCCAGCGCACCACGACGACGGTCGCCTGAGGAGTGCGCACGTGAGAAAGGTCACACAGGGAACGATGCATGTCGGCGGTGCGCCGGATGGACTCGGTGAGGATGTCGGTGAGCGTCAGATCCCGCCGCGAACCCGACAGTTCGACCAGTGACCCGCCCAGCCGCGCGGTGAACCAGGGCACGGAGTGCACACAACCGTCGTCCCCCTGCGGCGGAGTGACTCCGTCGAGCAGAACCAGCGTCCCACCCGCGCCGGAAGCGGGAAGCGCGGTGGCTGCCCAGTCCTCGTTGGGACGCTCGGGGCTGCCGGGGGCCGTGGCGAGTTCGATGCGCATGCGGCCAGTCTGCACGATGCCTTCACGGGGCCTGCACGATCGAGGCGTTGGACCGTACCGGCAGGTCAGTGGGGTGGCCGGAGCGGAAGGAGTGGCTCCGTGCCGGGTGCGGGCGGGCATCCTGCCAAAGCCCGGGCGGAAGTTCCAGCCGATGGTCCAGGTGTGGGCTGCGGCGCCCGGGGGGAGACTTGTTCGTCAACTCCGGAGTGATGTTCACTCGTTCAGGTGGCGGAGCGGTTGATGCGCGCCCCCCTCTCAAAAGCACTGGAATGGTCAGAAGCCGTACCAGGGGTCGGGGTGTCCTTCCAGATATGACCGCGTGTCACCTCTGCTTCAAGGGTGGACGAGTCAAGATTGCGAGCACCGGTGCAGAAGAAGCGGCCTCGGAGCAAAGACAGCGAGCGAAGCGATACCGGGGCGACACCCCCGGCGCCGAGCGGGAGTGAGCCGACCCGGCGCACCGTCCGCGTACGCAGCCGGCTGGTCGCCGGCGTCGCGGTCGTCGGCATCACGGTCATCGCCGCGGGCGCACCCGCGGCCCTCGGCGCCTCCTCCGAACTGACCGAGTCCCAGCGGCTGGTCACCCTTGCCCAGCTGAACCAGCAGGCGGTGGCCCTCGCCCACTCCCTCGCGGACGAGCGCGACGAAGTCACCGCCTACATCGCGGGCGGCCGGGACGGGAAGTCCGACGCGAAGAAGGACGGCCCCAGCGCCCGCGTCGACCAGCAGATCGACGAGATCCGCGACACGGCCCCCGCCGCGCTGCGCCGCGACCTCTCCACGATCCCCTCCCTGCGTCGCACCGCCCTCACCGGCAAGGGCTCGGCACTCGCCGCCCACCAGGCGTACTCCGAGGTCATCGCCAAGCTCCACGACCTCGCCGACGAACTCGCCGAGAAGACCCCGCCGCGCGCCGCCGAGGCCACCCGTGCGCCCCTCGCCCTCGGCCAGGCAGCCGATCAGGCGTCCGCCACCCGCGGGCTGCTGATCGCGGCGCTCTCCGTGCCCCGCAAGGAGGCCACGGTCCCGCAGATCGACCCGTTCACCGGGCTGCCCGTCCAGACCCAGGACAAGGGCAGCAGCGAGGACGACCGCAACCGTGACGAGCTGAGCGCCGCCGCCCAGCAGGCCAGGGTCCGCGAACTCTCCTCGCTCGCCGACTTCGACCAGGCCGCGGGCAGCGCCGCCCGCGAGAAGCTCTCCTCCACCGTCACCGGGCCCGACGTCAACCGCGCGGAGAAGTACCTCGCCGCACTCACCGACCGTCCCGAGCTGTCGGACTCCGACCAGAAGACCGACCGGAAGAAGGTCGAGGCGGCACTCTCCGCCCGCATCGACCGGATGCGCAGCGTCGAGTCCGCCCTCGGCACCACCCAGGTGCGACGCATGGAGCAGCTGCGCGACGACGACGTCACTGCCCTCGAACTGCGCATCGCACTCCTCGGCGGCTGTCTGCTGATCGCCGTCGGCGTCTCCACCGCCGTGGCCCGTACGCTGACCCAGCCGCTCGCCGTCCTGCGGATCGGCGCCGCCCGCCTTGCCGCGGAGCCCGCCACCGCCGAGCCGGTCCGCTACACCGGCCGCAACGACGAGTTCGCCCAGGTCGTTCGATCCCTCAACGCCCTGCACGGCAACCTGCACGGGCTGCTCCAGGAGTTCAACGGCCGGTTCGAGAACCTGGAGAACGAGCGCGGCGAACTGATCGCCGGACGCGAGGCCCTCACGCTCCAGCGCGCCGAACTCCAGGTCCGCACCGCCGATCTGACCGCCCAGCTGGAGCGGCTCAAGAACACGGTCCACCACACCTTCGTCAACCTCTCGCTGCGCACCCTCGGCCTCGTCGAGCGCCAGCTCGGCGTCATCGAGAGCCTGGAGGAGCGCGAGCAGGACTCGGAGCGGCTCGCCACCCTCTTCAAGCTCGACCACATGGCCACGGTCATGCGGCGCCACAGCGAGAACATGCTGGTCCTCGCGGGCGCCGAGCACGGGCACGGACACTCCGGCCCGATCCCGCTGGTCGACGTGTTGCGTGCGGCCGTCAGCGAGATCGAGCGGTACGAGCGGGTCACCATCCAGTCCCTGCCGCCGCACGCCCAGATCGCCGGTTTCGCCGCCGACGACCTCAGCCACCTGGTCGCCGAACTCCTGGAGAACGCGACCTCCTTCTCGCCGCCCGATTCGCAAGTCGAGCTCTCCGGCTGGCTGCTGGAGACCGGTGAGGTGATGCTCTCCGTGCAGGACGAGGGCATCGGCATGTCGTCCGTACGGATGGGTGAGCTCAACGCCCGCCTGGCCGACCCGTCCTCGTTCGAGGCGGGCGAGCGGAACGCCGACGGCGCGGGCCTCGGACTCCAGGTGACGTCGCTCCTCGCGGCGCGCCACGGCGTGAGGGTCCAGCTGCGCGAGCAGAAGGGCAGCGGGGTGACTGCGGTCGTCGTGCTGCCGCAGGCGTTGCTGCCGAAGGCGCCCCCCGGTGCCACGCCGCCGCCCGTGACCGCGCCGGGGGACGCGCCTGCGGTGAACCTGCCCGGATCGGTCGCCGAGGCGAACTCCAATGCCCTGCCGGGCCGGATGCTCGCGCTGCCCGGTGACCCGCTGATCGCCGCCGCCGAGCAGACGATCCGCGAGTCGGCAGCGGACCCGGCCCGGACGGAGGCACCCGCTCCGGCGGAGGTGCCTGCTCCGGCGGAGGTGCCTGCTCCGGCGGAGGTGCCTGCTCCGGCGGAGGTGCCCGCTCCGGCGGAGGTGCCCGCTCCGGCGGAGGTGCCCGCTCCGGTGGCACCCGAGCCGGCCGCCGCCGAGTCCGAGGCCGAGACCACGATGCAGGTCCGGCTCCCGGAGCTCCGGGACGTCCCCGCGGCTCAGTCGGTCCCGTCGGTCGCACCGGCCCACGCGACCCCGGCACCCCCCGACCCGTACGCGATCGGCCCCGACCGCCACGAGCGCACCGCGGACGAGACCCCGGAGCCCTTCACCGCCCCGGCTCCCTCCCCGGTGCCCGCCGTCGAGGCCTTTCCCGGCCCCCGGCAGCCGGAGCCGCAGGCCGAGCGCATCACCGACAAGGGTCTTCCCAAGCGCACCCCCAAGGTTGTCAAGCCCGCCGCCGCCCCCACCGCCGAGCGCAAGGGCAACCTGGACAAGGACGCGCTGCGTCGCCGCCTCGGCGGTTTCCACCAGGGGGCGAAGGACGGCCGCCGCGACGTCGAGGCGGAGATCGCCGACGGTGCCGTCACCGGTGCCGGCACCGCACTGACCGAGCAGACCGAGCGGGCAGACCGTCTCGGTGGTCGAACCGATGAGACGGGGGACACAGTCGAGGAGGCACGCAGTTGACTGCGCCCAGCACATTCGGGCTGAGCACCGAGGCCCGGAACCTTCACTGGTTGCTGAGCAATCTCGTGGAGGAGGTGCCAGGGGTCCATTCGGTCACCGTTGTCTCGTCCGACGGACTGATGCTGCTCTCCTCCGACCCCGGCCGTCAGACAGCCATGGCGACAGACGGTCGGCAGGACGGCCCCCGGGGTTCCAGCGCCGACCTGGCGACCATCGTCTCCGGCATCGGCTCCCTCACCGTCGGCGCCGCGAAACTGATGGACGGCGGCGGCGTCAAGCAGACCATGGTCGCCATGGACGAGGGCAGCGTCTTCGTCATGTCGATCAGTGACGGTTCGCTGCTCGGCGTGCACGCCACCCCCGACTGCGACATGAGCGTCATCGCGTACCACATGGCGCTCTTCGTCGGTCGTGCCGGACACGTACTCACCCCCGAACTCCGCAGTGAACTGCGCAAATCGATGGAGAGCGCCCAGTGACGCCCGCTGCTGAACCCGCCCGCAGGCTCCCGGTCCGCGGGTCCGACCGACGGCCCGCCCGGGTCCGCCCGTACTCGCTCACCGGCGGCCGCACCCGCTTCGGTCACGTCCTTCTCGTCGAGACGTTCGTGGCCGCGCTGGAAGCGCCCGAGGAGCGCCGCGAGCTCACCAACGGCAGCCTCGCCACGCGGGTGATGCCGGAGCTCCGGGCCATTGTCGAAATCTGCCGCCGCATGCGTACGGTCGCGGAGATCTCGGCCCTGTTGAAGATGCCGCTCGGCGTGGTCCGAGTGCTGCTCAGCGACTTGGCCGACCAGGGAAAGATCCGTGTGTACGGGACCGGTCACGGCACCGGCCAGCCCGACCGCGCACTGCTCGAAAGGGTGCTGAATGGACTCCGTCGTCTCTGATCCGCTCCTGTCCGCCCCGCGTCAGCCGGGACCGGAGGACCAGGCCGAGGAGTCGCTCCAGGCCTGGCAGTTGGATCACACCAGGGCCCCCACCGCCACGAAGATAGTGGTCGCGGGCGGGTTCGGGGTCGGCAAGACGACCTTCGTGGGATCGGTCTCCGAGATCACCCCGCTGAAGACCGAAGCGCTGATGACCCAGGCCAGCGAGGAGACCGACGACCTCACCGCGACGCCCGACAAGGTCACCACGACCGTGGCGATGGACTTCGGCCGTCTCACGCTCGACGACGACCTCGTGCTGTACGTGTTCGGCACACCCGGACAGCAGCGCTTCTGGTTCATGTGGGACGACCTGGTGCGCGGCGCGATCGGTGCGGTGGTGCTCGCCGACACCCGGCGGCTCTCCGACTGTTTTCCCGCACTCGACTACTTCGAGAGCTGCGGACTGCCGTACATCGTGGCCGTCAACCACTTCGAGGGGACGCCCGGTTACGAGGCGGAGGACGTCAGGGAAGCCCTGACCGTCCCTCCGGACGTACCTGTTGTGATCATGGACGCGCGTAACAGGATCACCGTCGTCGAGTCGCTGCTGGCCCTCGTGGGTCACGCTCTCGACGCGACCCCCGCCTAGACACACCTCGCGCACGTACCACGTAGACGTAACGGAGAACCGCGATGCGGAAGATACTCATAGTCGGAGCCGGCCAGTCCGGTCTCCAGCTCGCCCTCGGACTGCAGTCCAGTGGGTACGAAGTCACCCTGATGTCCAACCGCACCGCCGACGAGATCCGGTCCGGCCGGGTCATGTCCACGCAGTGCATGTTCCACACCGCGCTGCAGCACGAGCGTGACCTCCAGCTCAACTTCTGGGAGTCCCAAGCCCCACGCATCGAGGGCCTCGGCGTGTCGGTCGCCGCCCCCGACTCCTCGCGCGCCGTCGACTGGGTCGGCAAGCTGGACGGCTTCGCCCAGTCCGTCGACCAGCGCGTGAAGATGGCCGGCTGGATGGAGACGTTCGCCCAGCGCGGCGGACAGCTCGTCATCCACGGGGCGGCCGTCTCCGACCTCGACTACTTCTCCCGCACCTACGACCTGGTGATGGTCTCCGCGGGCAAGGGCGAGCTGGTCTCCATGTTCGGTCGGGACGCGTCCCGTTCGCCGTTCGACGCCCCGCAGCGCGCCCTGGCCGTCGCGTACGTCCACGGCATGGGTCCGCGCCCCGAGCACCCCGAGTTCGACGCGGTCCGCTGCAACCTGGTCCCCGGTGTCGGCGAGCTCTTCGTGATGCCGACCCTGACCACGTCCGGCCGCGCCGACATCCTGTTCTGGGAGGGCGTCCCGGGCGGCCCGCTGGACGTCTTCCAGGGCATCAAGGACCCCTCCGAGCACCTCGCGAAGACGCTGGAGCTCATGGAGCAGTTCACGCCGTGGGAGTACGCGCGTGCGACCAAGGTCGAACTGACCGACGCCAATGGAACCCTGGCGGGCCGTTACGCCCCGACCGTGCGCAAGCCGATCGGCCGGCTGCCCGGCGGCGGCCTGGTGCTCGGAGTGGCTGATGTCGTCGTCGCCAACGACCCGATCACCGGCCAGGGCTCCAACTCCGCCTCCAAGTGCGCCGACGCGTACTTGAAGTCGATCATCGAGCACGGCGACCGGCCGTTCGACGCGGACTGGATGCAGTCCACGTTCGACCGCTACTGGGACACCGCGCAGCACGTGGTGAAGTGGACGAACGCCATGCTCGGTGTACCGCCGGAGCACGTGCTGAACCTGATCGGCGCCGCCGGTCAGCTGCAGCCGGTCGCCGACCGGTTCGCCAACGGGTTCAACAACCCGGCGGACTTCGACAACTTCTTCTTCGATCCCGAGAAGACGAACGCGTACCTCGCGCAGGTCTCGGAGGCAGCGGCGGCCTGACCGTCGTACCGCCAGGACAGACACGACAGCCGGGCCGGTTCCCGTCGGGAGAGCGACGGCGTGCGGCCCGGCTGACGTGTGTACGGGGGGTAGTGCGTGCGGCTACTCGTCGCCGGGCGCGGACGAGGAGTTGTACCCGGCATCCGAGCCGCTGGACGCGTCCGGGGCCAGCTCCGGGAGGCTGTAACTGCTCAGCGACGGGCTCTTCGGATCCGGACGCACGGCGCCCAGCAGCGGATTCGACGCCAGCGGCGAGACCTTCACCTGCGACCCGGGCCGGGGCGCCTGCACCACCAGGCCGTTGCCGACGTACAGGGCCACGTGCGTGGCCTTCGGGAAGTAGATCACCAGGTCACCCGGGCGCAGCGCGTTCAGCGGTACCTTCCGCAGCTGCCGCCACTGCTCCTGCGAGGTCCGCGGAATCGTGCGCCCCGCGTTCGCCCAGGCCTGCGAGGTGAGCCCGGAGCAGTCGAACGACCCCGGACCCTCCGCGCCCCACACATACGGCTTGCCGAGCTGCCTGACCGCGTACTTCACCGCGTCGTCGCCCTCCTGAGACGGCGGTCGGGCCGAGGACAGGGCGCCCGAGGTGACCAGCGTGCCCTGGGCCTTGTCCGTGGCCTGCTGCTCCAGTCGGGACACCTTGGCGATCTGCTCGGCGGTGAGCTCGGCCAGCAGCACCTCCACCTTCCTCAGCCGCGACTGCACGGTGTCGCGCTGCTTCTTCTGCCGCGCGGCCAGCACTCGCTGCTTCTCGAGCACCTTGCGGGACGCGGAGGCCAGGGCGTCCGCGCGCTTCTCGGCGCCGGTGAGCCGCTTCACGGTCGCGGCCCGGCCGGCAGCCACCCGCCGGATCACGTGTTCCTGGTCCAGGGCGTGCTCGGGATCGCGGGACAGCATCAGCTGGACGTACGAGGAGAAATCGGACTGCCCCTGGTACTGCTCCCGGGCCAGCCGCCCCGCGTCGTTGCGGCTGTGGCCCAGCGCGGTCCGCGCCACGACGAGAGCGGTGTCCAGCTTCTTCGCCTCCGCCTGCCTCTTCTTCAGCTTCGCCGTGGTTCCGTTGTACGCCTCGCTGGCCTCCTCGGCCCGCTGATACAGCTTCTTGAGCTCGGTCAGCAGCTCGGCGACGCTCTTCGTGGCGCGTGGCTCACGGGCGGGGCCGGGACTGCTCGGCTCCGCGGCGGCGGCGACGGCGGGTGAGGCCGCGACCACCGCGGCGAGTGCCGCCGCGCAGAGGGTGCGCAGAACCCTGGACGACACGGGATCACCTCCGATGACGGGGCGATCGTGGGACTCCCCATGAGTGAGCGCAACTCGTCAATACGGTCACTCGGGCGCGGGCGATGCAAGAACCGTGCGACGTGGCGGCGCCCGGATTCGCCCGGACGGCGGGACGACCCGCGAGGGGTCCGGCGGATCACGGCCGGGGCCCTGATCCGACGGCCCCCGAGGTCACTTCACGGGGAACGCGTAGAACATCCGTTCCCGCTGGACGACGGCGGACTCCCCGAAGGCCAGCACCCGGTACGGGGCGGTGACCGTGGCGCCCTTCGGGTCCTGCACCCCGATGTCCTGGAACTTCCACAGTCGCCGGCCGTCCGCCGCGGCGAACGCGGTGACCTGCGCGTCCCCGGCCGCCAGCACGGTCCTGCCGCTGGAACTCACGGTGACGACCGGCGTCGATGCGCCGGGCACCGCCTCGGTGGACCGCCGCCAGCGCAGCTTTCCGGACTCCCGCTCGACCGCGCCCACTTCCTGGTTGCGGCTGGTGGTGTGCAGCAGGGCCCCGGCCGGGACCGGTGTCCCGAACACCGACCCGGGTGTGCCGTTCAGCGTCCACTTCGGCTTGCCCGTGGGCATCTCGAACGACTGGAGGGCGTCGCCCGCCGCCGCGTACAGCAGTCCCTGGTCATCCCCGACGGCTGCGCCGTCCGGACCGACCGTGCCGAACGACTTGGTCCACAGCAGCTTCCCGCTCTTGCGGTCGAACCCACGGAAGACCGCCTTGCCCTTGGCGGCCTTGACGTCGCCGGGGGTGAGCGTCGCGCTCTTCTGGCGTACGACGATGTCGTCGGGGCGGACGGCGATCAGCTGGTAGGCGGGGGGCGTCGATTCCCGGCCGGTGGGTACAGGGGTCCGCCACAGCTCCTTGCGCCGCACGATGTCGTACGCGAACAGGAACGACGTGACGACCTGTGTGTCCTTCCCGCGCTTCTTGCCCTTCTTCGGCTTCTCGGCCTTCACGGTGACCTTGCGCGAGCCGGTGAACCAGATCGCCGGACCGGACTGGCCGATGACGTCGGACACCGTCAGGAACGGTGCACCCTCGAACTCGTTCTCGTACGCCACCCGGTGCGCGACCGTTCCGTCCTTCGGCGACAGCCAGAGGAACTCGGACGGCCCGGCGACGAAGCAGAACGCGTCACCGGCAGCCAGGGCCGCCTGCCCCTTCGCCGCGTCAGGGCACTCCCAGAGGCGGCGGCCGGTCCGCAGATCGACGGCGGAGGCCTTCGTCTCACCGGTCAGCACGAGCAGCCGGTCGTGCCAGAGCGCGGCGGTGAGCGGCGCGGGTTCGGCCTCGGGGTGCCCGTACACCCAACGCGGCTGCGGCGGCAGCCCGGCCACGGTGGGGCCGCTGGGGGACGGGGCGGGCTTGCCGTCGTCCGGGGCGTCGGAGCCGTCGGACCCGAGGGCGAGCACACCCCCACCGCCGACGATCAGGCCGGCCGCGCCGGCGGCCGCACCGAAGAGCAGGGTGCGACGGTCGAGGGCGGCGAAGGGGGACGAGGAAGAGGAAGGCGCGGGCGTGGGCGTCACGGGCGGCGGGGGCGGGGCGGTCATTGCCGCTGCCGGGGCCGGGAGCGGGCGCGGCACGAGCGGCGCGACGGGCGGCAGGCCGACGGGCAGCCGATCGGGGGGACCGGTCCGTTCACGCGGGATGGACAGCTGGGTGGTCGGCCGGTCGGGCTCCGGGGCGCGGGGGCTGCCGACGCTTCCGATCCGGGTGGTCCGAGTGTCCTCCCCGAGGCCGCCGTCGCCGGGCGCGCCGGTGGCGGGGCTGTCGGGCGTGGCGTCGGCAGGTTCGGTGAGCGAACCGCGCGGGGCTGTGCCATCGGGGCTGTCCGCCGGCTCGTCGGCCGCCCCTTCGGACACCAGCTCCCTGACGCGGGACTCCTGTTCCGCAAGCGCCTTCGACAGCTGCTCCGGCAGCCAGCCGCCCCTCGCGAGGCCCGCCGCGCCCTCCAGTGCCAGTTCCGCCGCCACCGTCCCGGAGCTCGGCCGCTCGGCCGGGTCCTTGGTCAGGCAGCGCGCGATCAGCCCGCGCAAGTCCTCCGGGACCGCGCCCAGTTCCGGCTCGGCGTGGGCGATCCGCTCGGCCGCCTCCGCCGCCGGGCCGTCCGCGAGCGGGGTCGTGCCGGTCGCCGCGTACGCCAGCAGCAGACCGAGCACGAAGAGGTCGGAGGCCGGTCCCGCCGTCCCTCCCTCGACCTGCTCCGGGGTGAGATATCCGAGCCGCACGGAGAGCTGCCCGCCCGTTCTGGCCTCGGCTTCGGCCGCAGCGCCCAGCGGGCCGAAGGCGGTGAGCCGCGGTCCGTCCCCGGCCAGCAGCACGGTCCCCGGGGCGAGCCCCTCCAGCACGGCCCCGGTGGCGTGCACCCGGGAGAGCGTCTCGGTGATGCCCGCACCCAGTATCCGCACGGCACGCTCGGGGAGGGGCCCCGCGGCGTCGATCGCCTCGGCGAGCGTCAGCGCCGGTACGTACGCCACGGCCGTCCACAGCTCCCCGTCATCCGTACGGGTGGCGAGCTGCGGCTGGACCCAGCCACCCGCCAGCCGGTCCGCGGTGCGTGCCTCCGCCTCGAAGCGGCGGCGGAAGGCGGGCAGTGCGGCAAGCTCGGGCCGGGCCGCGGTGATCACGACGGTGTGGTCCGCGCTCGCGTCGTGCGCGAGGTACTGGACAGCGCTCGCCGTCTCGCGGAACCGCGCCAGCACGGTGTACGGACCGAAGCGGCGTGGATCGTCCTGACGCAGCGCCTCCATGGCGCACCCCCTTGTGACCGTTCTCGTGACCATGGATCCGTCGATCTTAAGGGCTGTCCCGTAATCCCTGGTGGATCAGCGCGCGGCGTCAGATGCGGTGCATCGCAAGGCGGATGGGCCTGTTCGGGCGTTCCGACAACGCAGCGAGGTGCCGTGGCTGTCGTCGTGCGCCCGCCAGGGATGACGGGACAGCCCTTGGGGCGTCCGGCAATCGAGAGGCGGGCGACGCACCCCGCCCGGACCAGCGGGTCAGCTCGGTTTCGACCAGGGCCACTTGAGAGTGTGGCGCTCGCGGCCCTCGGGGGCGTACTCGTACACCCAGCCGCGCTGCACACCCAGCCGCTTGGAGTATCCGGCCGGGACCCGCCGGTACGCGTACACGGTGGCCGGCCCGCCGTCGGCGTCCGGCACCGGGACCTCGTACCACTTGGGCGGATGGCCGGTCGAGCCGACGAGGACGGGGAGGACCCGCCCGTCCAGCGGGCCGCCCCTGAAGGTGGTGTTCTCGCTTCTCACGTCCCCAGTCTGACCCAGGGTGTGTTCCGGGGCTCAGTCCGGCGGCAGCAGGTGGGCCGCCCCGCCGAGCACGGGGACCAGTCGGGCCGCCAGCTTTCCGGCAGGACCGGATGCGGTCTCCAGCGACAGCAGTGCCGCCACCACGGACGCCGCCTCCCCGTCCGTCGCCGCGGTGGCCGCGAGCAGGGCGATCAACTGGTCGACCAGCCAGTCGCGCAGCTCGTCGGCGACGGGCTGTTTCTCCTCGTCCAGCCAGATCAGCGAGGCCGCCTCGACGGCTGCGATCCAGGTCCGCACCAACATCCGCAGCCGGGGCCCGGGCGCACATCCGTCTCCCCGGCCCAGATGCAGCAGGATCTGTTCGGCCGCCGCCCGCCGCACCTCGTCGACGATCGCCGTCGTCCGGGACGTCTCGGCGACGCTTCCGCCGCGCAGCAGGGCGCTGAACCCGGTGTCGTGCTCGTCGACGAACCTGAGGTAGCGGCCGAGCACTCGCGTCACCCGTTCCGTGGGCGGGCCCTCGGCCGGCTCGGCGAAGCAGAGTTTCAGTTCGTCCGCCGCGGACCGGAGCGCCGACTCGTACAACTGCTGCCGCCCACCGGGGAAGTAGCGGTAGACGAGCGGACGGGAGACACCGGCCACCGCCGCGACCTCGTCGAGCGAGACCTCGTCCGGCGCCCGGTGCGCGAACAGGGTGAGGGCGGCGCCCAGGAGTTGCGTGCGACGCTCCTCGACGCTGAGCCTTCGGTACGCGCGGTTCGGCGGGGCTGCGGCGGCAGAGGTCATGCCTCGAAGCCTAGGGGGTGTCCGGCGGCTCCCGGCCATGATCCGCCGGACACCCCCTGCGGCGCTCCCTCCGCCGCGGAAGCCGGCTCAGGCCAGCAGACCCGAGCTCTTCCACAGCTTGCGCCCCACCCCGTTCAACACGCCGATGTCGTCGAGGAAGTCCGTCAGCCGCTTCGCACCCGACTGCATGACCTCCGCCCGGTGGCCGCTCGCCTTCACCTGGGCGACGGCCTCGCGGCGGTCCAGGCCGACGTTCTCGTACACCTGCGGGTTGATGAAGCAGACGGAGAAGACGCGCGCCGCCTCCCCGCAGCTCAGCCGGGTGAACTCGCGCTCCCAGCGAGGTGCCGTGACCATCTGGCGGCGCAGCTCCTCGCGGGCGTAGCGCACGTGCCGTGCCTCCTCGACCACATGGATACGGGTCACGCCGCGCACCAGCGTCTGGACGCGCTCGTCCGGGAACGTCAGCCGCTGCATCCAGTCGAGGATCTCCTCGCCGAGCAGGGTCGCGGCGAACGAACCGGGCGTCGTGGAGACGGTCTTCAGGACCCGCGCCAGGTTGTGGTAGACGCGCGGTACGGGATAGCTGGGCGCCTGCCCCCACTGGATCATGCGGCCGAACATCATCGAGTGCCGGCACTCGTCGGCAATCTCGGTCAGCGCGTAACGGACATGATTGCTGGTCACCGGCTTGTCGTAGATGTGCCGGACCAGCAGCTGCATCAGGATGATCTCGAACCAGATGCCGAGCGACGCCAGCGACGCCGCCTCGTGCCGGGCCAGGTCCATCCGCTGCTCCTCCGACATCTTCCGCCACAGCGGGGTGTCGTAGAGGGAGACGAGCTCGGGCGGCCAGAACCACTTTCCGTCCTCGACCGCCGCATCCCAGTCGAGTTCGGTGTCCGGATCGAAGGAGTGCTTGGCCGAGGACTCCAGGAGGCGCTCGGCGATCTGCTCGCGGTCCCGGAGCGGGCCGAGTGCGTCGCGGAGCACCTGCACGTCGCGTTCGGTCACTGTCGTCATGGCTGGGGGCACCTCACACGTGGGTTACCGGGGGTCACTCCTTATGAGACTGCTCGTCAGTAAGGCAGTCAATCCCTCGCGCGCGACTTGTTGACTCGGCGTCTACCAACGTGTGAACCTGCCAACTGACCCAACCGCAGCGGAACTTGTCCGAGCATGCGAGGCGAAGGAGCCGTCCGTGTCGACACACGACCTCTACACCACCGCCCCCGACACGCCCCTGTGGCAGGTGCCCGCCTCCGGCGCCGCCCGCTTCAGCTGGGACTACGACGACGGCCGTGAACGCCTTCTCGCCCTCTACCAGAAGGGCAAGGACAAGCAGTGGGACGGCAACAAGCGCATCGACTGGTCCCTGGAGGTCGACCCCGCCGATCCGCTGGGCACCCCCGACGAGGCCCTCACGCTGTACGGCACCCCGCACTGGGCCAAGATGACCGAGAAGGACCGGGGCGAACTGCGCAAGCACTACACCTCGTGGCAGTTCAGCCAGTTCCTCCACGGTGAGCAGGGCGCGATGGTCTGTGCGGCCCGGATCGTGGAGTCCGTCCCCGACCTGGACGCGAAGTTCTACTCCGCCACCCAGACCATGGACGAGGCCCGGCACGCGGAGATATACGGCCGGTTCCTGCACGAGAAGGTGCAGATGCTCTACCCGATCAACGACAACCTCCAGGGCCTGCTCGGCGACACCCTGCGCGACTCCCGCTGGGACATGCCCTACCTGGGCATGCAGGTCCTGATCGAGGGCCTGGCGCTGGCCGCGTTCGGCATGATCCGCGACACCACGACCAAGCCGCTGCCCAAGCAGATCCTCGCCTACGTCATGCAGGACGAGGCCCGGCACGTCGCCTTCGGCCGGATGGCGCTGCGCGACTACTACAAGCAGCTGAGCGACGCCGAACTGCGCGAGCGCGAGGAGTTCGTCATCGAGGGCTGCTATCTGATGCGCGACCGTCTCAGCGGCGTCGAGGTGCTGGAGAACTTCGGCATAGGCAAGCAGGAGGCCAAGGACCTCTCCGAGCACTCGGAGTACCTGCAGCTCTTCCGCAAGCTGCTGTTCAGCCGCATCGTGCCGTGCGTCAAGGACATCGGTCTGTGGGGCGAGCGGCTGCAGAAGGCGTACGTCGACATGGGCGTCTTCGAACTCGGCGACTCCAACCTCGACCTGCTCATGGCCCAGGACGAGGAGATAGCCGAGCAGCTGGACCGGGACCGGTTCGCGGCGGAGGAGCAGGCGCGGGTCGCGGAGGTCGAGGAGGCGATAGCGGAGGGCGCTGCGCAGCACTAGAGGATGCCGTCGGCCCGGTGCGAGGGTCTTCGACGGCCGGCGCCCAGAGGCCGGCCGTGAAGCCGCGCACCGGCTCCGCCACCCGCACCGGAGCCTCCGGCGGCGTGGTGTGCGTCGCCGCGATGCCCGCGGCGGTGACGCACGCCTCCGGGCCACGACAGAGGGCTTCGGCGGCGTCGACACGACCCCCGCCGTCACCGGCGGGTCGTCGAGCGCCAGGTCGCGCCGCAGAGCTGAATCAGCCGGCGGCGGACACCGTCGGCGTCCGTGCCGAGTCGCGCACGCCGATCGGCGATCAGTCCGCGACGGGGGTGGGCGCCGGGAAGCTGGTCCGCAGCGTGAAAGCCCTCTCCGTCGGGCCGTGTTCGCGCAGGATCCGCAGGCGCTCCTCGGCGTCCTGCACCGTCGGGCGCTCGCCCGCCGGAACCCACCACAGTGCGGTCATCGCCTCCTCCACCCGCTCGAACCATTCGCGGCGCCGGGCGAGGAGTTCGCGATGCTGCCCCTGGTACATGAAGGCCGTCAGTGCGTCCGTGTCGCGCCACACCGACATGTTCACGATCAACCAGGAGTCTCCGAAAACCGGTACGTCGGTGGCGTTCCCGGTTTCGCTCTGCAGCCTCCAGATGAACCCCGCGGCTCGGTCGGCGACCGCGTTGACCGGATCGAGGGCCTCGACAAAGTCTTTCAACTCGGGTGAGTCCAGCGGGAATCTGAGCCGGGCGATGTTCACCTGGGCGAGTTCGTGGCCGTTCTCCGATGTCATGGATGTCATGGCCGCACAGTAATCAGCGTGTGCCGCGCCGTACGGGCCGTTCCGAGCGGCGAGACGGCCCGGATGGAGGTGCGCCCCTGCGTGCCGTCAGCCGCGCAGCGCCGCCTCCATGACGGCCCGGGCGATCGGCGCCGCGCTGCCGCCCCCGCTGATGTCCGCCCGCTTCGCGGCGGCGTCCTCGACGACCACCGCGACCGCGACCGCCGGCCGGCTCGCGTTCGGCGCCTGTGCCCAGGAGATGAACCAGGCATACGGGGTGCCGGAGTTGTCGATGCCGTGCTGAGCGGTGCCGGTCTTGCCGCCGACCGTCGCCCCGTCGATCGCGGCATTGGACCCCGTGCCCTGCTCGACGACGTCGATCATCATCTGCCGCAGCTGCGTCGCCGTCCGCGGGCTCATCGCCTGGTGGTAGGGGCGCGGGCCGTTCTGATGGACGGTGGTGCCGCTCCTGGTCGTCGTACGGTCCACCAGGTACGGGTACTTGAGGTCACCGCCGTTCGCGACGGCCGACGCCACCATGGCCATCTGCAGCGGTGTCGCCGTCGTGTTGAACTGTCCGATCGACGACAGGGCCAGCTGGTCGTTGCTCATATCGGTGTCGAAGTTGCTTCTGGCCACGCCGGACGGGATCCTCAGCCCGCTGTCGTTGAAGCCGAACTTCCGCGCCGCCTTCACCATCCCGTCGAGTCCGACGTCCACCCCCAGATGGGCCATCACGGTGTTGCACGACACCCGGATCGCCTCGGCGAGCGACGCGTACTCGCAGCCGCGTGCCTCATTGGGGAGCGTGGTGCTGGTCCCCGGCAGGACGTACGGGGACGGGGTGTCGGTCTCCGCATGAGGGTCCTCGACCACATCCGCGTCGAGCGCCGCAGCCGCCGTCACGATCTTGAAGGTGGAGCCCGGCGGATAGGTCTGCCGGATCGCCCGGTTGAGCATCGGCTGGCTCCTCGCCCTGTTGAACTGCCGCCAGGCGTCGGTGACCGACGAGCCGGTGCCGGAGAGCCGTTCGGGGTCGTACGAAGGGGTCGAGACCAGCGCCAGGATCTTGCCGGTCGACGGTTCGAGGGCGGCGACCGCACCCCGCCGCCCGCCCAGCCCGGCGTACGCGGCGCGCTGCATGGAGTCCTTGACGGTCGTTGCGACGTTGCCGCCGGGCTGCCGGCTGCGGGTGATCTCGTCCCACAGCGGCAGCGGGGCGAGCAGCGGATCGGTGCCGGAGAGGATGTCGTCCTCGGCGTTCTCGATGAGCGTCGTGCCGTACGTCTGCGAGGCGTACCCGGTCACCGGCGCGTACAGCGGCCCGTCAATGTAGGTGCGCTCGTAGGTGAGCCGCTCGTCCGTGTTCTTGGAGCCGGTGACCGATTTCCCGCCGACCAGGATGTTGCCCCGCGGCTGGTCGTAGCGGTCGATCGTCCGGCGGCGGTTGGCGGGGTTGTCGTCCAGTTGGTCCGCCTGGAAGACCTGGATGCGGGCGGCGTTGAGCAGCAGCGCCACGAGCAGCAGCAGGCAGAACGCGGCGGCCCGCCGGATGTAGCGGATCACGACGGGTCCTCCACGATCGGTGCGATGTCCCCGGTCTCCACCCGGTCGGGGTGGGGGGTGCGGGCGAGGTCGCTGATCCGGATGAGCAGCGCCACGATGATCCAGTTGGTCACGACGGACG
The DNA here is from genome assembly GCF_042801455.1 of Streptomyces sp. NPDC057565. NCBI lineage: Bacteria > Bacillati > Actinomycetota > Actinomycetes > Kitasatosporales > Streptomycetaceae > Streptomyces > Streptomyces sp. NPDC057565. The sequence continues at coordinate 84,892 of NZ_JBHVFU010000018.1, read as the reverse complement.
AACCGCCCTGGGCGAGGAACGGCATCGCCATGCCCGTCAGCGGGATCAGTCCCATCACGCCACCCGCGATCACGAAGACCTGGAGGGCCAGGATCGAGGCGAGCCCGATCGACAGCAGCCGCCCGAAGGGGTCTCGCAGGGCGAGCCCGGCCCGGTAGCCGCGTGCGACCAGCAGCGCGTACAGCAGGAAGACCGCGGTCAGCCCGGAGAGCCCGAGTTCCTCGCCCGCCGTGGCCAGGATGAAGTCGGACTTGGCGGCGAAGCCGATGAGGATGGAGTGGCCGAGACCGAGCCCGGTGCCCAGCATCCCGCCCGCGGCGAACGCGAAGAGCGACTGGGCGAGCTGGCTCGGTCCCTCGCCCGCGTCGATGGAGGCGAACGGATCGAGCCAGTCCTGCACCCGGCTGTGCACATGGGGCTCGAAGGAGCCGACGGCGAACGCGCCGACGGCGGCGAGCAGCAGCCCCACCGCGATCCACCCGGTCCGGCCGGTCGCCACGTACAGCATGATCACGAAGAGGCCGAAGAAGAGCAGCGAGGTCCCAAGATCGCGCTCGAGGACCAGCACCCCGACACTGAGCAGCCAGATCGCCACGATCGGGCCGAGCACCCGGCCGGTGGGCAGTTGGAGTCTCCAGATCCTGCGTCCCGTGTAGGCGAGCGCGTTGCGGTTCGCGGAGAGGTACGCGGCGAAGAAGACGGCGAGCAGGATCTTGGCGAACTCGCCCGGCTGGAACGAGAATCCGCCGATTCGGATCCAGATCTTGGCACCGTTCACCGCGGGGAAGAAGATCGGCACGATCATCAGGACGAGCGCTGCGGCGACCGACAGGTACGCGTACCGCTGGAGCACCCGGTGGTCGCGGAGGAAGACGACGACCACGATGAAGAGCGCGACCCCGAGCGTCGACCAGATCAGCTGGGTGGGCGCCGCCTGGTCCTTCGGGGTCTCCAGGTCGAGCCGGTAGATCAGCACCAGCCCGAGGCCGTTGAGCAGGACGGCGATGGGGAGCAGCAGCGGATCGGCGTGCGGGGCACGGAAGCGGACGGCGAGATGGGCGAGGAGTGCGAGCAGCCCGAGGCCGGCACCGTAACCGGCGACATCGGGCGGGATCGCGTGGTCGTGCGCGAGGCCGACGGCGGCGTAGCCGTAGACGGAGATGAGGACGGCTCCGACGAGGAGCGAGAGCTCGACCCCGCGCCGCTTGGGCAGGCGTAGCTGCGGCGGGGGTGCGTCCGTCCTCGTTGCGGTCATGCCCCGCAACGTAGCAAGAGGTGCACCATATTCCCCTTATGCCAGTTAATTTCCCTTACATCGCCTCTGTCTGGTCGTCATGGCCGGGCGGTTCGCCGCCGTCGAGCCGTACGTACTCAGGGAGCGTCAGCCGCGCCACCGCCCCGCCGTCCTCCGCGTTGGCGAAGACGAGCTCGGCGCCGATGACCGCCGACTGCCCGACGGCGATGGTCAGTCCGAGCCCGTGACCCTTGCCGCCGCCCTCGGTACGGAACCGCTGAGGACCACCGGCCAGCAGATAGTCCGGGAACCCCGGACCGTGATCGCGTACGGTCACCACCGGCCCGTCGACCGTCACGACCACCGGCGGCCGGCCGTGCTTGTGCGCATTGGCGATCAGATTACCGAGGACCCGCTCCAGCCGCCGCTTGTCGGTCTCCACACGCACGGGCCTCGCCCCGGTTCCGGCTTCCGCCCCCAGGATGCGGACCTCGGTCTCCGTTCCCGAGGCGCCCGCCACACGAACGGCGAGCGGAGCCAGTTCGTGAACCGCGAGATCGACCTCTTCCGTCCGGGCGTCGAGCCGGGAGATCTCCAGCAGATCCTCCGTCAGCGCCCGCATCGTCCGCACCCGGTCCCGCACCAGCTCAGCCGGGCGGCCCGCCGGCAACAGCTCGGCCGCGGCCGAGAGACCGGTCAGCGGGGTGCGCAGCTCGTGCGCCACATCGGCGGTGAAGCGCTGCTCGGCCAGCAGCTTGCGCTGGAGCGTGGACGCCATGGTGTCCAGCGCACCGGCGACGATCGCCACCTCGTCCTGCGGGCGCGACGGGTCCCGGGTGCGGGGATCGTCGACGCGGGCGTCGAGATCGCCCGCACCGATCCGGCGGGCCACCCGGGCGGTCTGGTGCAGCCGACGGGTGACCCGGGTGACGGCGAACGCGCCGACCAGCAGCGTGGCGCCGATCGCCAGCAGCGAGGAGCCGACGATCGCCCGGTCGAGGCTGTTGATCACGTGGGCGCTCTGGCTGTAGTCGACCGCGGTGGCCAGCGCGCGGCCGTCGGCCGGGCCTGCCGCCCACATGGTCGGACGCCCGTGGCGGCGGGCGACGAGCGTGCCCTGACGCCCGCTCACGGCGAGGGCACGCAGGGACGCGGGCAGCCCGGGCGGATCGATACCGGAACCCGGCGGGAGCGCCTCGCCCGCCTTGTACGCCGCGGTGACGTCGTCCAGCCGGGAGAGCGCCTCGGTGCGGGCCTCGGCGACGGTCTCCCGGGTCACCGCGGTGTGCACCAGTGCGCCCAGCAGCGCGGCGAGTGCGCAGCACATCACGGTGATGAACACCGCCGCTTTCCAGGTGAGCGTCGCGGTCCACGCGGGCGCGCGCAGTCTCCGTCGCCTCATCGCCGCCCCGCGGAGGCGGTGACCGTCGGCGGCGCCATGGTCGGTTCAGGGCTGGGCTCCGCGCTCGGCCGGCCGCTGGGCGCCGTCTCCGGGGCCTTCCGCAGGATCTCGTCCCGCGTCGGCAGCATCGCCCGCTGGTGGTCGTCCCAGGACCAGGCCGTCCGGTATTCGTATCCGGCGATCGCCGATGGCACTCGCATGATCACGTCCCACCCGGCCAGCTCCACGCTGATCACGGAGTCCGAGACGGCCATGATCCGGGTCAGCCTGCCCGCCTCCGCCATGTAGACGCGCACGGAGAGCCGCCCGTCGCTCCGCCGCACGCCGAGCACCATGTCGTCCCTGCCGTCGCCCGTCAGATCGCGGTAGTACGGCTGCAGGACCGGGCAGGCGGCCGGCGCGGTGCGGCATGCGGTGATCTTCCGGACCGTGTCCGCGGGGAGCTCGTCCGAACCGATGGACCGGCTGGTGGTGGCCAACAGGTCGGCCTGCACCACGGCGACCGGATCCACCTCGCGCACATCGTCGTGCGGGACCGTGATCCCGAGGATGCGCGCCGTCACGCCCTCGCCGTAGTCGTACGGGGCGGCGGAGGCGGGCGGCAGCTGCGGCCAGAGCCGGGCGGGCCCGATGGCGGTCGGGGCCCTTCCGGCACTCCTCAGCTCGCCGCCGACGCCGCAGCCGGCCAGCAGCGCGGTGCCGAAGCCGGCCACGAGGGCCGCCTTCGCGCGGCGCGTCACCCGGCGATGCGGGCGCATGACTCCCTCCCTTCCCGGACGTCCGAGGTCATGGGTCTGCCGACCCGTGACCCATCGACCTTATGCGGAAGGAAGTCCCTTATGTCTTTTTGCTACCGGTGCTGCCGGAGGTGTATCAGCGCTGGTAGGGGTTCTGTCCGTCCTGGGCATACCCCGGCTGCTGCTGGGCCTGTCCGAACGGGTTGCCGTCCTGCGACGCCACGTGCTGCGCCAGCAGTTGGTCGGCCTGCTCCTTCGGGATCTTCTGCTCCCCGCCGCAGAACGTGCACTGCGTCGCGTACTTCGTCGAGAACGGGAACAGGGGAACGAAGAACAGCGTGAACTTCGTGACCCGCTTCCGCAGCGTGTGCGCGGACGGATTGCCGCACCAGCCGCAGACCAGAGTCAGAATGGCCAGTTGGTACAGATAGCCTCGCGTACCAAAAATGATCATGTCGTGGGCCCCTTCCCCGTTGCTTCGTGAAGCGCTCGCCGGCAGAGCACCAGCAGCTTTTCGTCCTCGTATGTGTCGTGGCTGCCGTACCCGCCGTCCATGGCGTTGTGACGTCGTACGGAGGCGAGTTCGGCACGCAGCACATGTGCCGCATCCGACCCTGCACCAGCAACACCCATCAGCGCCAGGCATTCCGCCACCCGGACCCTGACATGACGGTTCTTCTCCCAGGCGGCCAGCATGACCGGTACGGACTCCTCGGACCGCCCCGTCACCTCCCACAAGGCGATCGCCGCATCCACCCGCAGCCACAGCTCGTCGTGGAGCAGCAACGCCCGCAGCCGGGGCGCCACCGCGGCCGCGTGCGCACCCAGCTCGCCCAGCGCGCTCACCGCCGAGCGCCGCTCGTGCACGTGCTCCGCCCCCAGGCCCTCGATCAGAACCGGCAGCACGGCCTCCGCGTCCCCCTCGACCGCCCACAGCGCCTGAGCCGCTTCCGTCGCCGCCGGGGTCCCCGGGCGGCGGATCAGCGCCCGCAACTCCGGGACGGCGCACCGGGCGGCCGGACCGAACGAGCCGAGTGCCCGCAGTGCCGAGGTCCGCAGCCACTCCCCGCGGTACTCCGGCGCCCCGCGCAGCACCCGCAGCACCTCCGGCGCCGCCTCGCCCGCCCGCAGCGCGGTCAGCCCGCCGAGCAGCGGACTCGCCCGGTCGTACACCCCTTCGTCGAGATCGAGCCCGCCCAGCCTGCGCCGCAGCGCTCCGGCGAGCGGGGCCGCGGCCGCGCCCAGATGTCCGATGGCGAACCCCACGTCGTGCGGCACCTCGGGCCGCTCCAGCGCGGCGGCCAGCGCGGGCACCGCACGGGCGTCACCCAGCCGGGCCAGCGCCTTCACCGGGCTGCCGAGCCCCGGCGGCTCGCTCTCCCACTCCTTCACCCAGGACCCGGGATCCGACGCCACCCGCGCAGCCAGCGCGTCGGCGGCGGGCGCGGCCAGCCCGAACAGATCCTCCAGCATGTGCGAGGCGGCCTCGGCCAGCCGCGGCTCGGGGTCCGCGAGTTGAGCACCCACGAGGCGGACCAGCTCCTCGTACGAGCCCCGCCAGGCCCGTATCAGCCCGCTGCTCATCCGTACCGCATCGATGCGCTGCCAGCGGTCGGGGCTGCGCAGTTGGTCGATCAGCAGCGCGCTCCGGTCGGCGACCCGGTCGTCGAGCCCGACATGCAGCGTCCGCAGCAGATCCGCCGTCCAGGGGGCGCTGCGCCCTGCGGATTCCGCCGCGGACAGTGCCCGCACCTGCCCCACCAGGGTCACCGGCGCACCCCGCTCATCGGCGGGTTCGCCCGGACTCGGCTCGTCGACCTGTGCGGCGGTGCCAACCGGGTCCGGCACGCCGACCGATGTGCCGGGTGTCGAGCGCAGCTCCGTCAGCAGCCCCGCCACCATCCGTACGACATCGCCCGGTAGCGCGTCCGGCGCACAGCGGGCCAGCTGGGCGAGGGCAGCCAGCCGCAGCGCCGGGGCGTACGCCTCCGCGGCGAGGCGGCTCAGCCAGTCCGCCGCCTGCCCGGCCAGCGGGCGGTTCCGCAGTGCGACCCGACCCGCCGCCTCCACGAGCGCGAGCCGCACCTCCTCGTCCGGCTCCACCGGCAGCCGCTCCCGCAGCAGCGCGAGGACCCGCACCGGGTGGCTGTGCAGCGTGGCGAGTGCCAGCGGCGCGGCGAGTCGTACCCCCGGGTCCTCGTCGGCGATGAGCTCGAAGAACGCCCCGGCGCCGGCGGTGACGGCCGAGGCCGCCATCGCGTAGTTCGCCGCGTCCTCGATCTCCTCCTCGTCGGTCTCCTCCTCGTCGAACTCCTCGTCGTCGTCCTCGTCCAGATCGATGCCGCCGATGCTGGTGAGCAGCTCGACGATGCTGCCCCGGTCGTGGATCCCCGGGTCCACGACCAGCTCGAAGAGGAAGGGAATGCAGGCGAGTGTGCAGGCGTACACATCCCCCTGGTGGTGAACGGCCCCGTACATGCCGTCCAGCGCCTGTTCGCGCTCGGCCGGATCGGCGGACGCGAGCCCCCGGAGGAGGCCCGGCACGTCGTCGGCAGGCCCGTAGGCATGCTCCATCGAGGCCCAGTCGACCTCGTCGATCCCCGCCAACATGCCATCGCCTCCCCGCGGATTCACGTGATTGCAGTGCCTGCGCAGAGTGTGCACCACGGCCCGGGCAATCCACCCGCCACATGCAGCCTTTTGCTCGCAGGCATGACAACGGCCGGATGTGTGCGCCACGACTCGGGCATCAGGGCAGCGGCCGGGCCCGGTTCGGATTGATGAGCGGGCCGAGCAGATCCCCGTACCGCTCCAGCCGCCCGGCCATGTCGTCGGCCAGAAAGATCAGCTCGGCGGGGCTCCGGCAGTCCTCGATCTCGGCCCAGGCGACGGGCGCGGACACGGTCGGCTCGGCCCTGGCGCGCAGCGTGTACGGGGTGGCGGTGGTCTTCGCCGCCGCGTTCTGACTGAAGTCGACGAACACCTTCCCGGGCCGCAGCGCCCGCGTCATCCGGTGCACCACCAGCTTCGGAAGGGCCCGCTCCGCCTCCACCGCCAGCTGTTTGGCGTACGCCGACACCCGGTCGGAGGAGGCCGGTTCCAGTGGTACGAGAACATGCAGCCCCTTCGATCCGGAGGTCTTCCCGTACGCGAGCAGCCCGTCCGTCGCCAGCCGGTCGCGCAGCCACAGGGCCACCGCGCAGCACTCCACGACAGTTGCCGGAGCCCCCGGATCGAGGTCGAACACCATCCGGTCGGCGATGCCCGGGCTGTCGGCCTGCCACTGCGGCGTATGGAACTCCACCACCAGGTTCGCCGCCCACATCAGCGACGCCAGATCCTGGATGAGCACCTGTCCGGCCTGCTGCGCCATGTGCCGCGGCACCTCGGCGATCCTCACCCAGGACGGGGTGCCCGGCGGGGGGTTCTTGGTGAAGAACCGCTGCCCGTCCGGCCCGTCCGGATAGCGCAGGAAGGACACCGGCCGGTTGTACAGATGCGCGAGCAGGGCCCCCGCCGCCGTGGCCGCGTAGTAGTGCAGCACCTCGCCCTTGGTGGTTCCGGTGGCCGGATACAGAACCTTGTCGAGATTGCTGAGCGCCAGGCGCCGCCCCTCCACCTCTGTGATCGGCGTCATACGATAAGAATCACATGAATTCGGGATCAACGGTGATCTATCGGTATCTCCATGAACAAAGGGGTGAACGGTGAGGTCCATCTGGAACGGCGCGATCTCCTTCGGGCTGGTCAGCATCCCCATCAAGCTGGTCAACGCCACCGAGAGCCACTCGATCTCCTTCCGCCAGATCCACCTGGCCGACGGCGGCCGGATCCGCTACCGGAAGGTCTGTGAAATCGACGAGCAGGAAGTGACAGCCTCCGAGATCGGCAAGGGGTACGAGGACGCTGACGGCTCGATCATCCCGATCACCGACGAGGACCTCGGCTCGCTCCCGCTCCCCACCGCGAAAACGATCGAGATCGTCGCCTTCGTGCCCGCCACCGAGATCGACCCGCTCCAGATGGACACGGCGTACTACCTCTCCGCCAACGGAGTCCCCGCCGCCAAGCCGTACACGCTGCTGCGCGAGGCGCTGAAGCGGAGCCAGAAGGTGGCCGTCGCCAAGTACGCGCTCCGCGGCCGGGAACGGCTCGGCATGCTGCGCGTCGTCGACGACGTGATTGCGATGCACGGTCTGCTCTGGCCCGACGAGATCCGCGCCACCGACGGTGTGGCCCCGGAGACCGACGTCACGGTCCGCGAAGCCGAACTCGACCTGGCCGACGCGCTGATGGCCACTCTCGGCGAGGTCGACATGGACACCCTCCACGACGACTACCGCGAGGCGGTCGAGGCGCTGATCGCCTCGAAGGCCTCCGGCGAGGCCCTCGAACCGGCAGCGTCCGGCGACACCGGCGGCGGCAAGGTCATCGACCTGATCGCGGCGCTGGAGAACAGCGTCCGGGCGGCGAAGAAGGCCCGCGGCGAGGAGGCGGAAGAGGCAGAGGAGTCCGAGAGCGCACCGGTGGCCGAGGTGACGTCGCTCGCCGCCCGCAAGAAGAGCGGCGGAACCGGCGCGAAGAAGAAGGCCTCCGCGACCGCCACACCCCGGAAGACCACCGCGAAGAAGTCGACGCCGGGCAGAGCCCCGGCGAAGAAGACCGCCGCGCGGTCGACCACGAAGTCGACCGCGAAGACGGCGACGAAGAAGACCGCGAAGACGACGGCCAAGAAGGCAACACCCAAGAAACGCGCCTCGGCCTGACGGGACGCCGGCAGTCACTGCGACTGCCCGCGGGGACATGGCGCTGCCGACCTGTCCGCAGGGGCTGCCGCACAGGACTGCCCCGGAGCCGAAGCCCCGGGGCAGTCACCGCATCGAGCCCGTGCCTCAGTACCGGCGGTACGAGTTCACGTATCCGGCTGCCGGAGTCCCGACACCCGTCACGTCGTCGTATCCCCTGACCGCCTTCAGCGAGGCGTCCTTGCCGAGGCTGCGCACCGACGTCAGCAAGCCGTCCGCCGCGTCGGCGCCGTTGGCGAAGTCGACGCGGGCGACCGCGAGGTCACGGTCGGCACCCAGCGGGTGGTCGGTGACGTCGTGGTACGCCGTCGAGCCGTACCGGGCGTAGATCGCCGGGTTGGCGAAACCGAGCGGGCCGCCGTGCTGGGCCTGCTGCGCGAGCGCCTGGACGCCCGCGATGACCGGCGCCGCCAGCGACGTACCGCCGATGCGGTACTCGTCGTAGCCGAGGGAGCCGTCGGGCAGTGTCTGCGTCTGGCCGACCAGGAAGCCGGTGTTCGGGTCGGCGACGGCCGCGATGTCCGGGGCCGTGCGCATCCGCTTCTTCCCGTTCGCCTGCGCGAGCGAGTCCGGGACCACGCCGCGCTGGTAGAACGGCTGCTTCACGGTCGAGCTGGTGCCGCCGCCCGCGCCGGACGTGTACGCGCCCGGGAAGCCGGTCCAGCTCCTGCCGTCGGCGGCGAGGTTCGCCTTCAGCGTGCCCCAGCCGGTCTCCCACTGGTACGTGTCGTTCTTGCCGACGGCCAGGGAGGTGCCGCCGACCGACGTCACCCAGGCGGAGTTGGACGGGACGTCGATCTGCTTCGTGCCCGTGGATGCGACGTTGTCGCCCGCGTCACCGGATGAGAAGTAGAAGCCGATGCCCTCGACCGCGCCCATCTTGAAGACCTGGTCGTACGCGGCCGCGACGTCCGGGGTCTCGTTGGCCTCGATGTCGCCCCAGGAGTTGGAGACGATGTCGGCGAGCCGATGGTCGACGATCTTGTTGAGCGAGTCCAGCAGGTCGGCGTCGTAGCAGGACGCGCCGCCCACGTAGACGATGTCGGCGGAGGGCGCGACCGCGTGCACGGCCTCGACGTCGAGGGTTTCCTCGCCGTACCAGCCGGAGGCCCCGCACTCCTCGGTCTTCGTGTAGTCGTCCGGCAGGACCTGGCTGAGCTGGCCGCGCCTGTACGGGGCGTCGCCGTTGCGCGCGGCGTACTCGGCAGCGTCCTTCGCGATGGTCGGCGAGGCGTACGCGTCGGTGATCGCGACGGTCACGCCCTTGCCGGTCCAGCTGCCCGCACCGTAAGCGGCACGCAACTGCTTGCCGGTGTAGCCCTTGATCGCGTACGGCACCCTGGAGCCGTAGGCGCTCGGCAGCGTCGAGGCCGTCCTGGAGCCGAAGTACGAGGAGAACGGACCGGAGTTGCGGAACACCGCGTCCGGCGGCGGCAGCGTCTCGTCGTGACTCGACCTGTGCGGCGCGTTGTCCAGACCGGAGACGGCGAGGACGGCGTCGCTCAGCGCGGCCGGGACGGAGGCCGTGGAGGACGGGGCGCGGTAGGTCCGGCTGCCCTTGCGGTAGTTGCGCAGCTGGGTGCTGAACGCCTTCTCGGCCGCGGCGACGTCACCGGTGGCGGAGACGTAGTGCTGATGGGCGCCGGTGACGGTCAGACCGCTCGACTTCAGCCACTGGACCACCTGGTCGATCTGCTGCTGGGTCGCCCCGAACCGGGCCTGCGCCTCCTTGGCGCTCAGGTACTTCCCGTACGAGGGTGACGCCGGGTCGGACACGGCGGCGGCGTAGGCCGTCAGCCCCTTCGCGTCCCTGCCGGCCAGATGGACCCGGACACTCACCTTTCCGCTGTCGGCGGTGGCGCCCTGGTCGGCCTTGGCCGTGGCCCAGACCGGCTTGCTGCCCTGCAGAGCGTCGCGACCCGCGGGTGCGGAGTCCGCGCTGGCGGACGGTATGCCGAGCGCGAGTGCACCGGCGAGCAGCGGCAGTGTCGCTGCCATGCTCAGACCGGCGCGACGCCTGGCGCGACTGGTTCTCATGTAACCCCCTGCGATGTGGGTCTTCGCGTGCGGAGCATGTGCCGGATGATGTGCACATGTAAGCCGCCACTCTGGCGAGGAACCCTTTACGTAAGGGGCATGCATTCGCCAAGAAACTGTCAAGAGGGGGCAACTGAAGGGGAGTTAGAGGTGAAAGGTCGGAAATGAGCGCAACCGGGAAGGTGCTGCTCCGACCGCCCTGACCGGTTGTCTGTGCGCGCCCCCGGAAGTCGGCCATTGCCTCGCGGACGGGTCTGCTCCGCCGGACCGCAGGGGAGTCGGCGAGGGCGGCCCCGGCCCGTACGAGCGCTCCACCGCCCTCGCGGCCACCAAGGGTGTCAATCAGGGCGAACATCCACGAACGGCCCATCCGACAGCCACCCGGGCCGCCCCCGTCGGTAGACTGGGAGGCGCCGCGACTGGCGCGCATCCCGGCAGGGGTGCTCCGTGGAACCGACCACGAGGAAGCGGCACACTCCGGGCCTGCCCGGAGGCGTCACCGCCGGAGAGCCGTCCGCCTGGGCATCCGGGTCCACGCCGCAGCAATGCGCCAGACCCGGGAGGATCCCGTGACGACACCCGAAAACCGCCGCCCCGCACTCACCGCCACCGACCCGGAACTCGCCGCCCTCGTCACCGCGGAGGAGCGGCTCCAGGCCGACACCCTGCGCCTGATCCCCAGTGAGAACTACGTCTCCGCAGCCGTGCTGGAGGCCTCCGGCACGGTGCTCCAGAACAAGTACTCCGAGGGCTACCCCGGCAAGCGGTACTACGAGGGCCAGCAGATCATCGACCAGGTGGAGACGGTGGCCGTCGAACGGGCCACATCCCTCTTCGGCATGGACCACGCCAATGTGCAGCCGTACTCCGGCTCGCCCGCCAACCTCGCGGTGTACCTGGCTTTCCTGCAGCCGGGCGACACCGTGCTCGGCATGTCGCTGCCGATGGGCGGCCACCTCACCCACGGCTGGGGCGTCTCCGCGACCGGCACCTGGTTCCGCGGTGTGCAGTACGGCGTCCGCCGCGACACCGGCCGTATCGACCTGGACGAGGTCCGCGACCTGGCCCTCGCCGAGCGCCCCAAGGTGATCTTCTGCGGCGGTACGGCAGTGCCCCGGGAGATCGACTTCGCCGGCTTCGCCGAGATCGCCGAGGAGGCCGGCGCGGTCCTGGTCGCCGACATCGCCCACATCGCGGGCCTGATCGCGGGTGGCGCCCACCCCTCGCCCGCCCCGTACGCCGACGTGGTCTCCACCACCACCCACAAGACCCTGCGTGGTCCGCGCGGAGCGATGCTGCTGAGCCGGGCGGAGCACGCCCGCGCCATCGACCGCGCCGTCTTCCCCGGCCTCCAGGGCGGCCCGCACAACCAGACGACGGCGGCGATCGCGGTGGCCCTCAAGGAGGCCGCGACCCCCGGCTTCAGCGCCTACGCCCATCAGGTCGTGGCCAACGCCCGCGCCCTGGGAGAGGAGTTGGCCTCCCGCGGCTTCGACCTGGTCTCCGGCGGCACGGACAACCACCTCCTGCTGATCGACCTCACCGGCAAGGACGTACCCGGCAAGATCGCGGCGAAGGCCCTGGACCGGGCCGGCATCGTCGTCAACTACAACGCCGTCCCGTACGACCCCCGAAAGCCGTTCGATCCGTCCGGCATCCGCATCGGCACCCCCGCCCTGACCTCCCGCGGGATCCCCGCCTCCGAGATGGGCACGGTCGCGGAGTGGATCGACCGGGTGGTCGTGGCGGCGCGCACCGGTGACGAGACCGTGGTGGAGAAGGTGCGCGCAGAGGTGAGGACCCTGATGGACGCGTACCCGGCGCCGGGGCTGCCGGTGGGCTGATCAGGGCCCGGCCGTTCTGCCGGAGGTCCGGCGTCTGCGACGGAACGGCCGAATCCGCCCCTTGCCGGGGCACCGCGTTCTGTCCTCCACCGGTTCCGCCTGGGATCGACGGCGATGCGGGGCAGGGGTCCATCCGGGGCGGCGTGTCCGACCCCGGATGGACCGCTTCCGCGAGTGGAGCCGCGACCCTCCGGCTGCGGATCGTCGGCAGAAACGCCAAGACCCCGCCCCAGCGAGTTCGCTGATGGCGAGGTCTGTTCGGCACTTCCTGCGAAGTGCCCCCGGCAGGATTCGAACCTGCGCACCCGGCTCCGGAGGCCGATGCTCTATCCCCTGAGCTACGGGGGCGTGTCGCCGTCTTGCTTGGCGACGAATGAAACACTACCAGCTTCTGGCGGGTGTCCGTGAACAGGTATTTCCGTGCGGTCACCGTCGCACGTCGCCCCCCGTGCCCCGGCGCCGCCGTCCTCCGCGTCGCCGGCGCGCTTGCGCGCCCGTCCGCCGGGACGCCGTGTCGGCCATGTGCCCCCGCCGACCACCCGTCCGGGGCCGGAAATGGGCAAAACCCGGACGCAGCCCCTACGCCCGACCTACCCTCGGAGTGTGTCAGGGGCGTGTGGCCGCGTGCTTGTTGTCGACGACAACAAGGTCATCCGGCAGTTGATCAGGGTCAATCTCGAGCTTGAGGGCTTCGAGGTCGTGACCGCGGCCGACGGTGTCGAGTGTCTGGATCTGGTGCATCAGGTCTGTCCGGATGTGATCACTCTTGATGTCGTCATGCCCCGGCTCGACGGTCTGCAGACCGCCACCCGGCTCCGTTCCGATCCCCGGACCAGCCATCTGCCCGTCGCGATCATCAGCGCCGGTACGCAGTACGAAGTGGACAACAGTGTCGCCGCCGGGGTCGACGCCTTCCTGGCGAAGCCCTTCGAGCCGAGCGAGCTGGTGCGGCTCGTACGACAGTTGGCGAACAGGGAGGCCCCGCCGTCGATCGACGGCAGACACCCTGCCGGGAGGGCGGAGAGCGCCGCGGGCTGACCGTATGGCGAAACCGGGTCGCGAAAGGCCCCCCTCCCTCCCCTACGCTTGTCCCGTGACCCCCGCCGATCTCTCCAGGACCGTGCTGCACGCTGTGCGCCGCGCGGTCGACGAGGACGTCCTGCGCGCGCCCGTGCCCGCGCGGGTGCGGGTGGAGAGGACCAGGCCCGGCGGGACCGGGGACTACGCCTGTGCCGTCGCGCTGCAGTTGGCCGGCCCTGCCGCGCGTCCGGCCAGGGAAGTGGCCGAGATCCTGCGGGACCGGGTCGCCGGTGCACCCGGGATCGGGCGGGTCGACGTCACCGGGCCAGGGTTCCTGAGCTTCACCCTCGACGCGTCGGCCGATGTCCGGGCGCGCGAGGCACTCGTCCGCGAGGTGCTGGCGCGAGGGACCCGGTACGGACACGGGGACACGCTCGCCGGAGACATCCTGCAGTTCAGTCATGCCCGCGAGGTCCGGGCGGCGGTCACCACCCACACGCTGCGCGCGATCGCGCGCACGCAGGGCGCGCTCGTGCGTACCGGCTGCGACGGGACGCCCGACCCGGACTGGGCACGGCTGGGTGTTCACATCGACGCACACGGGAAGCCGCCGGCTCCGCTCACCGCCATCCGGCCCGTTCCCGCCGGCGCCGGCGCGGGGGAGCTGCTGCGGCGGCTCGGTCCCGACGCCACCCGGTGGGGACTGCTGCGGCCGGCCGGACACGACCACGCCCCGCTCGGTGCGGAGCTGCTCGTCCAGGGCGCCGGCAACCCGCTCTTCCTGGTCCGTTACGCCCACTCCCGGGTCTGCGCCCTCACCCGCGGCGCAGCCCTGCTCGGATTCACCGGGACGTACGACGACGACGTCGACGCCCCCGCACTGCTGCGCACGCTGGCCGACTACCCCCAGGCTCTCGCCGCCGCCGCCCGTCACCGCGCCCCCGACCGGCTCGCCCGGCAGCTCGAAGAGGTTGCGCACGCCTTCTTCGACTTCCACGACGCCTGCCCGCCGCTGCCCATGGGTGACGAGAAACCCTCGGCCGCCCACCGCTCCCGGCTGGCCGTTGCCGAAGCTGCCGGGGCGGTGCTCGCAGGCGGCCTGTCCCTGCTCGGCATCAGCGCACCCGAAGTCCTCTGAGAGACCTGAAAGAGCAGAGCAACACCATGAGCCGATCCGCACACCCCGCCGGTCCCCGTCACGCCGACGTCCTGACCGAGGGCCACTACGCAGCCCCGCCCGCCGACCTCAACGCCCTCGACGAGAAGGTCTGGGCCCGCACCGTCTCCCGCAACGACGACGGCGTCGTCGCCGTCGGCGGGATCGAAGTGACCCGGCTGGCCGAGGAATTCGGGACGCCCGCCTACTTCCTCGACGAGAGCGACTTCCGCGCCCGCTGCCGCGCCTGGGCCGACGCCTTCGGGCGGGACGCCGACGTCTTCTACGCCGGAAAGGCCTTCCTGTCGCGGGCCGTGGTGCGCTGGCTCCGGGAGGAGGGGCTCAACCTCGACGTCTGTTCCGGTGGTGAGCTGACCACCGCGCTCGGCGCCGGGATGCCCGCCGAACGCATCGCCTTCCACGGCAACAACAAGACCGTCGCCGAGATCGAGCGCGCCATCGAGGCCGGCGTCGGGCGGATCGTGCTCGACTCGTTCCAGGAGATCGTCCGGGTCTCGCACGTCGCGCAGCGGCTCGGCAAGCGGCAGCGCGTACAGATCCGGGTGACCGTCGGCGTCGAGGCGCACACCCACGAGTTCATCGCCACCGCGCACGAGGACCAGAAGTTCGGCATCGCGCTGGCCGGGGGAGAGGCCGCCGAGGCGGTCCGCCGGGCGCTCGCCCTCGACGGGCTCGAACTCATCGGCATCCACTCGCACATCGGCTCGCAGATCTTCGACATGGCCGGCTTCGAGGTCTCCGCCCGACGGGTGGTCCAGCTCCTCGCCGAGGTGCGCGACGAGCACGGCATCGAACTGCCGGAGATCGACCTCGGCGGGGGTCTCGGCATCGCGTACACCTCCGACGACGACCCGCGCGAGCCGCACGAGATCGCCAAGGCGCTCAGCGACATCGTGACCCGCGAGTGCGAGGCGGCCGGGCTCGCGACCCCGCGGATCTCGGTCGAGCCGGGGCGCGCCATCGTCGGACCCACCGCGTTCACGCTGTACGAGGTCGGCACCCTCAAGCACCTCGAAGGGCTCCGTACGTACGTCAGTGTCGACGGCGGCATGTCGGACAACATCCGCACCGCGCTGTACGACGCCGAGTACTCCGTTGCGCTCGTCTCCCGCCGCTCCGACGCCGAGCCGATGCTCGTCCGCGTCGTCGGCAAGCACTGCGAGAGCGGCGACATCGTGGTCAAGGACGCGTTCCTGCCGTCGGACCTCGCGCCCGGCGACCTGATCGCGGTGCCCGCCACCGGCGCCTACTGCCGCTCCATGGCGAGCAACTACAACCACGCGCTGCGCCCGCCCGTCGTCGCCGTGCGCGACGGAGAGGGGCGCGTGATCGTCCGGCGCGAGACGGAGGAAGATCTCCTGCGTCTTGATGTCGGCTGATGAAATAGATGTCTCAGGATCCGGACGGGTGACAGAAACGCCCGTCCGGTGAGTGAGACTGGTCCACACATGAGCATGTATGAGAAACGAGGTCGGATGATGCGTACGCGTCCGCTGAAGGTGGCGCTGCTGGGCTGTGGAGTGGTCGGCTCAGAGGTGGCGCGCATCATGACGACGCACGCCGACGACCTCGCCGCGCGCATCGGCGCGCCCGTGGAGCTCGCCGGCGTCGCCGTCCGCCGTCCTTCCAAGGTGCGCGAGGGCATCGACCCCGCACTCATCACCACCGATGCGACCGCCCTGGTCAAACGGGGCGACATCGACGTCGTCATCGAGGTCATCGGCGGCATCGAGCCCGCCCGCACGCTCATCACCACCGCCTTCGAGCACGGCGCGAGCGTCGTCTCCGCCAACAAGGCGCTGCTCGCCGAGGACGGCGCCGCACTGCACGCCGCCGCCGAGCAGCAGGGCCGGGACCTCTACTACGAGGCAGCCGTCGCCGGTGCCATTCCGCTCGTACGGCCGCTGCGCGAGTCCCTCGCCGGCGACAAGGTCAACCGGGTGCTCGGCATCGTCAACGGCACGACCAACTTCATCCTCGACAAGATGGACACCAGCGGCGCGGGCTACTCCGAGGCGCTCGACGAGGCCACCGCCCTCGGGTACGCCGAGGCAGACCCGACCGCCGACGTCGAGGGCTTCGACGCCGCCGCCAAGGCCGCGATCCTTGCCGGGATCGCCTTCCACACCCGGGTGAAGATCGGTGAGGTGCACCGCGAGGGCATCACCGAGGTCACCGCCGCCGACATCGCCTCGGCCCGCCGCATGGGCTGCACCGTCAAGCTCCTCGCCATCTGCGAGCGGGCCGCCGACGGGCAGTCCGTCACCGCGCGCGTGCACCCCGCGATGATCCCGCTCAGTCACCCGCTGGCCTCCGTCCGCGAGGCGTACAACGCGGTCTTCGTCGAGGCCGAGGCCGCCGGGCAGCTGATGTTCTACGGCCCCGGCGCCGGTGGCTCGCCGACCGCCTCCGCGGTCGTCGGCGACCTGGTCGCGGTCTGTCGCAACAAGCTCGGCGAGGCCACCGGTCCCGGTGAGTCCGCGTACACGCGTCTGCCGGTCAGCCCCATGGGCGAGGTCGTCACGCGGTACCACATCAGCCTCGACGTGGCCGACAAGCCTGGCGTACTCGCCCAGGTCGCGACGGTCTTCGCCGAACAGGGCGTATCCATCGATACGGTTCGCCAGCAAGGCCGAAATGCAGGCAGCGGCGACGACGTCGCCATCGAGCAGGGTGGCGGCGGGCGACGGGCGGGCGGAGGCGGCGAGGCATCCCTCGTCGTCGTCACCCACCGCGCGCCCGACGCCGCCCTCTCGGCGACCGTCGAAGCGCTGCGCAAGCTCGACACCGTGCGCGGTGTCGCCAGCATCATGCGTGTTGAAGGGGAGTAAGGACCCATGACCACCAAGGGCACCCACCAGTGGCGCGGCATCATCGAGGAGTACCGGGACCGTCTCCCGGTCACGAGCACGACGCAGGTCGTCACGCTTCGTGAGGGTGGTACGCCGCTCGTTCCCGCTCAGGTCCTCTCCGAGCGTACGGGCTGCGAGGTGCACCTCAAGGTGGAGGGCGCCAACCCCACCGGGTCCTTCAAGGACCGCGGAATGACGATGGCGATCACCCGGGCCAAGGAGGAGGGCGCACGGGCGGTCATCTGCGCCTCCACCGGCAACACCTCCGCCTCCGCCGCCGCGTACGCGGTGCGGGCCGGTATGGTCTGCGCCGTCCTCGTGCCGCAGGGCAAGATCGCCCTCGGCAAGATGGGCCAGGCGCTCGTCCACGGCGCCAAGATCCTGCAGGTCGACGGCAACTTCGACGACTGCCTGACGCTGGCCCGCTCGCTCTCGGACAACTACCCGGTGGCGCTGGTCAATTCGGTCAACCCGGTGCGGATCGAGGGCCAGAAGACCGCGGCGTTCGAGATCGTCGACGCGCTCGGCGACGCCCCGGACATCCACGTCCTGCCGGTCGGCAACGCGGGCAACATCACCGCGTACTGGAAGGGTTACACGGAGTACGCGGCGGACGCGATGTCCACGCACAAGCCGCGCATGTGGGGCTTCCAGGCCTCCGGCTCCGCGCCCATCGTCCGCGGCGAGGTCGTCAAGGACCCGTCGACCATCGCCACCGCGATCCGGATCGGCAACCCGGCCTCCTGGCAGTACGCGCTGGCCGCGCGGGACGAGTCGGGCGGCTTCATCGACGAGGTCACGGACCGTCAGATCCTGGCCGCCTACCGGCTGTTGGCCTCACAGGAGGGCGTCTTCGTCGAGCCCGCCTCGGCCGCGTCGGTCGCCGGTCTGCTCAAGGCCGCCGAAGAGGGCAAGGTCGACCCGGGCCAGAAGATCGTCTGCACGGTCACCGGCAACGGCCTGAAGGATCCCGACTGGGCCGTCGCAGGCGCCCCGCAGCCGGTCACGGTACCGGTCGACGCGGCCACCGCCGCGGAGAAGCTGGGCCTCGCGTAACCGGAACAACAGCAGCTCAACCGCCCCTTTTCGGGGCGGAGAGCGCATGGGAGGCGTGCGACACGCATCGTGCGCCTCCTGTGCGCCCTATGTCGCGACAGAACCTTCCTTCGATAAGCTGTACCCAACCTGCCACGCCGCACCTGCCGCGGTGCTGCCGTCGTGGCCATCGGGTTCTCCACAGGCTTACGAAAGATTCACCGCCACAATCCCCACCGCAACACATCCCCGCTGCCTCACAAGGAGAGTCGTCGAAGCGATGGCCGGTCCCGCCTTCCGAGCCGCCGCCGTCCGGGTGCGCGTCCCTGCTACCAGCGCCAACCTGGGTCCGGGCTTTGACGCCCTCGGCCTGTCGCTGGGGCTCTACGACGACGTCGTCGTCCGCGTCGCCGACTCCGGCCTGCACATCGACATCGCCGGCGAGGGTGCCGACACCCTGCCCCGCGATGAGAGTCACCTCCTCGTGCGCTCCCTGCGAACCGCCTTCGACCTGCTCGGCGGACAGCCCCGCGGCCTGGAGATCGTCTGCGCCAACCGCATCCCGCACGGGCGCGGCCTCGGCTCGTCCTCCGCCGCCATCTGCGCCGGCATCGTCGCGGCCCGCGCCGTGACCACCGGCGGCGACGCCCGGCTCGACGACGCGGCCCTGTTGGAGCTCGCCACCGAGATCGAGGGCCACCCCGACAACGTCGCCGCATGCCTGCTCGGCGGCTTCACGCTTGCGTGGATGGACGGCGGATCCGCACGGGCGATCAGGATGGATCCCTCTGATTCCATCGTTCCGGTGGTTTTCGTCCCCGGCAAGCCGGTCCTCACCGAGACGGCCCGCGGACTGCTGCCGCGCACCGTCCCGCACGTCGACGCCGCGTTCAACGCAGGCCGTGCCGCGCTCCTCGTCGAGGCCATGACACGGCGCCCCGAGCTGCTGCTCGCCGCGACCGAGGACCGACTGCACCAGGAATATCGCGCCCCGGCGATGCCGGAGAGCGTGGAACTTGTGAACCGACTGCGCGCCGACGGCGTCCCTGCAGTCATCTCCGGTGCCGGGCCGACCGTGCTCGCGCTGGCCGAGGACGGTGCGGCCGACAAGGTCGCACGGCTGGCGGGCGAGGGATGGGCGGCCAACCGGCTCACTCTCGACGCCTCGGGTGCGAGTGTTTTGCCACTCGCTCCGTAGCGAGAAGTGATTGCCGGTGAGGGAGAGGGGGAATGTTTGTTGGAGCCGGTAGTGTTAACCTCAAGTCTGCAACCGACGTCTATGTGGCGCGTTGCTTCGTGTCCCTTTCCGGGGCCACCATTTCTTCCGAGAGCCTCCCCAACTGCCTGAGCAGCCTGCCTGAGCAGTTTTGAGCACGCTCCGGAACCGGCACGACACCCCTCGCTTGTCCAGGAGTGGGCCGAGCAGGGGGATGCTCGCGCCGGACCCTTGCACATTCATCTCTCCGCCGTACCCGGCGGACCACCGCCCCGGCACGGTCCGCAAGATCAAAAGACCGCAGTCGGACAGCACAACCGGTCGCCGAGCCAGAAGGCCGACGTCCGCTCCAGGGAAGGACCCTTCGTGAGCGACACCACCGATCTGATGGGCGTGACTGCCGACAAGACCGTCGACAGCGCCGCGCCCGCCGAAGGTGCTGCCACTGGCACCACCGCACGGCGCCGCCGCTCCGGCACCGGCCTCGATGGCATGGTTCTGGCCGAGCTGCAGCAGGTCGCGTCCGGCCTCGGCATCAAGGGCACTGCGCGGATGCGCAAGAGCCAGCTGATCGAGGTCATCAAGGAGGCGCAGGCCGGCACTGCTGCGCCCAAGGCCGCTGCCGCCGACGCCGAGACCAAGCCCAAGCGGCGCGCCACCTCCAAGTCGCGCACCGGGGACGAGCCCGCCGCCGCGCCCGCCGAGAAGGCCACGGCTCAGCAGCAGATCGACATCCCCGGCCAGCCGGCCAGTGACGACCAGCCCGCGGGCGAGCGTCGTCGGCGCCGTGCGACCGCGCAGGCGGGCAGCCCGGAAACCAAGGCGGAGCCCAAGGTCGAGGCCAAGGCGGAGACGCAGGCCGAGCCGAAGGGCGAGGACCGCTCCGAGGCGAAGGCCGAAGCCGCCGTGGACACCGCCGAGGGCCGCCGTGGCGACCGTGGTCAGCGCGGTGAGCGTGGCGACCGCGGTGAGCGCGGCGACCGCCGTGACCGTCAGCGCGACCGCCGTGGCAAGGGCGACGAGCAGGGCGGTGGCCAGGGGCAGCAGGGCGGCCAGCGCCAGCAGCGCCAGGGGCAGAGCCAGCAGGGCGGCGGCGGCCCGCAGGACGACGGTTACGACGACGAGGCAGGTGGCCGTCGCGGTCGTCGTGGCCGCTACCGCGACCGCCGTGGCCGTCGTGGCCGCGACGACTTCGCGAGCGACGCACCGCCGGTCACCGACGACGACGTCCTGATCCCCGTCGCGGGCATCCTGGACATCCTCGACAACTACGCGTTCATCCGGACCTCCGGCTACCTGCCGGGCCCGAACGACGTGTACGTCTCGCTCGCCCAGGTCCGCAAGAACGGCCTGCGCAAGGGTGACCACGTCACCGGCGCGGTGCGCCAGCCCAAGGACGGCGAGCGCCGCGAGAAGTTCAACGCGCTCGTCCGCCTCGACTCCGTCAACGGAATGGCGCCGGAATCCGGCCGCGGCCGTCCGGAGTTCCAGAAGCTGACCCCGCTCTACCCGCAGGACCGGCTCCGTCTGGAGACCGACTCCAACGTCCTGACGACGCGGATCATCGACCTGGTCGCTCCCATCGGCAAGGGCCAGCGAGGCCTGATCGTGGCCCCGCCGAAGACCGGCAAGACCATGATCCTGCAGGCGATCGCGAACGCGATCACCGTCAACAGCCCCGAGTGCCACCTGATGGTCGTCCTGGTCGACGAGCGTCCGGAAGAGGTCACCGACATGCAGCGGTCGGTGAAGGGCGAGGTCATCTCCTCGACCTTCGACCGTCCCGCCGAGGACCACACCACCGTCGCCGAGCTGGCCATCGAGCGCGCCAAGCGTCTCGTCGAGCTGGGTCACGACGTGGTCGTCCTGCTGGACTCGATCACCCGCCTCGGCCGCGCGTACAACCTCGCGGCCCCGGCATCCGGCCGCATCCTGTCCGGTGGTGTCGACTCGACCGCGCTGTACCCGCCGAAGCGATTCTTCGGTGCCGCGCGCAACATCGAGGACGGCGGCTCGCTGACCATCCTGGCCACCGCGCTCGTCGAGACCGGCTCGCGCATGGACGAGGTGATCTTCGAGGAGTTCAAGGGCACCGGCAACATGGAGCTCAAGCTCGACCGGAAGCTCTCGGACAAGCGCATCTTCCCGGCGGTGGACGTCGACGCGTCCAGCACCCGTAAGGAAGAAATCCTGCTCGGCAGCGACGAGTTGGCGATTGTCTGGAAGCTGCGCCGGGTGCTCCACGCGCTCGACCAGCAGCAGGCGATCGAGCTGCTCCTGGACCGGATGAAGAAGACCCAGTCCAACGCGGAGTTCCTGCTCCAGATCCAGAAGACGACGCCCGCTCCGGGCAACGGCAACGACTGACCTCGTACCGTCCCGGCAGTCCTGGACCGCCGGTCGTCAAAAGGGCCGACCCCGTCACTTCCGTGACGGGGTCGGCCCTTTTTCCGGTCTTTTCCCCGAACCACCCGATCCGAGACCTTCGCCACACCGGCGACCGTTTCGCTTCCGCGCCCGATTTGGCTGTAACAGGCAAGAAACCGCAGGTGGGCGCGGGATCACCGGCTGTTCACCAGCGCTGCGCGCGGGGTCCGTCCTCACACGGGCGTCACAGGTCGCTGTGCAACCCTTCAACGAGTCACGACGTCGTACGACGTGGCGACAAGGCGACACAACCAGTGCCCGAACACCACAGCAGGGGGTAGCCGGGAGCAAGCGAGGATCGAGGGAGACGGATGAGCGGGCAGAGCGGCAGCACCACCCGGATACGCGCCACCGGCAAGCGCCGGAGGAAGCCGTCCCGCCGCCGCAGGGCCACGGTCATGGCCGCCTGGACCGCGGCCGGTGTGGTCGTCGTCGGCGGTGCCGGGCTGGGATACGCGTACGTCAAGCTCAACGACAATCTCAAGGCCGTCGACATCAACGCCGCGCTCGGCAAGAACCGCCCCGTCGACGTCGACAACGGCTCGCAGGACATCCTCGTCCTCGGCTCCGACTCCCGCTCCGGCGCGAACTCCGCGTACGGCGCGGACGAAGGCACCGCCCGCTCGGACACCGCGATGGTCGTGCACGTCAACAAGGGCCACAAGACGGCAAGCGTCGTCTCCATCCCGCGCGACACCCTCGTCACCCGCCCCGCCTGCACGAGCGACACCACCGGTGAGACGGTCGCGGGCGAGCAGCGCGCGATGTTCAACACGGCGTACGAGGTCGGCGGACCGGCCTGCGCGGTCAAGACCGTCGAGTCGATGTCCGGCATCCGCATGGACCACTACGTCGAGGTCGACTTCACCGGCTTCAAGAAGCTCATCGACCAGCTCGGCGGCGTCAAGATCACCACCACGCAGGCGATCGACGACTCCAAGAGCCATCTGCATCTGCAGCCCGGCACCCACACCCTCGACGGCGAGCAGTCGCTCGGACTGGTCCGCACCCGCAAGAGCGTCGGCGACGGCAGCGACCTCGGCCGCATCCAGCTCCAGCAGGCGTTCATCAAGGCGCTGATGGAACAGGCGAAGAGCGTCGGGGTGTTCTCGAACCCCAAGACCCTGTTCGATCTCGCGGACACGGCGACGAAGGCCGTCACCACCGACTCCGACCTGGGTTCGGTCAAGAAGCTCACCGGCTTCGCCACCGGTCTCAAGGGGCTCGGCTCGAAGAACGTCACCATGGTGACGATGCCCGTGCAGTACGACCCGGCCGACCCGAACCGCGTCATACCGCTGGAGGAGTCCGCGCAGCAGGTGTGGACCGCCCTCAAGCACGACAGGCCGATCCCGGCCTCCGCCACCGAGAAGTCGGCGGGCGACAAGGGCGAGGCCGGCAAGGTCGTCCAGTAGACCTCCGCCACATCAGTAACAGGACAGTCACGATGTGTTCCCGAACGGTCGGGAATAGTTGCGACCCGCCCCCGGTTTTGGGAGATACGGCCGGTCCTGGCAGACTGGTACGTCGGCCCCGGTTCACGGACGCGCAAATCCGCGCGTGCGACCCGGTGCCCTCCCGAACCTAGGAGACACCCTTGAAGCGCGACATCCACCCCGAGTACGTCGAGACGCAGGTCAGCTGCACCTGTGGCGCGTCGTTCACCACCCGGAGCACCATCGACGGCGGCACCATCCGCGCCGACGTCTGCTCCGAATGCCACCCGTTCTACACGGGCAAGCAGAAGATCCTCGACACCGGTGGCCGTGTGGCCCGCTTCGAGGCCCGCTTCGGCAAGGCTGCAGGCTCCGCCAGCAAGTAGCGAGCTCATGCGCCGGTCCTTGGCGCCCTCTTCCGGGGGCGCCAAGGCCGGCGTTTTTTTCCGGCCGGGTGTACGGGTCCCCCGCACCCCGCCCGGACAGCACGGCGCCGTGCAGCAGGCATATCGAGTAACTTCCCCGAGCTCTTGATGAGCAGGGGATACCCCACCCCCCAGGAGCCCCCGATGTTCGAGGCGGTCGAGGAACTGATCGGCGAACAGGCCGATCTTGAGAAGAAGCTCGCGGATCCCGCGGTCCACGCCGACCAGGCCAACGCGCGCAAGCTCAACAAGCGCTACGCCGAGCTGACCCCGATCGTCGGTGCGTACCGCTCCTGGAAGCAGACCGGTGACGACATCGAAACCGCCCGCGAGCTCGCCGCGGACGACCCCGAGTTCGCCGCCGAGGTCAAGGACCTGGAGAAGCAGCGCGAGGAGCTCACCGAGAAGCTCCGCCTCCTCCTGGTCCCCCGCGACCCCAGTGACGACAAGGACGTGCTCCTGGAGATCAAGGCGGGCGCGGGCGGCGACGAGTCCGCCCTCTTCGCCGGCGATCTGCTGCGCATGTACCTGCGGTACGCCGAGCGCATCGGCTGGAAGACCGAGATCATCGACTCCACCGAGTCCGAGCTCGGCGGCTACAAGGACGTCCAGGTCGCCGTGAAGACCAAGGGCGGCAACGGTGCCATCGAGCCCGGCCAGGGCGTGTGGGCCCGGCTGAAGTACGAGGGCGGGGTGCACCGCGTGCAGCGCGTGCCGTCCACCGAGTCGCAGGGGCGCATCCACACCTCCGCCGCCGGTGTGCTCGTCACGCCCGAGGCGGAGGAGGTCGACGTCGAGATCCACGCCAACGATCTCCGTATCGACGTCTACCGCTCCTCGGGCCCCGGCGGCCAGTCCGTCAACACCACGGACTCCGCCGTCCGCATCACGCACCTGCCGACCGGTGTCGTCGCCTCCTGCCAGAACGAGAAGAGCCAGCTCCAGAACAAGGAGCAGGCGATGCGTATCCTGCGTTCGCGACTGCTTGCCGCGGCCCAGGAAGCGGCCGAGCAGGAAGCCTCGGACGTCCGACGCAGCCAGGTGCGTACCGTCGACCGTTCCGAGAAGATCCGTACGTACAACTTCCCGGAAAACCGGATCTCGGACCACCGCGTCGGCTTCAAGGCGTACAACTTGGACCAGGTGCTCGACGGGGAGCTGGACGCCGTGATCCAGGCCTGTGTCGACGCCGACTCCGCCGCCAAGCTCGCCGCCGCATAAGAACGCCAGCCCCGCCCGTAAACCCGTACGGAGAACCGCGATGAACCTGCTGCTCGCCGAGGTGGCCCAGGCCACCCAGCGGCTGGCCGACGCCGGTGTACCCTCGCCGCGATTCGACGCGGAGGAACTCGCCGCGTTCGTGCACGGCGTCAAGCGGGGCGAGCTGCACCAGGTGCCGGACGAGGACTTCGACGCCCGGTACTGGGAGGCCGTCGCCCGCCGCGAGGCCCGTGAACCGCTCCAGCACATCACCGGCCGCGCCTTCTTCCGCTACCTGGAGCTCCAGGTCGGCCCCGGTGTCTTCGTGCCCCGCCCGGAGACCGAGTCGGTCGTCGGCTGGGCGATAGACGCCGTTCGCGCGATGGATGTCGTCGAGCCGCTGATCGTCGACCTGTGCGCGGGATCGGGCGCCATCGGCCTCGCCATGGCCCAGGAGGTGCCGCGCTCGCGCGTGCACGCCGTGGAGCTCTCCGAGGACGCCCTCAGATGGACGCGGAAGAACGCCGAGGGGTCTCGGGTCACCGTGCACAGCGGAGACGCTCTGACGGCCCTTCCCGAGCTTGACGGCCAGGTCGACCTGGTCATCTCCAACCCGCCGTACATCCCGCTCACCGAGTGGGAGTACGTGGCACCCGAGGCCCGTGACCACGATCCGGAGATGGCGCTCTTCTCCGGCGAGGACGGCCTCGACACGATCCGCGGCATCGAACGCACCGCGCACCGCCTGCTGCGCCCCGGTGGCCTCGTCGTCATCGAGCACGCCGACACCCAGGGCGGCCAGGTGCCGTGGATCTTCACCGAGGAGCGGGGCTGGGCCGACGCGGCCGACCACCCCGATCTGAACCGACGTCCCCGGTTCGCGACGGCCCGCAAGGCCATGCCGTGACCGGCGCCCCGCACCCGCACGACCCGTACCCGTCATACCCGTACATGCTTGAGGAGGCCGGCTGATGGCACGGCGATACGACTGCAACGACGCGACCGACCGTACGACGGGTCTGCGTGAAGCCGCGTCCGCCGTCCGCCGCGGAGAACTGGTCGTGCTGCCCACCGACACCGTGTACGGGATCGGTGCCGACGCCTTCAGTGCCGAGGGCGTCGCCGACCTGCTCGACGCCAAGGGCCGCGGCCGCAACATGCCGACCCCTGTCCTGATCGGCTCCCCGAACACCCTGCACGGCCTCGTGACGGACTTCTCCGAGCAGGCCTGGGAGCTCGTCGACGCCTTCTGGCCGGGAGCACTCACGCTCGTCGCCAAGCACCAGCCCTCGCTCCAGTGGGACCTCGGCGACACCCGCGGCACCGTCGCCATCCGGATGCCGCTGCACCCGGTCGCCATCGAACTGCTCACCGAGGTCGGCCCGATGGCCGTCTCCAGCGCCAACCTCACCGGACACCCGGCTCCCGAGGACTGCGACGCCGCCCAGGAGATGCTCGGCGACTCCGTCTCCGTCTACCTCGACGGCGGCCCGACGCCCGGCATCGTGCCGTCCTCGATCGTCGACGTCACCGGCAAGGTCCCGGTCCTGCTGCGGGCCGGAGCCCTCTCCGTGGAGGAACTCCGCAAGGTGGTACCAGACCTCGAGGTGGCCAATTGACCGCCCCTGAGGGGCGTGGCATAGCGGGGCGGACCGACACTTTCCGCATCCTCCACGTCAGCACCGGCAACGTCTGCCGCTCGCCGATCACCGAGCGGCTGACCCGCCATGCCCTGGTGGACCGGCTCGGCGACCCGCTCAGCGGCGGCCTGATCGTGGAGAGCGCGGGCACCTGGGGGCACGAAGGCGCCCCCATGGAGGCCAACGCCGAGATCGTCCTCGCCGACTTCGGCGCCGATGCCACCGGCTTCGTCGGCCGCGAGCTCCTCGACGAGCACGTGATCCGCGCCGACCTCGTCCTGACCGCCACCAGGGACCACCGCGCCCAGGTGATCTCGATGGGTCACTCGGCCGGCCTGAGGACGTTCACGCTCAAGGAATTCACCCGGCTGGTCCGGGCCATAGACCCCGCGACGCTGCCCGACGCGCGCGACGAGGGCGTCGTCGAACGCGCCCGTGCGCTGGTCCGTGCGGCCGCCGCGCTGCGCGGCTGGTTGCTGGCCCCCACTGCCGAGGCGGACGAGGTCTACGACCCGTACGGCGCCCCGATCACGTTCTTCCGTTCCATCGGCGACGAGATCAACCAGGCGCTCGATCCGGTGGTCACCGCACTGACGGGCGTACCGGCCCCGCACTGATGCGCCCGGGCAGTGGGCGGGCGCGCGCGTACCGGCCTACATTGGATCCGACGCCAACCCTCCCCAGGCCCGGAGCCGTCAGATGTCGGTCACCACTCCCGCCGCACCGTCCTCCGCCCCCGTCACCGCCCTGCCGCAGGACTTCGGCGCCCTGCTCCGGGGGGACCCGGAAATCGCCGACGTGCTGCTGGGGGAGCTGCACCGGCAGTCGACCACGCTGCAGCTGATCGCCGCCGAGAACTTCACCTCGCCCGCGGTCCTCGCCGCCCTCGGCTCGCCGCTCGCCAACAAGTACGCCGAGGGCTACCCCGGCGCCCGCCATCACGGCGGCTGCGAGCTGGCCGACGCCGCCGAACTCATCGCCGTCCAGCGGGCCACCACGCTCTTCGGAGCCGAGCACGCGAACGTTCAGTCGCACTCCGGCTCCTCGGCCGTCCTGGCGGCGTACGCGGCCCTGCTGCGCCCCGGTGACACGGTCCTCGCGATGGGACTCCCGTACGGCGGACACCTCACCCATGGCTCGCCCGCCAACTTCTCCGGCCGATGGTTCGAGTTCGTCGGGTACGGGGTCGACTCGGAGAGCGGCCTGATCGACTACGAGCAGGTGCGCACCCTGGCCCGGGCACACCGGCCCAAGGCGATCGTCAGCGGTTCGATCTCGTACCCCCGCCATCCCGACTACGAGGCGTTCCGCGAGATCGCCGACGAGGTCGGCGCGTATCTGATCGCCGACGCCGCGCACCCGATGGGCCTGATCGCCGGGGGAGCGGCGCCCAATCCCGTGCCGTACGCCGACGTGGTGTGCGCCACCACGCACAAGGTGCTGCGCGGGCCGCGCGGCGGCATGATCCTGTGCGGAGCGGAGCTGGCCGAGCGGATCGACCGGGCGGTCTTCCCGTTCACCCAGGGCGGCGCGCAGATGCACACGGTCGCGGCGAAGGCGGTCGCGTTCGGCGAGGCGGCGACACCGGCGTTCACCACGTACGCCCATCAGGTGGTGACACACGCCCGGGTGCTGGCGGCCGGCCTGGAGGCCGAGGGGTTCGAGGTGACCACCGGCGGCACGGACACCCATCTGATCGTCGCGGACCCGGCGCCCCTGGGCGTCGACGGCCGCACAGCCCGCGAACGGCTCGCGGCGGCGGGCATGGTCCTGGACACCTGCGCGCTGCCCTACGGGGACGCCCGGGGCATCCGGCTCGGCACGGCCGCGGTCACCACCCAGGGCATGAACGACACCGACATGGCGCGGCTCGCGGTGCTCTTCGGGGCCGCGGTACGTGCGGAAGGCGACGTCCGTGCCGAGGTGAGGGAACTGGCCGGGAAATATCCTCCCTATCCGGGGTAGACGCGGTCCATGCAACCATCACCCGTACCTCCGTGTCCTCAACCATGAGGCCGACGTAGTTAAGGTGTGGGCTGAGATGGCCGGCGATATCTGTGGGGCAGCCCGTGCGTGATTACTTGCTGACACTCTGTGTCACGGCCGCGGTGACCTATCTGCTCACCGGCCCGGTGCGAAAGTTCGCCATCGCGGTCGGGGCGATGCCCGCGATCCGTGCGCGTGACGTCCACCGAGAACCGACACCGAGGCTCGGTGGCATCGCCATGTTCGGCGGGTTGTGCGCCGGACTGATCGTCGCGGCCCATCTGTACAACCTGGACAGTGTGTTCCAGCTCTCCAGCGAACCGCGGGCGCTGCTCTCCGGTGCCGCGCTGATCTGGCTGATCGGCGTCCTCGACGACAAGTTCGAGATCGATGCGCTGATCAAGCTCGGCGGGCAGATGATCGCCGCCGCGGTCATGGTCATCCAGGGTCTGACGATCCTGTGGCTGCCGATCCCCGGTATCGGCACGGTCGCGCTCACCCAGTGGCAGGGCACGCTGCTCACCGTCGCGCTGGTCGTCATCACGATCAACGCGGTGAACTTCGTCGACGGCCTGGACGGTCTGGCGGCCGGCATGGTGTGCATCGCCTCCGCCGCGTTCTTCCTCTACACGTACCGGCTCTGGTACGGGCACATGATCGAGGCGGCCGCCCCCGCGACGCTCTTCACGGCGATCCTGATGGGCATGTGCCTCGGCTTCCTGCCGCACAACATGCATCCCGCCCGGATCTTCATGGGTGACTCCGGCTCGATGCTCATCGGTCTCGTGCTGGCCGCCGGTGCGATTTCCGTCACGGGGCAGGTCGACCCGGACGCGATGAAGCTCTTCGCGGGCAGTGAGCGAGAGGCCACGCACGCGATGCTGCCGGTCTTCATTCCGCTGCTGCTGCCGCTGACGATCATCGCGATCCCGGCCGCGGACCTGGTGCTGGCGATCGTCCGGCGCACCTGGAAGGGCCAGTCGCCGTTCGCCGCGGACCGCGGCCATCTGCACCACCGGTTGCTGGAGATCGGCCATTCGCACAGCAGGGCCGTGCTGATCATGTATTTCTGGTCGGCCCTGATCGCCTTCGGTGCGGTCGGCTACTCGGTGCACTCGGCGTCGCTGTGGATCGTGCTGGTGGTCATGGGGCTGAGCGCGGTGGGACTGGTCCTGCTGCTGATGCCCCGCTTCACGCCGCGCGCCCCGCGCTGGGCGGAGCGCTTCGTGCCGCCCCGCTACCGCCGCTGGGACCGGCGGGGCAAGAGGTCCTCAGCCGCGTACGAGGCAGAACGGGAGCCCCAGGAGGCGCAGATGGGGCAGCAGGACGAGCACGAGCCGCGGGAGCCGGCACGTGTCGTCGTCGGTGTCTCCGGCGTCAACGGAGCGACCGCGATCGGACCCCGTTCGCGGTCCTCGGAAAGTCGTAAGGCTGATTCCGCCCGCTGACAATTCGGATACCGAGGGGCAATACCGGACAGGATATGGAGTTGTCTTGCTCACACGCGCGGATTAACTCTCATGTGTGACAGCAAGCACACTTTCTTGGTAAAGACCTCATCAAATAGTTTGTGATACCGTTCACTAAGCCCGGTGACACAGCCGAAGGACCCTAGTGAGTCGGTCCATTGGCCCGAGGCATCGACTCGGACCGGGCCTACGCTCGTCCATGACGACACACTGCCCATCCCCTGCAAGCGGAGCTGCCGCCATGCCGTCCAACGACGTCCGGACTCTCCTTCAAGCCGCCGTACCCACCGCTGTCGCCGGCGCCGTCGCCGTTGCTGTCAGCGCTGGTGTCGCCGGTGGCAAGGGAGCCCTCGGGGCGCTCGTTGCGACCATCGTGGTGGTCCTCTTCATGGGGATCGGCCTCGTGGTTCTGCAACGGACCGCCAGGTCCCTGCCTCACCTGTTCCAGGCGATGGGGCT
Source organism: Streptomyces sp. NPDC057565 (assembly GCF_042801455.1). Classification (NCBI taxonomy): domain Bacteria; kingdom Bacillati; phylum Actinomycetota; class Actinomycetes; order Kitasatosporales; family Streptomycetaceae; genus Streptomyces; species Streptomyces sp. NPDC057565. The sequence goes on along the minus strand of NZ_JBHVFU010000018.1, from coordinate 54,491 downwards.
GATGCTGTATACGGCTCAGCTTCTCCTGCTGTTCATCTTTGTCGCCGCATTCAAGAACACGACGATGTTCAACCCGAAAGCTTTCGCGATCACTCTGGTCGCGCTGACTCTCGTGTGGATCGGCGCGCAGGCGCGTGCGCATATGAAGGCCAAGATCCTTTACGTCGAGCCCGAGTCCGACCAGGGCGACAAGCCCACGAACACGGGCCCGAAGGCGTGAAGGGTAGGGGCGGAATAAGTGCAGGTTCGAGACCCTGCTATCGTCCGGTTCCAACTGCGGCACTGCGGGCGCGGGCATGTGAGCTGACGCCTGCTCGATCGCGAGGCTCAATGCCTGACTGCCGCTCACACATCCGTAACACCAGTCCAGTGCCGAACCGCGGCTGCGCGCCGCGCCGACACAACGAGGTTGCCGTACCTATGCGCCACGCTGAAGGAGCCCGCGGTGAGTGCTGACCCGACACAGGTGCTCGCCTTCGAGACCGATTGCCACATCTTCTCCGGTTGTGGTTTCCCGGGTCCTGGCTTGCACTCTTTCCTGTTCGAGCCGATCTTCGGTGACGCGGACAGCAACGTCTACTTCAACAAGACGATGCTGCTGGCGCTCCTCGGTACGGTCATCATCGTCGGCTTCTTCTGGGCCGCCTTCCGCAAGCCGAAGGTCGTCCCGGGCAAGCTGCAGATGGTCGCCGAGGCCGGTTACGACTTCGTCCGCCGCGGCATCGTCTACGAGACGCTCGGCAAGCGCGAGGGCGAGAAGTACGTCCCGCTGATGGTGTCGATCTTCTTCTTCGTCTGGATGATGAACCTCTGGTCGATCATCCCGCTCGCCCAATTCCCGGTGACGTCGATCATCGCGTACCCGGCGGGCCTGGCGGCGATCGTCTACGTCCTCTGGATGAGCATCACCTTCAAGCGCCACGGTTTCGTCGGCGGCTTCAAGAACCTGACGGGCTACGACAAGTCGCTCGGCCCGGTGCTGCCGCTGGTCATGGTCATCGAGTTCTTCTCGAACGTCCTGGTCCGGCCCTTCACGCACGCGGTCCGACTCTTCGCGAACATGTTCGCCGGTCACACGCTGCTGCTCCTCTTCACCATCGCCAGCTGGTACCTGCTGAACGGTATCGGTATCGCCTACGCGGGTGTCTCGTTCGTGATGGTCATCGTGATGACCGCCTTCGAGCTGTTCATCCAGGCTGTTCAGGCGTACGTCTTCGTGCTCCTGGCGTGCAGCTTCATTCAGGGCGCTGTCGCCGAGCACCACTGATCGCGCCTCCCCTCCCCCCAGTCGTCCGGTGGCCAACCCCCACCGGTCCGTGAAAGAGAAGGAAGAACTGGCATGTCCCAGACCCTTGCCGCCGTCACCGGTTCCCTCAGCTCCGTCGGATACGGCCTGGCCGCCATCGGCCCCGGCGTCGGCGTCGGCATCATCTTCGGTAACGGCACGCAGGCTCTCGCTCGTCAGCCCGAGGCTGCCGGCCTGATCCGCGCCAACCAGATTCTCGGCTTCGCCTTCTGTGAGGCGCTCGCCCTGATCGGTCTGGTCATGCCGTTCGTCTACAGCTGACGAACTGCGACTAGTCCGTTCCGACGAAAGGCACTGATGTGAACCCCCTGGTTCAGCTGGCGGCCGAAAAGCCTGAGAATCCGCTCGTTCCGCCGCTCCCTGAGCTCGTCATCGGTCTGATCGCCTTCGTCATCGTCTTCGGCTTCCTCGCCAAGAAGCTCCTCCCGAACATCAACAAGGTTCTGGAAGAGCGCCGTGAGGCCATCGAAGGCGGTATCGAGAAGGCCGATGCGGCCCAGACCGAGGCCCAGAGCGTTCTTGAGCAGTACAAGGCTCAGCTCGCCGAGGCCCGCCACGAGGCCGCGCGCCTGCGCCAGGAGGCTCAGGAGCAGGGCACCGTGATCCTGCAGGAGATGCGGGCGGAAGGTCAGCGGCAGCGCGAGGAGATCATCGCCGCCGGCCACGCCCAGATCGAGGCCGACCGCAAGGCCGCGGCTTCCGCGCTGCGCCAGGACGTGGGCAAGCTCGCCACCGACCTGGCCGGCAAGCTCGTCGGCGAGTCCCTCGAGGACCACGCCCGGCAGAGCCGCACCATCGACCGTTTCCTCGACGAGCTCGAGGCGAAGGCCGAGGCTGTCCGATGAACGGCGCGAGCCGCGAGGCACTGGCTGCCGCACGTGAGCGTCTCGACGCGCTGACCGACAACACGTCGGTCGACGCGGCGAAGCTCGCCGAGGAGCTGGCCGCCGTCACGGCGCTGCTCCACCGCGAGGTCTCACTGCGACGGGTCCTGGTCGACCCGTCGCAGGGCGCCGAGGCCAAGGCGGAGCTGGCCGGACGACTGCTGCGCGGTCAGGTGGGCGGCGAGACCGTCGACCTGATCTCCGGCATGGTCCGCTCGCGCTGGTCGCAGTCGCGTGACCTGGTCGACTCGGTCGAGGAACTGGCGAGCACCGCAGATCTCACCGCCGCCCAGCGCAGCGGGGATCTCGACGACGTCGAGGACGAGCTCTTCCGGTTCGCCCGGATCGTCGCCTCCGACAAGGAGCTGCGCGCCGCGCTCACCAACCGGTCCGCGTCCGTCGCTGCCAAGGCTGAGCTGCTGCGCAGCCTGCTCGGCGGCAAGGCACGGCCCACCACCGAGCGCCTCGTCGTGCGGCTTGTGACCCAGCCCCGGGGACGTAGCCTGGAAGCGGGACTCGAGTCCCTCTCCAAGCTTGCCGCGGAGCGCCGGGACCGCATGGTCGCCGTGGTCACGTCGGCAGTGCCGCTGAGCGATCAGCAGAAGGAGCGCCTCGGCGCCGCACTGGCGACGATCTACGGTCGGCCGATGCACCTGAATCTCGATGTGGACCCGGCGGTCCTCGGCGGGATCGCGGTGCGGGTCGGTGACGAGATCATCAACGGCAGCGTCGCGGAGCGCCTCGACGAGGTGTCCCGCCGCATGGCCGGCTGACACAGCGCAGCAACAGAACAAGCAAGACCAGCGGCCCGGTTGGGCCGTGCAGAAATTGCAGAAGATTCCTGGGGGTCGGCCCCCAGACCCCCTTAAGAAACTTCGGGCCCAACAAGGAGAGCAGGGAACCCAGATGGCGGAGCTCACGATCCGGCCGGAGGAGATCCGGGACGCGCTGGAGAACTTTGTCCAGTCGTACAAGCCGGACGCGGCCTCGCGCGAGGAGGTCGGTACGGTCAGCGTTGCCGGCGACGGCATCGCGAAGGTCGAGGGTCTTCCCTCGGCCATGGCGAACGAGCTGCTGAAGTTCGAGGACGGAACCCTCGGTCTCGCCCTCAACCTTGAGGAGCGCGAGATCGGTGCGATCGTTCTCGGCGAGTTCAGCGGAATCGAGGAGGGCCAGCCGGTGCAGCGCACCGGTGAGGTGCTCTCCGTCGGCGTCGGCGAGGGTTACCTCGGCCGCGTCGTCGACCCGCTCGGCAACCCGATCGACGGTCTCGGCGAGATCGCGACCGACAGCCGCCGCGCCCTCGAGCTGCAGGCCCCTGGCGTCATGGTCCGTAAGTCGGTGCACGAGCCGATGCAGACCGGCTACAAGGCCGTCGACGCCATGGTGCCGATCGGCCGCGGCCAGCGTCAGCTGATCATTGGTGACCGTCAGACCGGTAAGACCGCTCTGGCCGTCGACACGATCATCAACCAGCGCGACAACTGGCGCTCGGGCGACGTGAACAAGCAGGTGCGCTGCATCTACGTCGCCATCGGTCAGAAGGGCTCCACCATCGCCTCCGTGCGCGGTGCCCTGGAAGAGGCCGGCGCGCTCGAGTACACGACCATCGTCGCCGCCCCGGCGTCCGACCCGGCCGGCTTCAAGTACCTTGCGCCGTACACCGGTTCGGCCATCGGTCAGCACTGGATGTACCAGGGCAAGCACGTCCTGATCATCTTCGACGACCTCTCGAAGCAGGCCGACGCCTACCGCGCCGTGTCGCTTCTGCTGCGCCGTCCGCCGGGCCGCGAGGCCTACCCGGGCGACGTCTTCTACCTCCACTCGCGTCTGCTGGAGCGCTGCGCCAAGCTCTCCGACGAGATGGGCGCCGGTTCGATGACGGGCCTCCCGATCGTCGAGACCAAGGCGAACGACGTGTCGGCGTTCATCCCGACCAACGTCATCTCCATCACCGACGGCCAGTGCTTCCTGGAGTCCGACCTGTTCAACGCCGGTCAGCGTCCGGCCCTGAACGTCGGTATCTCGGTCTCCCGTGTCGGTGGCTCCGCCCAGCACAAGGCGATGCGCCAGGTCTCCGGCCGTCTCCGTGTCGACCTCGCCCAGTACCGCGAGCTGGAGGCGTTCGCCGCCTTCGGTTCCGACCTGGACGCGGCCTCGAAGGCGTCGCTGGAGCGCGGTAAGCGCATGGTCGAGCTGCTGAAGCAGCCGCAGTACTCCCCGTACCCGGTCGAGGAGCAGGTCGTCTCCATCTGGGCCGGCACCACCGGCAAGATGGACGACGTCCCGGTCGAGGACATCCGTCGCTTCGAGAGCGAGCTGCTGGAGTACCTGCGCCGTGAGCGCAAGGACCTCCTGACCAGCATTGCCGAGGGCGCCAAGATGTCCGACGACACGCTGCAGTCGGTCGCCGACGCGGTGGCCGCCTTCAAGCAGCAGTTCGAGACCTCGGACGGCAAGCTTCTGGGCGAGGGCTGATCGATGGGCGCTCAGCTTCGCGTTTACAAGCGCCGCATTCGCTCCGTCACCGCCACGAAGAAGATCACCAAGGCGATGGAGATGATCGCCGCTTCGCGCATCGTCAAGGCGCAGCGTCAGGTGGCGGCGTCGACGCCGTACGCGACCGAGCTCACCCGTGCGGTGACCGCGGTGGCGACCGGCTCCACCACCAAGCACCCGCTGACCACCGAGGCCGACGCACCGGCACGGGCCGCGGTCCTGCTCATCACGAGCGACCGCGGTCTGGCCGGCGGTTACTCCTCCAACGCCATCAAGGCGGCGGAGCGACTGACCGAGCGCCTGCGCGGTGAGGGCAAGGAGGTCGTCACGTATGTGATCGGCCGCAAGGGTGTCGCCTACTACGGCTTCCGTGAGCGCAAGATCGCGGAGTCGTGGACCGGCTTCACCGACAGCCCGACGTATGCGGATGCGAAGCGGGCTGCGGCCCCGCTGATCGAAGCGGTCACCCAGGAGACCGCCGAGGGCGGCGTGGACGAGCTGCACATCGTCTTCACCGAGTTCGTCTCGATGATGACGCAGAACCCGGTGGAGAGCCGGATGCTGCCGCTCAGCCTCGACACCGCGAAGGACGAGGACGGCAAGGGCGAGCTCCTGCCGCTGTTCGACTTCGAGCCGTCGGCGGAGGACGTCCTCGACGCCCTGCTTCCGCGGTACGTCGAGAGCCGGATCTACAACGCGCTGCTGCAGGCCGCTGCTTCCGAGCACGCTGCCCGCCGTCGCGCGATGAAGTCGGCCACCGACAACGCCGGTGAGCTCATCAAGAGCCTCTCCCGGCTTGCCAACGCGGCCCGACAGGCCGAAATCACCCAGGAAATCAGCGAGATCGTCGGTGGTGCCAGTGCGCTGGCCGACGCGACCGCGGGGAGTGACAAGTAATGACGACCACAGTTGAGACGGCCGTTGCCACGGGCCGCGTCGCCCGGGTCATCGGCCCGGTCGTCGACGTGGAGTTCCCCGTCGACGCAATGCCGGAGATCTACAACGCGCTGACCGTCCAGGTGGCCGACCCGGCCGAGAACGGCAAGCTCAAGAAGCTGACGCTCGAGGTCGCCCAGCACCTCGGCGAAGGCGTGATCCGTGCGATCTCGATGCAGCCCACCGACGGTCTGGTCCGCCAGGCCCCGGTGACCGACACGGGTACCGGCATCACGGTGCCGGTCGGCGAGATCACCAAGGGCAAGGTGTTCAACACCCTCGGTGAGATCCTGAACAAGCCCGAGGCCGAGGCCGAGGTCACCGAGCGCTGGCCGATCCACCGCAAGGCGCCCAACTTCGACCAGCTCGAGTCGAAGACCGAGATGTTCGAGACCGGCGTCAAGGTCATCGACCTTCTCACCCCGTACGTCAAGGGTGGAAAGATCGGTCTGTTCGGTGGTGCCGGTGTCGGCAAGACCGTTCTGATCCAGGAAATGATCTACCGCGTGGCCAACAACCACGACGGTGTGTCGGTGTTCGCCGGTGTCGGCGAGCGCACCCGTGAGGGCAACGACCTCATCGAGGAAATGGCCGACTCGGGCGTCATCGACAAGACGGCGCTTGTCTTCGGTCAGATGGACGAGCCCCCGGGCACCCGTCTCCGTGTCGCGCTTGCCGGTCTGACCATGGCGGAGTACTTCCGCGATGTGCAGAAGCAGGACGTGCTCTTCTTCATCGACAACATCTTCCGGTACACCCAGGCCGGCTCCGAGGTGTCCACCCTGCTCGGCCGTATGCCGTCCGCGGTGGGTTACCAGCCGAACCTGGCCGACGAGATGGGTCTGCTGCAGGAGCGCATCACGTCGACCCGCGGTCACTCGATCACCTCGATGCAGGCGATCTACGTCCCCGCGGACGACCTGACCGACCCGGCCCCGGCCACCACCTTCGCCCACCTCGACGCGACGACGGTTCTCTCCCGTCCGATCTCCGAGAAGGGCATCTACCCGGCCGTGGACCCGCTGGACTCCACGTCCCGGATCCTGGACCCGCGCTACATCGCGCAGGACCACTACGACGCCGCCATGCGCGTCAAGGGGATCCTGCAGAAGTACAAGGACCTCCAGGACATCATCGCGATTCTCGGTATCGACGAGCTGGGCGAGGAGGACAAGCTCGTTGTCCACCGTGCCCGTCGCATCGAGCGCTTCCTCTCCCAGAACACCCACGTCGCCAAGCAGTTCACCGGCGTGGACGGTTCGGACGTTCCGCTCGACGAGTCGATCTCCGCGTTCAACGCGATCGCCGACGGTGAGTACGACCACTTCCCGGAGCAGGCGTTCTTCATGTGCGGTGGCATTGAGGACCTCAAGGCCAACGCCAAGGAGCTCGGCGTCTCCTGAGCCCATGGCTCACCGAGGGGGGCGGGTGCGTCCCGTCCCCCTCACCACGCCCCGTAGAATTGACCCAACACCCGGCTCCAACGGCCGGGTGGTGACCCGAGGAGCCACTCTTGGCTGCTGAGCTGCACGTCGAGCTGGTCGCCGCGGACCGCAGTGTCTGGTCCGGCGAGGCCACCCTGGTCGTCGCGCGTACCACGTCCGGCGACATCGGCGTCATGCCCGGTCACCAGCCGCTTCTCGGTGTGCTGGAGTCGGGCCCGGTGACGATCCGTACGAGCGAGGGCACAACCGTAGTCGCGGCTGTGCACGGCGGTTTCCTCTCGTTCGCGGATGACAAGCTTTCGCTGCTGGCGGAGATCGCCGAGCTGGCGGACGAGATCGATGTCGAGCGCGCCGAGCGTGCGCTCGAGCGTGCGAAGTCGGACGCGGACGGCGCCGCCGAGCGTCGCGCCGATGTGCGAATTCGCGCGGTGGCGGTGCGTTAGGCACCCCGCCGAATGTCTTTACCCTCAGCCGCGGCCCGAGCTGGAACTCTCCAGACCGTGCCGCGGCTGAGGCGATGCAGGTGCAGTTGCAGGTGCAGTCCGGGTGGTATCCGTTACTCGACGATGCGAGGAGGTCGGTGGAGATGGTCCTCGCTTTGTGGGTGTGCGGCCTGGTCGTCGTACTGGTTGCGGTGGGTCTCTTCGTCTTCGGTCTGCGCCGGCGGCTGATCCAGCGCTCCGGTGGGACCTTCGACTGCAGCGTGCGGTGGAACGTGTCGGCCGAGCCCGATCTCTCGGGCAAGGGCTGGGTGTACGGCGTTGCGCGCTACAGCGGCGACCGTATCGACTGGTTCCGCGTCTTCTCGTACGCTCCCCGGCCCCGCCGGGTCCTTGAGCGTTCCGCGATCGAGGTGCTCGACCGGCGGCTGCCCGAGGGCGAGGAGGAGCTGGCACTGCTCTCCGACGCCGTCGTGCTCGGCTGTCTCCACCGGGAGACGCGCCTGGAGCTGGCGATGAGCGAGGACGCCCTGACCGGTTTCCTCGCCTGGCTGGAGGCGGCTCCGCCCGGCCAGCGGGTCAATGTTGCCTGAGAAGGGCCTCGCTCGAAGGGGGGCCCGGTCCTCCCGGACTGTGTCCGGGGGAGGGTGAGCGTCGGCTGAGGCCCGTAACGGCACACGCGGCACGGACACCACACGCGGCACGGGGAGGACCACAGCACGGCGAAAACCGGGGAGACAGGGGGCGGACCTGTCTCCCCGGCTGCTTTCCGGGGTCGTGCGCCGATCCCCAAGGGGACCGTGGGGGTTACTTCAGACCGTTGTTGATCGCGCTCACGAGCTCACCGTTGCTGGTGTCGCCGCTGAACTCCCAGAAGAACGCGCCTCCCAGGCCCTGGCTCTTCGCCCAGGTCATCTTGGACGCGATGGTGGCCGGGGTGTCGTAGCTCCACCAGTTGGTGCCGCAGTGCGCGTACGCCGTGCCGGCGATCGTGCCGGTGGCGGGGCAGCTGGTCTTGAGGACCTTGTAGTCCTCGATGCCCGCCTCGTACGTACCGGTGGCCGCACCGGTGGCGGTGCCGCCGGGCGCGTCCTGGGTGACGCCGGTCCAGCCGCGGCCGTAGAAGCCGATGCCGAGCAGCAGCTTCGAGGCGGGGACGCCCTGGGCCTTCAGTTTGGCGATCGCGTCGGACGCGTTGAAGCCGGCCTGCGGGATGCCGTTGTACGAGGTGAGCGGGGAGTGCGGGGCCGTCGGACCCTTGTCCGCCCATGCGCCGAAGAAGTCGTACGTCATCACGTTGTACCAGTTCAGGGACGTGGCGGCGCCGGCGTAGTCAGCGGCGTCGATCTTGCCGCCGCTGGAGCCGTCGGCGGTGATGGCGGCCGTCACCAGGTTGTTGCTGCCGAACTTCGAGCGCAGTGCGGTGGTGATGTTCTTCAGCGCGGCAGGACCGCTGGTGTCACAGGTCAGACCGCAGGCGTTGGGGTACTCCCAGTCGATGTCGATGCCGTCGAAGACATCGGCCCAACGGGGGTCCTCCACCAGGTCGTAGCAGGACTGGGCGAACGCGGCCGGGTTCTTCGCCGCCTCGCCGAAGCCGCCGGACCAGGTCCAGCCGCCGAAGGACCACAGGACCTTGATGTTCGGGTACTTCGCCTTGAGCTTGCGCAGCTGGTTGAAGCTGCCGCGCAGCGGCTGGTCCCAGGTGTCGGCGACCCCGTCGACGGACTTGTCGGCGGTGTACGCCATGTCGTAGTCGGCGTAGGCGTCACCGATCGCGCACTTGCCGCCCGTCACGTTGCCGAAGGCGTAGTTGATGTGCGTGATCTTCGCGGCGGAACCGGACGTGTCCAGGTTCTTGACGTGGTAGTTCCGGCCGTAGACGCCCCAGTCGGTGAAGTAACCGAGGCTGACCTTGCCGCCGGTGCCCGGGTCGGGGGTGCCGCCGCCGGTGGTGTGGACCTTGACCGCACCGCTGGCCGGGCCGGTCTGGTCGGCCGTGTCACGGGCCTGGACGGTGTACGAGTAGTCGGTGCCCGCGGTGAGACCGGTGTTGGTGTACGTCGTACCGGTGACCGTGGCGACCACGGCGCCGTCACGCAGCACGTCGTAGTTCTTGATGCCGTTGTCGTCGGTGGCGGCGGTCCAGCTCAGCTTCACCGAGGTGTCGGTGATCGAGCTCGCCGTGGGGGTGCCGGGAGCGGAGGGCGCGTTGTCGCCGGGAACGCTGCCGCCGTCACAGGAGGCACCGTTCAGCTTGCAGCCGGTGGGGGCGCCGGGACCGGCGCCGTTGAAGCCGAAGCTGACGCTGGCTCCGGGGGCGACCGAACCGTTCCAGCCGACGTTCTTGGCGGTCCAGTGGGTTCCGGAGTTGGTGACGGTGGCGTCCCAGGCGGATGTGACCGACGTGCCGGAGGGGAAGTCCCACTCGATGGTCCAGGAACTGAGCGCGGTGGTGCCGGTGTTCTTCACCGTCCACTGGCCCTCGAAGCCGGTGCCCCAGTCGGACTTCTTGAGGTACGTGGCAGTCGCGGAGGTGGCGGCCTGGGCCGGGGCGGCCAGTCCGACCATCGCGGCGAGGGGGAGCAGCAGCGCGGTGAGGCCTGCCATCACTCTCGTACGGGTGGTGGTGGCCGGACCGAATCTGAATCCGGTTCGGCGTAGGGGGGTTTCGGTGCTCAACGGTGCTCCTCGGGTGAGGTCCGGACAAACGGGGGTGGTCCGTGGACTGCAAACCCTGCGCCGCCCTGAGCCCGCCTTGTCATGGCGTGCTCATCGCAGTGTGCTCGGTGAGATTAGGAAGGTCTGGACCAATCGTCAAGAGGTCTGGACCATGGATCGCTGCTCGACCTCAGATGCCCAACTCCTGTGCCAGCACCGCGGCCTGGACCCGGCTGCGCAGATCCAGCTTCCCCAGCAAGCGGCTGACGTGCGTCTTCACCGTCGCCTCCGCCATCGAGAGCCGCACCGCGATCTCGGCGTTCGACAGCCCCTGGCCCAGACATTCCAGCACCTCGCGCTCGCGTCGCGTCAGCGCGTCGAGGACCGCAGGATCGGGTGCGCCGGCCGCTCGCGCCGGGGCGGTCCCGGCGAACTCCGCGATCAGACGACGCGTCACGGCCGGGGCGATCATGCCCTCGCCGCGCGCCACCGTACGTACCGCTTGGAGCAGTTCATGCGCCTCGGTGTTCTTCAGCAGAAAACCCGCAGCGCCCGCACGCAGAGCGCCGAAGACGTACTCGTCCAGATCGAACGTCGTCAGCACCAGCACATCGGCCAGCCCCTCCGCCACCACCTGCCGCGTCGCCGACACCCCGTCCAGCCGGGGCATCGACACGTCCATCAGCACCAGATCCGGGCGCAGTTCACGGGCCAGCCGCACAGCCGCCTCGCCGTCCGGTGCCTCCCCGACCACTTCGACATCGGGCGCGCTGCGCAGAATCAGTACCAGCCCCGCCCGCACGGCCGACTGGTCCTCCGCCACCAGTACCCGGATCGTCATCCCTTCACCGTCCTTTCCTCGACGGGCAGTTCGGCCCGCACCCGCCAGATCTTCGGCCCGTCCCCGATGGTGACGGGTCCCGCCGCGATCCCGCCGCCCAGCAGCGCGACCCGCTCCTGCATCCCGACGAGGCCTGCCCCCGCCCCCGGTGCGCGCGGCCCCGGGCGGTCCGCGAGCATGCTCGTGACCTCCACCGTCAGCAGCCGTCCGGCCCGCCCGAGCCGCACCCCCACCGGGCCCGGCGCGGCATGCTTGAGCGCGTTCGTCAGGGACTCCTGGACGATCCGGTACGCGGCCAGCTCGACCGGCGTCGGCAGCGCCCCCTGCTCGCTGCGCGTGTCCTCAAGGGTGCAGGTCAGCCCGCTCGACGCGGCGACCGTACGGGTCTGCTCGATCAGTGCGTCCAGGGCAGCCAGGGTCGGCGCGACGCTCGGTTCGGCCCTCTTGCTCCCGGTACGGAGCAGCCCGATCAGCCGTTGCATCTCGGCCAGTCCCTCGACGCTGTTCTGCCGGATGACGCCGAGCGCGTCCCGGGAGGTCGAGGGCTCGTCGATGGAGAGCGCCGCGGTGGAGTGGATGGCGATCGCGGAGAGATGGTTGGCGACCATGTCGTGCAGTTCACGGGCCATCCGGGCACGTTCGGCGGTCACCGCCTGCGTCCGGTCCATCTCGGCCAGCAGCGCCGTCTGTTCGGCGCGCAGCTGTGCGGTCTCCGCGGCGTCCCGGTGGTTCCTTACGCTGACCCCGGTGATCGCGGGCCCGAACGAGACCAGGCCGGAGACGATGCCGATGAGCAGCGCCTCGGGGCTGCGGAACCAGGCCAGGAACCCGATCGTGACCGCGACCGTGATGAGGAACGTGGTCACCGGGATACGCCGGGCGGCGGCCGGGGACCCGTACACCACCGCCGCGTACACGAGGTCCGTGAACATCAGCACGGTCGCCAGGTTCCCCGGCGTGAACTGATCGGCCGCCAGTGCGAGTGTGCCGATGACCAGCGCCGTTCGGGGCGCCGATCTGCGCAGCAGCTCCAGGGACGACATCACCGCGAGAGGCGGCAGGGTGGCCCACACGGAGTCGAAGAGCCGGCCGGTCTGCGTGGCCAGACCGACGGCCGCCAGGGATACACCGCTGAACAGCCCGATGACCGCGATGAGTACGTCGTGGCGGTGCGGGCGGGCAGGAAGGAGCACCTCCCCATCCAACACGGCTGTCGCGCCTCGGGCCTCCGTACCCGGGGTGATACGCGACTACATCGAAGGATGCAGTCGCAGTTCGTCACCGGCGACGACGAAGTGCGCAGGTGGAGCAGGCAGGATGAAGGGGATCGGGAGGAGAAGTGCCGTGATCGTCACGCTGATCGTGCTCTGCGAGATCGCCTTCTGGGTGCTGCTGGCCGCGGGACTCGCGCTGCGGTACCTGGCGAAGAAGCCGAGGCTCGGGGCTGCACTGCTGCTGTGCGAGCCGCTGCTGGAGCTCGTGCTGCTGGTGGTGGCGGCCATCGACCTGAAGAACGGCGCCGAGCCGGACTGGAAGCACGGACTGGCCGCGGTGTACATCGGCTTCACCGTCGGACTCGGGCACTCGACCATCACGTGGGTCGACGCCCGCGTCGCCCACCGGTTCGCAGGTGGCCCGCCGCCGGTGAAACCGCCGAAGTACGGGATGCCGAGGGCGGTCCACGAGTGGCGGGTGGCGGCGCGGTGGGTGGTCGCGGCGGTGACCGCGCTGGCGCTGCTGGAAGGGGCGATCCTGTACGTGGGCGGGGACGGGGACGTGGGGTCGCTGCGGTCGTGGCAGCAGACGATGCTCTTCGTGATCGGGATCAATCTGATCATCGCCGCGAGCTACACGGTGTTCCCCAAGCGGGCGAAGGCGGAGCGGTAGGCACCGGTCCCGTCCGGCCGGCGTTGTCCTCGAACGCCGGACGGGACCAACCCTGGCCTACCGCTCCCCGCCCGGTACCCACAGCACGTCGCCGACTTCCTTGTTCGCCGTCCTCGCGAGGATGAACAGCAGGTCGGAGAGGCGGTTGAGGTACGTCGCGGTCAGCGCGTTCATCACCTCGCCGTGCACCTCCAGCGCCGCCCAGGTGGACCGCTCGGCCCGCCGGACCACCGTGCACGCCTGGTGCAGCAGCGCCGCCCCCGGCGTACCGCCCGGCAGGATGAAGGACCGCAGCTTCTCCAGCTGCTCCAGGAAGTGGTCGCAGTCCGCCTCCAGCCGGTCGACGTAGTGCTGCTCGACCCGCAGCGGGGGGTACTTCGGTTCCTCGACGACCGGCGTCGACAGATCCGCACCCACGTCGAACAGGTCGTTCTGCACACGGACGAGGACCTTCACGACCTCCTCCGGCAGCTGCCCGAGCGCGATCGCCGTACCGATGACGGCATTGGCCTCGTTGGTGTCGGCGTACGCCGAGATCCGCAGATCGGTCTTGGCGGTGCGGCTCATGTCGCCGAGGGCGGTCGTGCCCTGGTCGCCGGTACGGGTGTAGATGCGCGTCAGATTGACCATGCGGCCGAGCCTAGTGCCGCGACCGGAAAGGTTCACCGGCTCGCGGCGTCCGTCACGGCACCTGGCTGCGTTGTCGCCTCACCCGGGTTTCCGGTCGCAGTACTGGCTCCACCACCCCGTACTGCCTCTCGCCGATGATGCCGAATCCGCAGAACGAAGCGCCGAAGAGGGCGAGTTGGAGGACCGGTCCACGTGCCGGCGCCGACCGGCCCGGTTGCGGTGAGGGTCGGCACGGCACCAGAAAAACAGGGTCCCTGAAACTTTGCGGTGACACCAAAATTTAAGTGACATCAGAAAAGCTAGGATGGCGGTATGGCAGAGGGGCTCAGGGAGCGGAAGAAGCGGCAGACCAGGCAGCACCTCTCGGACGTGGCCACAGCACTCTTCCTGGAGCGCGGCTTCGACGCGGTCACCATCGCCGAGATCGCGCAGGCCGCCGAGGTCTCCGTGAACACGGTCTACAACTACTTCCCGACCAAGGAGGACCTGTTCCTCGACCGCAGCAGCGATGTCGTCGGCCTCCTTTCGCGGTACGTGCGCGGCCGCCACCGGGGCGAGTCCGCCGCCGACGCCGTCCTGCGCGAGCTGCGCATCCAGGTCGAAAGCGTCTCGTCGACGGTCGGCCTGATCGAGGGGTACGAGCGCTTCATGCGGGTCGTCCACGAGGCCGACAGCCTCAAGGCCCGCCACTGGTACATCCAGCAGGATGCGCTCGTCCATCTGGAGACGACCCTGCGCGAGGAGGCCGGCGCAGGCCCCGGCGACCCGCTGCCCCTGCTGGTGGCCGGTCAGCTCTCCTGGGTCCACTCCACCCTGCTCGGCCACATCGGGCGCGAGATGGTCGCCGGCCGCAAGCCCGCCGAGGTGTCCCGCGAAGCCCTCGTCCTCCTCGACGAGATGGAGGACGTGCTCGGGGACAAGGTGCTCAACTACGCGCGACGCGCTGCGGAATGATGCGTGCCGGTGTGATGTCCGTCATGTGAGACGTGACGCGCATCTCTTCGCCGCCCCAGCGCGCCTCACGGGTACTAATCTCCGCCGGAGAGCATGTGAACAACCGTTAAGAATCCGTCCGGACCGTCGTCGCGGACGACGGCCGTCGGGGCCGAACACAAAGGGGTGCGAACGTGGCCAGGAAGCTCGCCGTCATCGGCGCCGGACTCATGGGGTCCGGTATCGCGCAGGTCTCCGCCCAGGCGGGCTGGGACGTCGTGCTGCGCGATGTCACCGACGAGGCCCTGACCCGTGGTCGCGACGGCATCAAGGCCTCGTACGACAAGTTCGTCTCCAAGGGGAAGCTGGAGGCGGCCGACGCCGACGCCGCGCTGGCCCGCATCACCACGACCACCGATCTCGACGCGGTCGCCGACGCCGACGTCGTCGTCGAAGCCGTCTTTGAGAAGCTCGAGGTCAAGCACGAGATCTTCCGGGCCCTCGACAAGATGGTGCGGGACGACGCCGTCCTCGCCTCCAACACCTCCGCCATCCCGATCACCAAGATCGCGGCTGTCACGGAGCGCCCGGAGCGCGTCGTCGGTGTGCACTTCTTCTCGCCGGTCCCGATGATGCAGCTCTGCGAGCTCGTACGCGGCTACAAGACCAGCGACGAAGCCCTCGCCACCGCGCGTGAGTTCGCCGAGTCCGTCGGCAAGACCTGCATCGTGGTCAACCGTGATGTCGCCGGCTTCGTCACCACCCGGCTGATCTCGGCGCTCGTCGTCGAGGCCGCCAAGCTGTACGAGTCGGGTGTTGCCTCGGCCGAGGACATCGACATCGCCTGCAAGCTGGGCTTCGGCCACGCCATGGGCCCCCTCGCGACGGCGGACCTGACCGGCGTGGACATCCTGCTGCACGCCACGTCCAACATCTACACCGAGTCGCAGGACGAGAAGTTCGCGGCGCCGGAGCTGATGCGCCGGATGGTCGATGCAGGTGACATCGGCCGCAAGAGCGGGCAGGGCTTCTACACCTACTGATTGTTTTTGCGCCCGCGGGTGCCTGATCTGCCGTCGATCAGGCCCGGGGGAGCCGGGGGAGCCTCCCGGCTGCGGTGGACCTTCAGCGAGCCGATGTCACTCCACGGAGTGAATTCGGTATCGGTTCGCTTACAGACGGCAACTTCCCTGTGGCCGGCACCGTCAGTTGTGGCAGAGACGGAGCAGGGGCAGGAACAGACAGACGGACCGTCCATGGAGTATTCCCGGGGAGCGCATATGCACATCAGGGGCGACCACACCGAGCTGGTCGTCGGGGGCCGCCTCGACGTCCGGAGCGCGGCGGACGCCCGTACGGTCCTGCACTCCGCCCTCGACGACGGAGCCGGCGACCTGGTGCTCGACCTGACCGAGCTGGACTCCTGGGACGCCACCGGACTGGGTGTCATCATGGGCGCACACCGCAGGGCCGGGCGGGCCGGCCGACGGCTGGTGCTCCGCGGCGTGCCGCCGCAGATGCAGCGCCTGCTGGTGGCGACCCGACTGCACCGCATTCTGGCCATCGAGGGCGGAATTGCCGCAGACTCCCTGCCGCGGGTGTAAAGGGCGTCCATCCGAACACGCACAATCCTCACGAGACCATGACGTCCTGGGCGGCGTGACACCCCGATGGTTTGTACATGCTGTGCGAAGGTTTAGGGTTCGGCCGTCCCCCGAATGACGGATCCCTTGGGGCGGACACCGGACCAGAAGCGACAGCGGTGCGTGCGAGGCCGGGAGGGGCAACCGCGCGACGCGTCTGGGGGACTTTGGCGATGGACCCGATACACCGGGGGCCGGAAGACTTCGGCCATGACAATGACGGGCACGGCGAGGAAAAAAGTCGTCGAACGCAGCCCCGCGCGCCGCTGACCAGCGATTTCGGTCAGCAGCCGACACAGCAGGCGCGTGTCGTACAGGTCGTCTCCGGCGACTTCCTGCTCACCGTCAACCCGGTCGACGGCAGCGAGGTCGAGCTCTGCCCGCCGGGGGAGCAGCCCCCCGTGCCGGTCCGCCGCACCGCCGCCGAGCGCACCGACCGCGAGCGTGCCGCCACACCGCCCGTACCTCCGGGCCCGCCCGCCCCCCAACTGCCGCTCCTGGAGCGCCAGGAGGAGCGCGAGCGGCTGGTGCGTCTGCTGGCGCGCGGCCGCTCGGTACGGCTCACGGGGCCGGCCGGATCCGGCCGCACGGCGCTGCTGGGCGCCGTCGCCGCCGACTGCGCGGACCTCGCACCCGACGGAGTCGTCCGGCTCTCCGGCCTCAAGCGCACCGTCACGGACCTGCTGTACGGGCTCTTCGAGGCGGTCTACGACGCACCGCTGCTCCGCCCCGACCGCGCCCTGCTTCTCGAAAAGCTCCGGTCCATCGGCGCCGTCGTCGTCCTCGACGACCTGGAGTTCGGCGGGGTCGCGCTGGACGAGCTGCTCGACGCGACGCCCGAGTGCGCCTTCCTGATCGCCACCACCCCCGACGTCCCGGCGCCCACCGCCGACGCGCACCTGGAAGAGGTCTTCCTCGCAGGACTGGGCCGCGGCGCCTCCGTCGCGCTGCTGGAACAGGTCGTCGAGCGGTCGCTCACCGACGACGAGGCGAACTGGGCGGGTGACCTCTGGTTCGAATCCGAGGGGCTGCCGCTGCGCTTCGTCCAGGCGGGCGCCCTGCTGCGCCAGCGCGACATGCTGCGCGCCGACCCGACCGCCTACGACGAGCGGGGCTTCGCCGAGGGCCGGCCCGTCGACGACGTCTTCGCGAAGGGCGCCGACGCCGACGGCGAGGACGTACCGCTGCCCAGCCTCGGTGAGGGCGCGGCACCCGCCGCGCTGCTCGCCTCCCGGCTGAGCGGTCCGGCACGCGACACTCTGCACTTCGCGGTCGCACTCGGCGGCGAGGTGCCGCACCAGGCGCATCTGCCGGCGCTCGTGGGGGACACCCACGCCGATGCCGCGCTCGGTGAGCTGGCCGGGTGCGGACTGCTCTCCCCGGCCGGTTCCCGCTACCGGCTGGCCCCCGGAGTCGTCGCCCAGCTGGAGGCCGCCGGATACGGCGAGGACGCGGACGACCGGGCCCGCACCGCCGCCCAGCACTACGCCTGGTGGGCCGGGCACCCGTCGGTCACCGCCGCCCGTGCCGTCGCCGAGGCCGACGCGATCGTCTCGGCCATGACCCGGCTGGTCCCCGGTGAAGGGGCCGGACAGGCCAGCGCCGCCGTGCTGCTGGCCCGCAGCGCCGCCCCCGCCTTCGCGGCCGGGCTGCACTGGAGCGGCTGGGAGAAGACCCTGCGGCTGGGGCAGGAGGCCGCCAGGATTGCCGGTGAGGTCGCGGAGGAGGCCTACTTCCACCACGAGTTGGGCGTCCTCGCGCTCTGCAACGGGAATCCGGACCGGGCCAGGGCAGAACTGGAGACCTCGATCGGCATGCGCGGCGCGCTCGCCGACAAGCCCGGGGCGGTGGCCGGACGCCGGGCACTCGCCCTGGTCGCGGACCGCGCCGGCATGTTGCCCGGCGGCCGCACACCGGCAGGCGAGGAGATACCGGCCGCGCGGTACGACGAGTCCGTGTCGCCGCCCGGCGGCATACCCGCGGCCGGGCCGATGGTGCTGCCGCGGATGTCCGAGGACGACACCGCGCTGATATCCCGGGTCGTCCCGGCGTCCGGCACCGATGGATTCGACGGCCGCAAGGCGGTGCTGGGCGGCGCCCGGCGCAATCTGGTCGCGGCGGGCGCGGGCGTCCTGCTGGCCGCGGTGCTCGGCACCGTGGTGACGCTCGGCATGACGTCCAGCAGCGACGCCCGGGACGGCGGAAGCGTCTCGACCGAGCAGACGGCGGGCGAGGACGACAGCGAGAACGGGCTCCCGGCCGACGAGTCGGCGGACGATTCGACACCGGGCGGAGCCTCGTCGAGCGGCTCGCCCTCGACGCCGGGACCGTCCGGCAGCCAGGTCACCCCGAGCGGCAGCGGTGCACCGTCCTCGGAGTCGAGCGGGCCGAGCGACAGCCCGAGTCCGGGCCGGCCGACGAGCGGGAGTTCCAGTTCCCCGGGCACGCCCACCAAGTCGCCGACCAGGACACCCACGAAGACGCCGACCAAGACGGCCACTCCGACCCCGACGGAGCCGGAGCCGACCGACACCCCCACCCCGACCGACCCCTCGACGGAGCCGACCCCCCCGGGCATCTCCGACTCGGCGAGCGGCCCGTCCACGACGGCGAGCGCCTCCGGCACCTCTGCGGAACCGGTCGTGGCCTGAGCGCACGTCGCACAGACGTGGAAGGCCCCGGACCGCACAGCGCGGGTCCGGGGCCTTCCGTGGTGCGGTGACCGCCGTCAGAACAGGCGGAGCTTGTCGTCCTCGATGCCGCGCATGGCGTCGTAGTCGAGCACCACGCAGCCGATTCCGCGGTCCGTCGCCAGTACCCGGGCCTGCGGCTTGATCTCCTGCGCCGCAAAGATGCCCTTCACCGGGGCGAGGTGGGGATCGCGGTTGAGCAGCTCCAGGTAGCGGGTCAGCTGCTCCACGCCGTCTATGTCACCGCGGCGCTTCAGCTCCACGGCCACGGTTTTCCCGTCCGCGTCCCGGCACAGGATGTCGACCGGGCCGATGGCGGTGGGGTATTCGCGGCGGATCAGGGTGTAGCCCTCGCCGAGGATCTCGATCCGGTCGGCGAGGAGTTCCTGCAGGTGCGCTTCCACGCCGTCCTTGATGAGGCCCGGATCGACGCCCAGTTCGTGCGAGGAGTCGTGGAGGATCTCCTCCATCGTGATAATCAGTTTTTCGCCCGCTTTGTTCACCACGGTCCAGACGCCCTCGGTGTCGTCGGCGCCCTCCTTCAGTGTGCAGGGCGGTGACATCCAGTTGAGGGGTTTGTACGCCCTGTCGTCGGCATGGATGGAGACGCTCCCGTCCGCCTTCACCAGGATGAGACGGGGAGCGGAGGGCAGGTGGGCCGTGAGCCGGCCCGCGTAGTCCACGGAGCAGCGGGCGATGACGAGACGCATGGTCCGCAACGCTACTCGACGACGGGTGCCCGGCGCGATTCTCCCTCCGCCGCCCCACCACCATCGCCCACCACAGCGCTTCGGGACCTCGGGCTTGCCCCTCTTTGCGCACCTTCGTTATTGGCCGGTTGTGTTCCCAATCTCCTGGTGCGGCCCGGACTGCGCCCTTACCGTGGAAGCAGGAGGTCGCCGTGTGTGTACGCTGCGTCGCCGTCCTCCTTCCCTGCCCGTAAGGCCCCGGCCGTCCGTCGGGGTCGCGAGAGGAGAACCCATGTCGCTCGACGTCTCACCGGCGCTGTTGGAACAGGCCGAGCGAGGCGAGGTCGACGAAGCCGACTTCGTCGACTGCGTCCGGACCTCCCTGCCCTACGCATGGGAGATGATCAGCTCTCTGGTGGCCCAGCTGAAGGTCGACGGCGGCGAGTTCGCCGACAACCGGACGCCCCCGCCGGACGAGCAGGCACGTGGTCAGCTGCTGCGTGCGCTCGCGAGTGATGCGATACGCGGTGCGCTGCAGCGGCACTTCGGGGTGCGCCTGGCATTCCAGAACTGCCACCGCGTCGCGGTGTTCCCGCTGGACGCCTCGGTCGACGAGCGGCTGGCCCGATTCACTTCGGTGAGGGGCCAGTTGCTCAACCAGTCGCCCGAACTACGGGACTGCTGAACGCTTCCGCTGCCGCTCCGGGCTGCGGGAGGTGCAACTGGCTCCGGGGCGGCAGTTCCCCGAACTCCTACGGGTGTTCATGTCAGTAGTGGCAGTACCTCGGTGCCCAGCCGCGCTACGTTCTCCTCCGTGGCCGCCAGATCTCCCGAACCCTCCACCAGGAGCGCGAACCTGGTGATGCCTGTCCGCTCGGCGGTTGCGGCGAGCCGGTCGGCGGCGAATCCGGGCGGGCCCACCGGATGAAGGCCGCAGAGCAACTCCGTATAGGCGACCGGGTCGCGCATCACGCGGTGCCTGCCGTCGACCGTCACATGGGCGTCCAGTCCCTGTCGCAGCCACCCCGGCATCGCCTTCACGAGTGTCTCCACGGCCTCCTCGGACCGGTCCGCGATCTGGGCGACGCCCGCGGAGACATGGCCCGCCCCCCGGACACTCTCGGGCGACCGGCCCGCGGCGAGCGCGGTGGAGCGCCACAGGGCGACCATCTCGGCTTTCTCCACGTCGCCGCAGTGCATTCCGAGGAGCATCGGCAGGCCGTTCTCTGCGGCGAGTTTCACACTCTTCGGCGATGTGCACGCGACGATCACCTCGGGGCCGCCCGGCCCTTGCGCGCCGTTCCCGTCGATCTCGTCGAGCAGCTCGTCGGCCCGGGGGACCACCGCGACCTCACGGAAGCCGAATCGCTCCCCGTTGCCCGCCACGCGTGGTTCGCGCAGCCAGTCGAGCAGCAGGTCCAGCGACTCCGGGAAGCCCTTCTCGTACGCCTCCAGGCCCCCTCCGAACACCTCCAGGTCCACCCAGGGGCCGCCCCGTCCCACGCCGAGGGAGAACCTGCCCCCGCTGGTGAGATGGAGCAGCGCGGCCTGTTCACCGAGGGCGACCGGATGCTGGTTCGGCAGCACGCTGACCGCCGTACCGACCCGGATCCTGTGGGTGCGGCCGAGCAGCAGCGCGGCCAGCGTGACGGCGGACGGGCAGACCCCGTACGGCACGAAATGATGTTCTGCCAGCCAGACCGAATCGAGCCCGGACTTCTCCGCGACCTCGGTGGACCGGATCGCGCGATGCAGCGCTTCCCCCGGCCCCTGCCCCGGAAACTGGGCTGCCAGTACGAACGTTCCCACGCGCATCGCCAATTACCTCCTTGTGGCCGACGCGGCTCTCCCCTACTGGCAACAACGCCTGACACGTGCCAAGGGCACGGTCCACGGCGAAGTTGTTGCGATTTTCCGGTAACCCGTCCTGTTCTGGGCGGTACCGGACGCCTGCCCCGCCCGAATGGCCCTACGCTTGACGGGAACTGCCCAGCCTGCCCCGTGAGGTGTCACGTGTCCCCGCGCCGTAACCGTCCCCGAGGCGGCGAGAGTCCTCCCGACAGCGCGAGCGTGTCGGGGGAGCGCTACGGCGGGGGCGGGCGCGCCGAGGAATGGCAGGGCGAGCAGTGGTCGGTGCGCCCGGTCAGCGGTGCGAGCGCGGCGGGAAAGCGGTATCGCTGCCCCGGCTGCGACCAGGAGATCCCGTCCGGCGTACCGCACCTCGTCGCCTGGCCCGAGTACGGCGGGATCGACGACCGCAGGCACTGGCACAAGGCGTGCTGGAACGCGAAGGACCGCCGCACCACGAGGGTGCAGCGGTCCAGGAACGCGCCGCGCTATTGAGCTCCGCAGGACGGGAACCGGTCAGACGTCGCGGCTCTCCAGTGACGCGAAGGCACCGATCATGGTCACGGCCGTGACGCCGATCATGATCCACAACGGCTCCCAGCCGGACGGCCCCGACGTGGAGACCGAGGCGTCGTACAGCCCGCCGAGCTGGCTGGGGATCGAGTACTCGAAGAGGGCCTGCTGCACATCGGCGAGCGACTGCGAAAACATGAACATGGCCAGCACCAGCGGCAGCAGTACCACCGCGATCATGATCGTGATCGCGCCGGCGGAGTGCCGGATGAGGGCGCCGACCGCGAGCGACAGCAGTCCCAGGGTCGCGATGTAGAGACCGACGCCGACCGTGGCCCGCAGCCAGTCGTCCCCGCTCGCGGTACCGCCGTCCAGGATGGCCGTCTGCAGCACGGCGACGAGCGTGGTCATCACGGTCGTGATGGTGAAGGTGAGCAGGAAGAAGACGATCGCCTTGGCGCTCAGCACCCGGGCGCGGCTGGGGCAGGCCGTCAGCGTCGTACGGATCATGCCGGTGCCGTACTCGGTGGCGATGGTCATCACACCGAGTGTGATCACACAGATCGAACCGAGGAGCACCCCGAAGAAGCCGAAGCTGAGCACCTTGGTGGAGCCGATCTCGGAGTCGGACGCGTTGACGGCGACGGCCGACAGCAGTCCGATGCCGAGCAGCAGCACGATCATGATGCCGAGCGTCCACATCGTGGAGCGCACGGAGCGGATCTTGGTCCACTCGGAGGCGAGCGCGTCGGCGAGGGTGGCACGGCGCTGCGGGATGGGCGAGGTGTACAGATCGGTGGGCGCCGGCGCCCAGTTCTGCTGCGGGTGCTGCTGCGCCTGCTGGTACGGCGCCTGCGGGGTCGGCGGCGTTGTCATCGGGCGTCCTCGCTGGTGTCGCGCTTGGTCAGGTCTGCGGGGCCGGCTGCGGGCGCGGCGGGCGCGGGCACGGCCGGGGGGGCGGCCACGGGGGGTGCCGCGTACGGGTTCTGTCCGGGCGGTGGCGGGGCGTACCAGCCCTGCTGCGGCACCTCCGGGACGGTCGGCAGCGGCGGGGCGTATCCGCCGCCCGGCACGGGCTGCTGCAGCCCGGCCTTCTGGTCCACCGTGGAGCGGTAGTCCACGGCGCCCTGCGTCATCCGCATGTACGCCTCCTCCAGCGAGGCCTGGTGCGGTGAGAGCTCCCACAGCCGCACATCCGCCCCGTGCGCCAGGTCACTGATCCGCGGCAGCGGCAGCCCGGTGACCCGCAGGGCCCCGCCCGGCTCCGACATGACCTGGCCGCCCGCCTCGGTGAGCGCGGCGGTTAGCTTCTCCCGCTGCTCGGGTTGCGTATCCGGGACCCGTACCCGTGCGAAATCGGCCGAGTTGGCGGAGATGAAGTCCTTGACGCTCATATCGGAGAGCAGCTGACCGCGCCCGATCACGATCAGATGATCGGCGGTGAGCGCCATCTCGCTCATCAGATGGCTGGAAACAAAGACCGTACGGCCCTCGGACGCCAGCAAACGCATCAGATTGCGGACCCAGAGGATGCCCTCCGGGTCGAGGCCGTTGACCGGCTCGTCGAAGAGCAGCACCTGCGGGTCGCCCAGCAGCGCCGCCGCGATCCCGAGCCGCTGCCCCATGCCGAGCGAGAATCCCTTGGACCGCTTCCTGGCGACGTCCTGGAGGCCCACGACACCGAGCACCTCGTCGACCCGGGCGGCCGGGATACCCGAGAGCTGCGCCAGCGAGAGCAGGTGGTTACGGGCGCTGCGGCCTCCGTGCACCGCCTTGGCGTCCAGCAGCGCACCCACCTGGCGCGGCGCGTTCGGCAGGCTGCGGAAGGGATGCCCGCCGATCGTCACATGGCCGGACGTCGGCCGGTCCAGGCCGAGCATCATGCGCATCGTGGTGGACTTGCCCGACCCGTTGGGACCGAGGAATCCGGTGACGGCGCCGGGCCGCACCTGGAAGGAAAGGTTGTACACGGCCGTCTTCGCGCCGTAGCGCTTGGTCAGGCCGACTGCCTCGATCATGCTCCAGCCCCATCGACTTATCTGTCGTCGGGGCACAGGCCGTCAGGCCGCACGCCCCCCGTAAGAGTTAGGAGGATATCCAGGCCTTGACGGTTCCGGCCAAGCCGTTCAGGACAGCGAGTCGCCGAGAGGCGGCAGGTCGTCGTAAAGCCGCAGGTCGGCGGAAGCGTCGAGGTACGGCAGGAAGTCGGTCTGCGGGAGTACCCATCCCTCCTCGCCGAAGATCCGGGTGCCTTCCTCGCGCAGGCCGGGATCGATGCCCGCCTTCTTGACCCAGGACGACGGGTCGGGGCCGAGCAGTTCACCGAGACGCGGCGAAGCGGCGAGCAGGGCGGCGAGGAGCTCGGACTGGTCGCCGCCGCCGGGACGCGGCGTGCCGTCCGGGCCGGCCAGTACACCGTGCGAGCTGAAGTAGATGTACGCGCCGCCGAGCCGTTCCCCCGACGGCATGGTCATCGGGAATTCGTCGCCGGGCAGTATCGCCCGCCGGTAGTCGGGGAACTCGGTGGCATCGACGGCTTCCAGCTGCTCGGCGTCCAGCCAGGCGACGACGAGGACCGCGCTCGCGCCCCGGTCCACGTACGGCGTGCCCGCGACATAGCCGGCCGGACTGATGTGCCCGGAGCAACCGACGCCGATGCCCTCCACCCGCACCGGCACCATCGGTACGGTGACGGGGATGCCGAGCCGGGTGAGTTTGTGGCTGACCTGGCCGGGGGACGCGTTGGAGCCGACCGCGATGACCGGATGCCGACTGCCGGTCACGACCTGGCCGCGTTGCCGCAGTTCCTCGTCGAGCTGCCGCTTCTCCTCGACGTACCAGTCGCCGAGCCGCATCGGGCGGACGCCCAGCTGAAGCAGTTCGTCGCCGTCGAGCAACGAGGGCTCGGTGGTCGGGCGGCCGGGATAGGTCAGCGGTTCCTTCGCCGGAACGTCGTCCAGGCCCAGCGCGGCGAGGCTTCGGTCCTTCATGGGGACGTCCTTCGATAGGTCACGGGTACGGGCAGAGCCTTCCACACCCGGTCTACCCGCGGCGAGCACCAGGGGCACTCCGCGCGCGGGGTTCGCCGTAGCCGAATGCGGGCAAGGAGCCCTTCGCACGAGGTTCTGAATGGGGGCGAACCGATGTGGATACCCGTGCGACGGCGGAGCGAGAGATCGCATCCGCGTCACCGGACGTCCGTCCGCTGGTGGGTCGCGGGCCGTTCCGTGCACGTGCTGATGCTGATGGCGCTGAGCGCACTGGTCTGTCTCGCCGTATTCATCGCGGCCGTCTGGACCCTGACCGAGCACTCCTCCCGGAGTGTCGGCGACCGCTTCCGCGACGGAGAGGGGCTGTTCAACCTGACCCTGGGGGCACTGCGGGCCTGCGTGGGCACGGACAGCCTCAACCCCGAGCAGGACAGCCTCGCCCACCAGCTGCTGGCCACCCTTGCCTCATTGACGGGCGCACTGGCACCCGCCGTGGTGCTCGGCATCGTCCTGATCAAGTTGTTCGCGCTGCGCCCGTTCGTCTGGCGGCAGCGTGCGAGCGTCTCGCCGACCCGTACCGCCGACTTTCCCGTACCCGCGGGCGCAGCAGCGGACCATGCCGTCATCGCGGTGCGCTTCTACAACTACTTCGACAACCTCTCGGTCGTCGATCTCAGAGCCCGGGTGCATCTGCGCTACCTGGAGACGTCGCCCTTCGACGGCAGCCGTGTCATCTACAAGAAGTGGCTCAAGGTCCTGGACGAGAAGGGGCAGCGGGCCGACGAGCGTTCGTGGCTCGCCGTGGAGCGAGGGGCGCCCTTCACCGTATGGATCCCGGTGGACGCCACCGTGGGGCAGCTGCCTCTTGCCAGTATTCAGGGCAAGGATCTGTCCGCGTCGGAGGACGCCAAACTCATGGTGAGGCTGACGGCGCGGGCGGTGGGCCTCGGCAGTGAGGTGGCTGACGAGCGGTGGTTCGACCTGGATGCGGCGCGGGGCGACTTCGAGCTCGGCCGGTTCGTCCCGCTCAAGGCGGACCCTGAGCGGGACGTCTGGCAGTGGGAGGGCTGGGAGGACTTCGACTCGATACTGACCGAGTCCGAGTCGGACCTGCCGGCTACGCGTCCCGCTTCTTGAGCACGAGGTACCCACCGATCAGCGCGGCCACCACCCATGCGGCCAGAATGCCGAGCCCGCCCCACGGCCCGTACGGCGCCGGTTCGCTGTTCATGGCGGCCGGAACCACCTGCATGATCTTGGAGCCCGCCTGGTCGGGAAAGTAGCGGGCCACGTTCTTGGCGCCCGGGACCGCCGACAGGATCTGCGAGACGAGGAAGAAGAACGGCATCAGGATGCCGAGCGACAGCATCGAGCTGCGCAGCATCGTCGCCACACCCATGGAGAAGATCGCGATCAGCCCCATGTAGATGCCGCCGCCGAAGACCGCCCGCAGGACATTCTCCGCACCGATGTCCGTGCGATGGTCGCCGAGGAGTGCCTGGCCGAGGAAGAACGTCGCGAAGCTGGTGGCCAGCCCGACCACCAGCGACAGCACGCCGGCGACCAGGATCTTGCTGAAGAGGAACGAACCGCGCTGCGGCACGGCCGCCAGCGAGGTACGGATCATGCCGGAGCTGTACTCCGTGCTGACCACCAGGACACCGAAGACCACCATCGCGAGCTGGCCCAGGACCATCCCGGAGAAGCTGAGGAGGGCCGGGTCGAAGGTGGCCTGCTCCGCCGCGGGGAGTTCGTCGAACTGGGAGTTCATCAGTGCGCAGAGCGCCGCGCTCATCGCCGCGGTGACGGCGAACGCGGAGATCAGGGTCCAGGTGGTGGAGGAGACCGTACGGATCTTGGTCCACTCGGAGGTCAGGACCGCGGGTACCGATGCCATCGTCGTCACGCCCCCTTTCCGGGGCCGGAGGTGCCGGACGTGAAGCTGTCGTGCTGCTGGTTCCACTGCTCGCCCCACTGGGGGCCCGCGGGCGGTGGCGGCCACCCGGCGTGGTCCGCATGGGCGTGGTACTCCACGGAGTCCGCTGTCATCTGCATGAACGCCTCCTCCAGCGAGGCCCGCTGGGAGCTCAGCTCGTGCAGCACGATCTGGTGCTGCGCGGCCAGCTCGCCGAGCTGTTCGCTGGTGGAGCCATCGATCTCCAGCACGCCGCTCCCCGATTCGACCGCGACGAAGCCCGCCTCGTGCAGCACATCGCGCAGCCGTTCCTGCTGCGGGGAGCGCATCCGCACATAACTGCGCGAGTTCTGGTGGATGAAATCGGCCATCGAGGTGTCGGCGAGCAGGCGGCCCTGGCCGATGACGATCAAGTGTTCCGCGGTGAGCGCCATTTCGCTCATCAGATGCGAGGAGACGAAGATCGTCCGGCCTTCCGCCGCGAGCGTCTTCATCAGATTGCGGATCCAGTGAATTCCCTCGGGGTCCAGACCGTTGACGGGTTCGTCGAACATCAGGATCTCGGGATCACCGAGCAGCGCGGCCGCGATTCCGAGCCGTTGGCCCATTCCGAGGGAGAACGACTTGGACTTCTTCTTCGCCACCGCGGTCAGGCCGACGGTGTCGAGGACTTCCGGGACGCGGCTCTCCGGGATGCGATTGCTCTGCGCGAGACAGAGCAGATTGTTGTACGCGCTGCGTCCTCCGTGCATCGACTTGGCGTCGAGCAGCGCACCGATGTGTTTCAGGGGCTCCGACAGCTCACGGTAGTGCTTGCCGTCGATCCGCACCGATCCGCTGGTCGGGTTGTCGAGATCGAGCATCATCCGCATCGTGGTGGACTTGCCCGCCCCGTTCGGGCCCAGAAAGCCCGTCACCATTCCAGGCCTGACCTGGAACGAAAGGTGGTCGACGGCAATCTTGTTACCGAAGCGCTTGGTGAGGCCATCAAGCTCGATCATGCGCTCACGCTAGAACGGCCACGCGCCCGGCGCCACCACAAGGGCGGAACCGGGCGCGCAAAAGGTACAGCTGAGGTACCGAGGCGTCAGCGGGTCTGCTGAGCCGGGACACCACGGGTGACGGGCTCGTCGTCCACCGGCGAACCGGCGGCGGCCACCGCGGCACCGGTCAGCGTCGCCAGCATCTCGCGGACGTTGGTCAGCTGCGCGTTGATGGAGTCGCGGCGGTTGGTGAGCGCCGCCAGCTCGCGCTCCGATTCGCTGCGGATCCGGTCGGCCTTGGCGTTCGCGTCGGCCACGATGTCCTCGGACTGGCGCTGCGCGGTCTCCACGGTCTGACGCGCCCGGCGCTCGGCGTCCGTACGGAGCTTCTCGGCCTCCAGGCGGAGCTGCTCGGCGCGGTGCTCGATCTCGGCGAGGCGCTTCTCGGCCTTGGCCTGACGGGACGCGAGGTCGCGCTCCGACTGGTCGCGGCGCTTGGCCAGGTTGGTCTCGAAGTCCGCGGCGGCCTGGGCGGCCTTGGCGCGGGTCTCCTCGAAGAGGGCGTCGGCCTCCTCGCGCTTCTGCGCCGCGTCCTTCTGGGCCTCGGTACGCAGCGCGTTGGCCTCACCCTTGGACTTCTCGACGATGCGGACGCCCTCGTCCTCGGCCTTCGCCTTGCGCTCGGCGGCGAACGACTCGGCGTCGTTGCGCACCTGCTGGGCGGCCGACTCGGCGAGCTCGCGGTGCTGCTCCGCGGCGCGACGGGCCTCCTCGCGCAGGTCCTTCGCCTCCTCCTCGGCGAGGCGGAGAATCTTCTCCACACGCGCACCGAGACCCGCGTACGACGGCTCTGCGTCGTTCACCTGGGCCTGGGCGTTCTGCGTTTCGAGGTGGAGCTCCTCGATGCGCTTTTCCAGAGACGTGATGCGGGTCAGAGCGCTATCACGGTCGGCGACCAGCTTGGTAATGCGGTCATCCACCTGACCGCGGTCGTAACCACGCCGCACGAGCTCGAAGCCGAAGGGGGAGGAAGGGTCACTCATGGGGTTCCTGTCGAAGTAAGACCGGTGAGATGATAGAGGGAATCCTAGGGGCCCGGGCGGCGTGTCATCGAGTGGATGCCCGTTTGATCTGGAGAATGACACCCCTTTTGAGTGGCTGACCCCCGGAACCCTTGCCACTCGGAGGGTTGAACGTTCTTGTCGCAGCACGTGACACGGTCGGTCGACTACCCATCGGACGACTTGCCACTCGATCGAGTGCCTGCCGAGGCTCCGGCTTTGACACCGGTGGACCCGCCACCCGCACCCTTTCCGCCGCCCGTCGGTGCCTCGAAGGACTCCAACGCCTCCAATACGTCCTGGACGCGGGAGATCTCCGTGTTGATGTCCTCGCGCCGGCGCACCAGGACGTCGAGCTCGCGCCGTCCCTCGTCGACCGTCCGCTTCGCCTCCTGCTCGGCGTCGGCCCGCAGCTTCTCGGCCTCGCGGACCATGGTGGCCTTCTTCTGCTCGGCCTCCTTCAGCAGCGACTCGGCCCGCTTGACCGCGGCGATCCGGACCTTGCTCGCCTCCGAATTCGCGTCCGCCAGCAGCTCCTTCGCCTTCGCCGCGGCCTCCTCGCGCTGTTCGGTCGCCGCCTTCATCAGCTTGTCGACGCGCTCGCCCGCCGTCTTCATCTGCTCGGAGGTCTCCCGCCGGGCACGGTCGTGCAGCTGCTCGATCTCGCTCTCCAGACGCGTCCGGAGCTCCTCCGCCCGCTCCCGAATGGCCGTGGCGTCCCGGCGCGCACCGACCAACAGCTCGTCCGCGTCCGTACGCGCCCGCTCCACCAGGGTGTTGCCCTCGACGGTCGCCTCGGACGTGATCCGCATGGCCTCCTTGCGGGCCGCGCCGACCATCGTGTCGGCCTGCTCCTCGGCCTCGGTGGCGGCGCGCAGCGCCTCCTCCTGGGCCTTGTTCATGAGCTGGTCCGCCTGTTCCGCGGCGTCCGCACGGCGCTTCGCCGCCGCCTCGCGCGTCTCGTCGAGCAACCGGTCCGCCTCCGCGCGGGCCTCGCCGCGCAGCTGCTCGGCCGCCGCCTCCGCATCGGTGCGTACCCGCTCCGACTCCTCACGGGTGCGTGCCGCGTGCTCCTGCGCCGAGCCGACAGTGGTCGCCGCCTCCGCGCGCAGCCGCTCCGCCTCGTCGGTCGCCTCACCGAGGAGCCGTTCGGCCCGTTCCGTGGCGTCGCTGACGAGGGTCGTCGCCTGCTCCGTCGCCTCGGTACGGATCCGCTCGCTCTCGCCCGTCGCCTCGCCGACGAGCCGGTCGGCCTGCGTCGCGGCATCCGAACGCATCCGGTTGGCGTCCTCGCGGGCCTCCGCACGGCTGCGGGAGGCATCCTGCTCGGCCGAGGCCAGCGCGTCCGAAGCCTCGGTGCGCATTCGCTGGCTGTACTCCGCGGTGTCCGAGCGCAGCCGATCCGACTCGTTGATCGCGTCGCTGACGGTCCGTTCGGCCATCGCCTTGGCGGCCTCGGCCTCCTCCTGCGCCTCCCGGCGGATCCGGCTCGCGTCCTCGCTCGCCCGCTCCCGCTCCGCGTACGCATCGGCGCGGACCCGGTCCGCCTCCTCCTGCGCCTCGGCCTTCGTCCGCTCCGCCACGTGCTCGGCGGTGGAACGCAGCCCGGCGATCTCCGCCTCGGCCTGCTCCTGGAGCCCGGAGACCGAGTCCCGCACCTGCTGGGCGGTCTGCTCGGCCGCGGAGACCAACTCGGTCGCCCGCGCGTCCGCCTCCTCGACCAGGCGGTGCGCCTCGGCCTGCGCCTCCTCGACCCGCTTGCGGGCGGAGGCGAGCAGCTCCTCGCTCTGCTCGCGGGCGCGCTCGCGCTCCTGGTTCGCCTCGGTGCGCGCCGCGTCGAGGGTCTCCTCCGCCTCGCGGCGGCGCCGGTTCGCCTCCTCCTGCGCGGCGGCCAGCGCCTCGGCGGCCTCGGTGCCCACGCGTTCGGCGGCGGCCGCGGCCTCGGCCCGTACCCGGTCGGCACTGTCCTGGGCCTCGGACTTGAGCCGCTCCGCCTCGGCGGCCGCCTCGCTGCGCAGCCGTACGGCGACGGACTCGCCCTCGGCACGCGACTGCGACGCATCCGCCGCGGCCTCGTCGCGCAGCCGCTCGGCCTCGGTCTCCGCCTGTGTCTGCAGGACGCGCAGCCGCTCGGCGGCCTCCGCGCGCAGTCGCTCGGACTCCTCGTTGGTCTCGCGGCGGATGCGCTCCGCCTCGCCGCGCGCGTCCGTCAGCGTCTGCTCGGCGGCGGTGACCCGGTCCGCGGCCTCGGTGCGCAGCCGGGTCAGCTCGTCGGCGGCCTCGGCCTGGCGGGCGGCGACCGCACGCTCGGTCTCCTCCCGGAGCGCGGCCGCCGCCTCCTCGGCCGCGGCCGTGGTGGACTCCGCCTGCTCCTCGGACTCCGTACGCAGCCGGTCGGCCTCGGCACGGGTCCGCTCCAGCGCCTCCTCGGCCTGGCTGCGCAGGGCCGTGGCGCGCTCGATGGCCTCGGTACGGACCCGGTCGCTCTCGGTGCCCGCGGCGGTCCGCAGTTCCTCGGCGTCCGCCTTCGCCTTGGACAGCAGCTCCTCGGCGGTCTTCGCGCCTTCCTCGATCTGCTGGACGGCCTCGCGGCGGGCCTCGCCCCTGATCCGCTCGCCCTCGGCGACCGCCTCGGAGCGCAGCTGCTCGGCCTCGCCGCGCAGCCTGCGGGCCTCCTCCTGCAGCTCGACGGTCCTGGCCCGGTACTCCTCGGTGTCGTCCTTGGCCGCGCCCTTGAGCTGGTCGGCCTGTTCGGCGGCCTCGCCGTGCAGCCGGTCCGCCTCGGCCTCGGCCTCGCGGCGGATCCGGTCGGCCTCCTCGCTCGCCGCCCTCGTGGTCGACCGCGCGTCCTCGGACGCCTTGGTCAGCACCTCCTCGGCGGTCCTGGCCGCCTTGGCGAGCTGGGCCGCGGTGTCCTCGGCGGCCGCCGTGCGGGCCTTCTCCGTCGCCTCGGACTTGATCCGGTCCGCCTCGGCGCGGGCGTCGGCGAGCGCCTGCTCGGCTTCCGCCTTCAGCGCCTCGGCGTCCTTCGTGGCCTCGCCGACCAGCCGGGCGATCTCCGACTTGGCCGTACGGGTGCGCTGCTCGTTCTGCGACTCGGCGCCGGCCAGCCGCTTGACCGCGGCCTCCTTCGCCTCGGCGAGGACCTTTTCCGCCTCCAGGCGGGCCTCGCGCAGCTGCGTCTCGGCCTCCTGCATGCGCTGCTCGGCGGCCCGGTTCAGCTCGGCCGTCTGCTGCCGGGTCTGTTCGGTCTCCGCGGTCGTGGACGTACGCAGCTGTTCGGCGTGGCTGGTGGCCTCCTGCGCCTGGCTGGAGGCGGCGCCCAGCAGCCGCTCGGCGTCCTTGCGGGCGCGCAGCAGGATCGCTTCGGCCTCGGAACGGGCGGACTCCGCCTCGGAGCCGAGCCGCTGCCGGGTCTCGTCGGCGAGCCGGGCGGCCTCGGCGCGGGCGCCCGCCAGGGACTGCTCGGCCTCGGCCCGGGACTCGTCGAGCAGCCTGCGGGCCTGGGACTCGGTCCTGGCCCGGAGCTGCTCGGCCCAGGCGACGTTCTCGTTGACATGCGACTCGACGGTCTGGCGGCGCTCCGCCAGCTCCTGGTCGAGGCGCTGCCGTCGCTGCACGGCCTCGTTGTGCAGCTCGGCCTGCAGCCGCGCCTGGTGCTCGGCGTGTTCCTGCAGGATCCGCTGCGTCTGCGCCCGGGCGTCCCGGAGCTCACGCTCGGCATCGGTGCGCAGCTGTTCGGCCTGGATCTGGGCATTACGGAGCAGCTGTTCGGCCTGGTAGCCGATGTCCGCGCTGTCGTAGGCGGGACGGGTCGCGAGATTGCGCCGAGCCTCGTGCAGCTTGGCGCGCAAGACCTCGACCTGGTAACCGAGGTCCTCGGCGTGCTGGACGGCCTTCTC
This sequence comes from Streptomyces sp. NPDC057565, assembly GCF_042801455.1. Taxonomy (NCBI): domain Bacteria; kingdom Bacillati; phylum Actinomycetota; class Actinomycetes; order Kitasatosporales; family Streptomycetaceae; genus Streptomyces; species Streptomyces sp. NPDC057565. Next base: position 21,795 of record NZ_JBHVFU010000018.1, on the reverse strand, counting down.
CCGGTCGGTCTTCAGCCGGTCCATCTCGGCTTCGAACCGCGAGAGATGGTCGTCTTCAGCTCGGTGGCTCTCCTGGCGTTCGTAGCCCCGCACTGCGCGGTCCCATCCGTCCCCTGGTCGCAACTCTCCAAACGAGTACCGCTCGCCGGCGAACGGTCCCCCGGGGAATGGTGACAGATCAACGGCTGAGGACGCGGTGCGACCCCGACCCGGCCCCGGCCCGGAACCGCCCACTCTACCGGGCCGGGTATCCGGAGGTCAGTGCTCCGCTCGCGACGTGACCAGTTCGGTGAGAACGCCGTGGCAGTCCTTGGGGTGCAGGAAGGTGATCCGCGACCCCATCGACCCGGTCCTGGGCTCGTCGTAGAGCACCCTGACCCCCTTGGAACGGATGTCCGCGGCGTCCTCGTCGACGTCTGCGGTGCCGAAGGCGATGTGGTGGACCCCTTCACCGTTCTTGGCCAGCCATTTGCCGACGGCGGAGTCCTCGCGGGTGGGTTCCAGGAGCTGGAGGTACGAGGCACCACCGTCCGAGGTCTCGTTGATCTTGAGCATGGCCTCGCGCACGCCCTGCTCCTCGTTGACCTCGGAGTGGAAGACTTCGAAGCCATAGGTCGAGCGGTAGAACTCGACAGTTTTGTCGAGGTCGAAACAGGCGATTCCGATGTGGTCGATTCGCGTCAGCATGGACAACAGTGGAGCGCTCCACCCATGGTTACGCAACGTGCGCGCGATCACACCCGCTGCAGGATGACGGGCGCGGTACCGCTCAGTACATTCGAGTAAACCCTCGTTCACATCTAATCCAAGGGGCCGTGCCTCATGTCTGGAACGACCGGTACCACCTCAGTGATCGTCGCGGGCGCCCGTACGCCCATGGGCCGTCTTCTCGGCTCCCTGAAGAGCTTCTCCGGAGCCGATCTCGGCGGCTTCGCCATCAAGGCCGCGCTGGACCGGGCCGGTATCGGCGGCGACCAGGTCGAGTACGTGATCATGGGCCAGGTGCTCCAGGCCGGGGCGGGGCAGATCCCGGCACGCCAGGCCGCGGTCAAGGCCGGTATCCCGATGAACGTTCCCGCGCTCACCGTCAACAAGGTCTGCCTCTCCGGTCTCGACGCGATCGCCCTGGCCGACCAGTTGATCCGTGCGGGTGAGTTCGACGTCGTCGTCGCCGGCGGCCAGGAGTCCATGACCAACGCCCCGCACCTGCTCCCGAAGTCCCGCGAGGGCTACAAGTACGGCGCGATCGAGATGCTCGACTCGATGGCGTACGACGGTCTGACCGACGCCTACGAGAACATCCCGATGGGCGAGTCCACCGAGAAGCACAACACCCGCCTCGGCCTGAGCCGCGCCGACCAGGACGAGATCGGCGCCCTGTCCCACCAGCGCGCCGCCGCCGCCCAGAAGAACGGTCTCTTCGAGGCCGAGATCACCCCGGTCGAGATCCCGCAGCGCAAGGGCGACCCGATCCTCTTCTCCAAGGACGAGGGCATCCGCGCCGAGACGACCGTCGAGTCCCTCGGCAAGCTCCGGCCCGCCTTCACCAAGGACGGCACGATCACCGCGGGCACCTCCTCGCAGATCTCCGACGGCGCCGCAGCGGTCGTCGTGATGAGCAAGGCCAAGGCCGAGGAGCTGGGCCTGGACTGGATCGCCGAGATCGGCGCCCACGGCAACGTGGCGGGCCCGGACAACTCGCTCCAGTCGCAGCCGTCCAACGCGATCAAGCACGCGCTGAAGAAGGACGGTCTGAGTGTCGAGGACCTCGACCTCATCGAGATCAACGAGGCGTTCGCGGCCGTCGCCGTCCAGTCGATGAAGGACCTCGGCGTCTCCCCGGAAAAGGTGAACGTCAACGGCGGCGCCATCGCGCTCGGCCACCCGATCGGGATGTCCGGCGCCCGCGTGGTGCTGCACCTGGCGCTGGAGCTGAAGCGGCGCGGCGGCGGCACGGGTGCGGCGGCGCTGTGCGGTGGCGGCGGTCAGGGCGACGCGCTGATCATCCGCGTCCCCGGCAAGTAGTCCTCGTAACGCACGCACAGAGTGAACCGAACGGAGCGGTGATGGTGGACGTCCCCACCCTGGTCGAGCAGGCCCGTGAAGGCCGGCCGCGGGCCGTGGCCCGGCTGATCTCCCTGGTGGAGGGGGCGTCACCGCAGCTGCGCGAGGTGATGGCGGCCCTCGCGCCACTGGCCGGCAACGCGTACGTCGTCGGCCTCACCGGTTCACCGGGTGTCGGCAAGTCGACCTCGACGTCGGCGCTCGTCTCGGCATACCGGCGGGCCGGAAAGCGGGTCGGCGTCCTCGCCGTCGACCCGTCGTCGCCGTTCTCCGGCGGCGCGCTCCTCGGCGACCGGGTCCGGATGTCGGAGCACGCCTCCGACCCCGGCGTCTACATCCGCTCCATGGCCACCCGCGGACATCTGGGCGGCCTCGCCTGGTCGGCGCCGCAGGCGATCCGGGTGCTGGACGCGGCGGGCTGCGACGTGATCCTGGTGGAGACGGTCGGCGTCGGCCAGTCGGAGGTGGAGATCGCCTCCCAGGCCGACACCTCGGTGGTGCTCCTCGCGCCCGGCATGGGCGACGGCATCCAGGCGGCGAAGGCCGGAATCCTGGAGATCGGCGACGTGTACGTCGTCAACAAGGCCGACCGGGACGGCGCGGACGCCACCGCGCGCGAGCTCAACCACATGCTGGGGCTCGGGGAGTCGCGCGGCCCCGGCGACTGGCGGCCGCCGATCGTGAAGACGGTCGCTGCCCGGGGCGAGGGCATCGACGAGGTCGTCGAGGCCCTGGAGAAGCACCGGGCGTGGATGGAGGAGCACGGCGTCCTGGCCGAGCGCCGTACGGCGCGCGCGGCCGGCGAGGTCGAGACGATCGCGGTCACCCGACTCCGCGAACGCATCGGCGACCTGCACGGCGACCGCCGCCTCGGCGCCCTGGCCGAACGCATCGTGGCGGGCCGCCTGGACCCGTACGCGGCGGCGGACGAACTGGTGGCGGGGATCACGGGCGAGTCCTGACAGGCAGGTAACGACGGGCGGGGGGCGGCGTGCGGGCTGCCCCCCCGCCCGCTCGCCCTCGTCAGCCGTTCGGGTGAGTCGTCCGCATCGCCGCCCCGTGCGGGCCGTGATCGGCGCATGGCAGGATGCCGTACCGGACGTGTCATGCACACCGGGGGGAAGCGACACATGCTGGGGCCGCTGCGTGAGGACTCGCCCGAACGGATCGGACCGTACGCGATCCGGGCCCGGCTCGGCGCGGGCGGCATGGGGGAGGTCTTCCTCGGGGACCCGGGCGACGGCGGGGATCCCGTTGCTCTCAAGACAGTGCGTCGCGATGTGGCTCAGGACCCCGGCTTCCGTCACCGTTTCCGCCGCGAGATCGCGGTTGCCCGCTCCGTCACCAGCCCCTTCCTCGCTCCGCTGCTCGACGGGGACGCGGACTCCGAAGTGCCCTGGCTGGCCACCGGATACGTGGCCGGGCCGACCCTGTCCGCCGCGATCCGCCGGGCCGGTGCGATGGACGAGGGCGAGGTACGGATGCTCGGCGCCGGGCTCGCCCGCGCGCTCGCGGCCGTCCATGCGGCCGGGGTCGTGCACCGGGATGTGAAGCCCAGCAACGTGATGCTCGCCGAGGACGGTCCGCGGGTCATCGACTTCGGGATCGCACGGGACGGAAGCGCCGCCCCACTGACCACCACCGGCCGGATGGTCGGCAGTCCCTCCTTCATGTCTCCGGAACACGTGGCGGGCAGCGGGCGCGTCACCTTCGCCTCCGATGTCTTCTGTCTCGCTTCCGTGCTCTGCTTCGCCGCCACCGGCCGCGATCCCTTCGGTGACGGGCCGGTCGCCGCCGTGCTGTACCGGGTCAAGTACGTCGAGGCCGATCTCGAAGGCGTGCCGGACGCGCTGCGCGCCGTACTCGCCGACTGCCTGGCCGCCGACCCCGCCGACCGCCCCACCGCTGCCGGACTCGCCGAGCGGCTCGCCCCGGGCGCAGCGCTGCAGTGGCCCGAGCCGGTGCGGCAGCACATCGCCGAGTACGGCAGGGAACTGGCCCGGGTCCGGGCCCTCGACGGACCGCTGCTGCCCGGCTACACGCCGACCGAGGCGGCCACGGGCAGTCGCACCCCCGTTGCTCAACTGCCCACGCAAGGAACCGACTTCGCGCCGGGTCTGCACATGGTGCAGACCCAGGGCCCCGGCCTTGCCCGGCCGGAACGACCCCGACGAGGCCGCCGCGCCCTGATGGTGTCCCTGGCTCTGCTCGTCATCGGGGGCGCGGCGACCGGCGGACTCCTGGCGCTTCGGGACCGCAACGGCGACAACAACACCGCATCCCCGGGCGGCAGTCCGGCGCGGACCACAGTGATGGTCACCGGGGTGGACGACCAGGGCGGCCCGGACGGTTCCGGAACTGTTCCGTACGGCCGGGAGGTCCGCCCGAAGAAGTGGAAGCCCTGGAAGTCCTCGACCGGCAGCAGAGGGCCCTTCGGCTGCGCGGCCAACAGCACGGTCGTGGTCTGCCGCGACACCGCCGGTGCCTATCAGGCCCTGTCCGCGGTGGACGGCCGGAAGCTGTGGAACCTCGACACCCAGGAGGAGGTGGTCGGGGCCGGAGTCAGTCCCACCGGACAGTTCTTCATGCCGTCCGACTCCAGCCGTCCGACCGTGTACGGGGACACGGTGTTCATGGCGAGCGGTGACCGGCTTCTCGCGGTGGACGCGGCCACCGGTGAAACCCGCTGGCAGCAGCGCGCGGGCGGAGCGCACACCATCGAGAGCAGGCCGATTGTCTCCGACGGGCTCGTCTTCGCCTCGACGACCACCACGTCGTACGGGTCCCAACTGGCTGCCTTCGACACGAAGACCGGCGACCCCAAGTGGACCGCGCCCCTCGCCCCGAAGGACATTTCGAAGGCCGAAGCACGCAACTACTGGCCGCTCGCCGCGGTCGAGGGCGTGCTCTACGCGCTGGGCCACGACGGCATCAAGGCGTTCCGGGCCAAGGACGGCAAGGTGCTCGGCCAGGCGAACGTCAACAGGACAGGGGTAGGGGAATGCGAGGACGCCCGCGTGCAGGGCTCCTTCCTCTACTGCTCCACCTTCACCTCCGAACAGAGCGGGAACGACTACACCTACAGCCTCATCGTCCACCGCCTCAGGACTCCGTCGCTCGCCGACGCCGGCCGGCAGGCGGTGGACCCGAAGATGGTCATGTCCCTGAACGCAGGTGGAATCGACGGACGAGTGATCGCCTTCCGCCGTGGTGGGAGGAACATGGGCCTGCCGGACCCGGCTGGCATCCGGCCGGAGATCGTACTGGTGAGTCAGGACAGCGGCCGGGCCCTGGGCCGGTATCCGGTCACCGAGACGTTCTCCGGCGGGCGCCTCAACCCGGTTTCCAGCCCGCTGATCGATGCGGGCACGGTGGTGTGGGCGGACACGTCCACGCTCTACTCGGTGAAGCTGGACAAGGACGGAACACCCGGGAAGCTGCGCCGTACCGCGCTCAAGGGGGCTCCCGGCCCGTCCGTCCCACCGTCCTACGATCTGGCGCAGGACGGCTACTCGTACGGTCTCGACCTCCTTCCCCCCTATGTCGTGCCGGCCGGCGGGGTCGTGCATGTGTTCTTCGACAACGGCACGGCACTCTCCGTGCCGCTGCCGGAATGAGGATGCGTCACCGGTGATCGAACCGCTCCCCGCCGGACCGCTCCGGCACATCGGCCCGTACCGGCTGCTCGGGCTGCTCGGCGCGGGCGGCATGGGCGAGGTGTATCTGGCCCGGCAGAGCGGCGCGCCGGAAGGCCGGCTCGTCGCGCTGAAGACGGTGCGGGTCGATCTCGACCTCGACGACGGCTTCCGGACCCGGTTCCGCCGGGAGATCGACACGGCGGGCGCGGTACGCAGCGCGTACACCGCGACGCTCGTCGGCGGCGACGCGTCGGGGCGGCAGCCCTGGCTGGCCACCGAGTATGTCCCCGGGCCCTCGCTTGCCGAGGCCGTCACCCGCGGCGGCCCGCTGCCCGAGCCGGTGGTCCGGGCCATGGGCGCCGATCTGGCCCGCGCCCTCGCCGACATGCATGCCGTGCGCGTCCTCCACCGCGACCTCAAGCCCGGCAATGTCCTGCTCGGCCCGGACGGGCCGAAGGTGATCGACTTCGGGATCGCCCAGGCCTTCGACGCCACTCAGCTCACCCGGACCGGCGTCGTGGTCGGCAGCCCCGGCTACATCTCGCCGGAGCACGTCAACGGCTCCCGGGCACTCGTGCCCGCCTCGGACGTGTTCTGTCTGGGGGCGGTGCTCGCCTTCGCGGCCAGTGGACGGGGGCCCTTCGACGACTCGGACATGGCAGCGGTGATTTTCCGGATCGCCCAGGGCGAGGCCGAACTCTCCGGTGTACCGGCGCAGTTGCGTGAACTGATCGCCCAGTGCCTGCATGCGCGCCCCGAGGACCGCCCGACGCCGGGGGAGCTGGCCGGACTGCTGCTCCACGGGCAGCCGCCGACCTCGTCCTTCCCTTGGACAGGAGGGGTGCGGGAGCAGCTGGCCGGGTACGAGCAGGCGGCCCGGGACTGCCTCGCCGCGGCCCCGCCCATGGCCGTCGTGCCCCCGGTCCCTGACCGGCCGCCGACACCGGTGCCCCTTTCCGGGGCCGTCCCGGGGCGCGGCCGTCGCCGCAGGGCGCCCCCGGTGGCGCTGGCGGCCGTTGCGGTGACGGCGTGTCTGCTCCTCGGTCATGTGCTGTGGCCCGGTCTCTTCCCGCCGGACAAGGGCACCGGGGGCGGTTCGGGTGCCACCGGTCCCACGGCCGGTCCGTCCCCGGCGGCCGCGCGCAGCACGGTACGGGCGATTCCGCGGGCCGACGGCGGCCGTACCGGTGACTTCGGCGAGGCTGCCACCGATTCCTCCGTCCGGCCTGCCGGCTGGAAGGCGTGGAAGTCCACGGTCGACGGGGTCGAAGGCGGGTGCAGCTTCGCCGAGTCGACACTGCTGTGCGCGGGCAGCAAGGGCGTCACCGCACTCGACGCGTCCGACGGAACCAGGCGCTGGCAGGCCCCGAAGGGGCGGGCGGGGGCAACCGGTTCGGCCGTGGCCGGGTTCGCCTCCGGGACGGTGTACGCCTTTGTCGGCCAGGCGCTGGTCGCCTACCGGATCACGGACGGCCGGGAGTTGTGGCGCTCGGCGCTGCCCGACGGCGCCGTGGGCGCAGGTGCTGTCCAGGACGGCGACATTCTGTACTACGTCGCCCGGGCCAAGGGCGGTGGAACGGGCAAACTGATCGCCCGCCGGCTGACCGGCGACCGCGGCGAGCTGTGGAGCCTGGACCTGGCCGACGCGCGGTTCGGTCTCCTCGCCGACGACGGACGGCTGGTCGTGGTGGGCAACGACACCCGGATCATCGACGGGGTGAAGGGGACCGTGGAACAGCGGCTCACGGCCGCCGACTTCCCCTGCCGGGGGCCGGTACTGAGAGGCCGGCGGCTGGTCTGCCGGGGAGCGACCGGGCTGCTCGTCATGGACGATGTGACCCGGCCCGGGCAGACCCGCACACTCGCCGAAGAGATCACGCCCGCCCACCCGCCGGCCCTGGTCGGCGACGACACCGTGGTGGTCTCCGACAACGAGCACGCGTACGCCTACGGGCTGACCGACGGACAGCGGAAATGGACGACGTACGAGGACCTCAGCGAGTTGGGTGGCGAACCGTCCCTTGCGGGTTCTCAGGTGCTGATTGCCGGGCGCACCGGAGTGGGTGCCTTCGGCCCGGCCGACGGCGAGTCGGCGAACGTCAAGTCGTACACCGGGTGGCCCGACGCCGGACCGGGCGTGCCGGATCTGCTCGCCGTCGGGGACCTCGTGTTTCTCACCTTCAAGGACGGCACGGTCCTGTCGGGATACGCCCCCTGAGCGACAGGGGCGCAGACGGGGAGAAAGCCGGATCAGTCGTCGTCCCCGTGGCGGCCGTCGTCCGGGCGGTCCGCGGTGACCGCGGCGGTCTTCGCGTCCACGTTCAGCTCGTGACGGTTGCCGTCCTTGCCCGTGATGTCGACCTCCCAGTGCAGCGCGCCGCTCCGGCCGACGGTGTCGTCCAGCTCGATCGAGGTGACCGTGCCCGGCACCGCGCGCAGTGCCGCGTCCACCGCCGCGCCGAGCGGGACCGGCGCCGAGCGGGGGGCGTGCCGGCTGCGGTCGTCGTTGTCGTCGGAGGCGTGCGTGCCGAGTACCTTCGCGCTGCGCGCGTCGACCGTCACGTCGTGCCAGGTCCGGTCGGAGCCGTACACGTCGAGCTCCCAGACGGGCTTGTCGTCCTCGTCGTCCCGCTCGGCCTCGGTGACCGTGCCGGGGACCGCCTTGACGGCTGCCTCTACGGCGTCGTCCAGGCCGACGTGGGCGGTGGCATTGCGGCTGCTGTCGTCGTGGCCGACGTCGGTGGTGGCGCGGCTGCTGTCGTCATGGCTGTCCCGGCCGTGGCCGTCCGCGAAGGCGACGGCCGTGGCGGTCCCGCCGCCGATGAGTACGGCCGCGGTGACGGCGGCGACGACGATCTTGCGCTTCATGTGGGTTCCTCCCCTGTCGGGTGGCCGGTGTGCGATGTCCTCCACACTGCGGCGTCGATGCTGAACGCAGGCTGAAGCCACCTGAAGCCGCCTTCAGGTTCGGTTTGCGACTCTGTGTGTATGCGCCTGTTGATCGTGGAGGACGAGAGACGGCTGGCGATGTCCCTGGCCGGGGGACTCACTGCCGAGGGCTTCGCCGTGGATGTCGTGCACGACGGCCTCGAAGGGCTGCACCGCGCGAGCGAGGGGGTGTACGACCTCGTGGTCCTCGACATCATGCTGCCCGGGATGAATGGCTACCGGGTCTGCGCCGCCCTGCGCGCTGCCGGTCACGAGGTGCCGATCCTGATGCTGACGGCGAAGGACGGGGAATACGACGAGGCGGAGGGGCTCGACACCGGCGCCGACGACTATCTGACCAAGCCGTTCTCGTACGTGGTGCTGGTCGCCCGGATCCGGGCGCTGCTGCGACGCCGCGGCGGTTCCGCCTCGCCCGTGATCGCCGTCGGCGCGCTGCGGATGGACACCGCCGCCCGCCGCGTTCGTCTCGGCGAGGACGAAGTCGCGCTCACGGTCAAGGAGTTCGCCGTGCTGGAGCAACTGGTCCTGCGGGTGGGCCAGGTGGTGAGCAAGGCGGACATCCTGGAACACGTCTGGGACTTCGCGTACGACGGGGACCCGAACATCGTCGAGGTGTACGTCAGCGCACTGCGCCGCAAGCTCGGCGCGGCGTCCATCCGTACGGTGCGGGGCGCCGGCTACCGGCTGGAGGCGCTGTGAGGTCGGTACGGGCCAGGGCCGCGGCCGGCGCGACGGTCGTGGTCGCCGTCGCGCTGATCGGTGCGGGGGTCGCCGTACTCCTCGTGCTGCGTGCCAACCTGACCGATCAGGCGGGCCTGCAGGCGGAGGTGGCGGCCCGGGAGGTTGCCGGGCAGCTGGCCCTCGATGTGCCGTACGGGCGGCTGGACCTGCCCGACGAGGAGGAGCACCCCGTCCAGGTGACCGACGAGGACGGGCGGCTGGTCGCCGCGTCCAAGGACCTGCAGGCGGTCTCCGGGACCGGCACCGACCGGGTCACGCCCAACGCGTTGCCGGCGCCGGGAAGTTCCAGTAGCGGCAGCGGCAGCGACGACGACGGAAGCGGCGACCGCCACGGCGGCGACGACAACCGCGACGACGACGCGCACGCCCCTGCCCGCGGTGAGGTGTCCACCGACGACCCGGACTTCACCAACGGCACCGCCACCGTCGACGGCGACACGGCCGACTACCGCTTCGCCGCCGTCTCCGCGACCACGAGCACCGGCGTGACCCTGACCGTCCACGCGGGCGCCCCGCTCGCCACCGAACAGAAGGCGGTGGGCAGTGTGCGCGCGGCGATGCTGATCGGGCTGCCCGTCATGCTTCTCGTCGTCGCCGCGGTGACCTGGCTGGTGACGAGGCGCGCGCTGCGGCCCGTCGAGGGCATCCGGGCGGAGATGGCCGCGATCACGGCGTCCGAGGACCTGTCCCGGCGGGTGCCGGAGCCCGGTTCGCGCGACGAGATCGCCCGGCTGGCCCGTACCACCAACGAAACCCTGACCGCGCTGGAAGCCTCCGTCGGCCGGCAGCGCCGCTTCGTCGCGGACGCCTCGCACGAGCTGCGCAGCCCGATCGCCTCGCTGCGCACGCAGCTGGAAGTGGGCGCGGCCCATCCGGAGCTGCTGGACCTGCGCGGCGCGGTCGCCGACACCGTGCGACTCCAGGCGCTGGCCGCCGATCTGCTGCTGCTGGCCCGGCTGGACGCGGGGGAGCGGCCGGGGAACACCCCGGTGGACCTGGGAGCTCTGGTCCACGAGGAGGTCTCGCAGCGTACCGGCGACCGGATCCCGGTGGTGATGTCCGTACCGGAGTCGGGGCACCTCGAAGTCTCCGGATCGCGCGGACAGCTGGCGCGTGTGATCGGCAACCTGCTGGACAACGCGGAGCGTCACGCGGAGAGCTCGGTGGCCGTGTCCGTCTTCAGGGATCATGGCAGCGTGGTCGTCGCGGTCACGGACGACGGGGCAGGCGTCCCGGAATCCGAACGCGAGCGCGTCTTCGAACGCTTCGTCCGCCTCGACGACGCCCGGTCCCGGGACGAGGGCGGCGCGGGTCTGGGACTCCCCATCGCGAGGGACGTGGCCCACCGACACGGAGGCACCCTGAGAGCGACCCGAGCCGCAGAGGGCGGCGCCCGCTTCGCACTGCGCCTGCCCGGAAGGGAATCAAGTCCGTCGGGCGACTGAGCCGGAGCCCGCGTCCCCCGTGCAACGCCGCATCCCCGAGCAACACCGCACCCCCGTGCAACGGCGCGCCCCGCACACGCGCCCGGGGCGTGCTACGGCTTGCCCCGCCGCCCCCGCAAGTGCTCCGCAACCGGCGTCAGCGCCGCATGCAGGTCCGCCAGTGCCTCCGGCGTCAAAAGGTCCATGAAGTGCTTGCGCACCGATGCGACATGGTGCGGTGCGACCTTCTGCATCGTCTCCGCGCCCGCCTCCGTGAGCACCGCGAACAGACCGCGCCGGTCGGATTCGCAGTTCTCCCGGCGGACCAGCCCCGCCGTCTCCATGCGGGTGATCTGGTGCGAGAGCCTGCTCTTGGACTGCAGTGTGGCCGCGGCCAGGTCGCTCATCCGCATGCGCTGGTCCTCCGACTCCGAGAGGTTCACCAGGATCTCGTAGTCGTTGTTGGTCAGGCCGAACGGCTGAAGGTCCTTCTCCAGCTGGTGCATCAGCAGCCTGCTGACGTCCAGGTGGGTGCGCCAGGCGCACTGCTCCGCGTCGCTCAGCCACTGGGTGGCTGTCTCGGTCTCCATATGTGGATTCTACCTAAGATGTTGAAAGCCGGACGAAGTGGAGTGCTGTGATGCCCGGCACCGGCCCGGGATTCCGGTTCCGGAAACGGCTCCGGCGCTGGGCGCGGACGTTCGATGTCACACTCCGTAGACTACCGTTCACAAACCGAAGCGACGCTGGAGGTCCCCCAGCTGGCCGGGCAGACGGGGATTGGCGCCGGGTTGACCCGCACCGCCGCCCGGGACCCCTGCCTGCTGCGGCGTCGCCCCCGTCGGCTGCTCCGCCATCAGGACCTCGGTCGACTGGAGCAGCACCGTGCCCGCGCCGACGAACTCGAACTGGTGCTCCTCGCCCGAGGTCCCGCCGATCCCGGTCAGCGACCGGAGACCGCCCATCACGCCCGTCATGTAGCCGTGGTCGTAGTGGTGGCACGGCGAGGGGCAGTCCGCCCAGCCCACCAGGGCCTGCGGATCGACCCGCAGCGGCGGCTCCATGAAGACCACCGGACCGTTGGACGCGGCCACGAACTTCCCCGTACCGATCAGCGTGAGAAAGCCCGGCACGATCGACTGCTTGAGTGCCAGTGTCGGCTGGTACGCGAGGAGGTTGCCGGACCGGATGGTCAGGTTCCCGTCGTCCAGGTCGTACGAGTTGACGTCGAAGGCCCGGTCGGCGAGCAGCATCTTGCCGCTGCCCTCGGCCACCACCCAGTCGCTCGCGTGCAGCGGCGAGTGGAAGCTCGTCCGGATCAGCCGTTCGAAGCGTCCGTGGCCGATGCCGTTGAACTCGATCCGCCCGTAGTAGGCGATCATCTTGCCCTTCTGCAGGAACCACTGGCTCCCCTTGAGCTCCACGCAGAAGGTGTACGCATTGACGTTGTCGTCCGACGGCAGCGTCATCGGGTCAAAGATCACGGGCGTGCTCACAGCTTCTCCTCCGACGCCTGGACGTACACCGCGCCACTGCCGCTCAGTTCCAGCTGGAACGCCTCGCCGGAGCCGCGCCCCACCATGTCGCGCCAGCCGAGCGCGGTGGAGAGCTTGTTGCGTACGTCGCCGTGGTGGGCGACATAGGCCTGCGGGTCCACATGCACCTCGCGGCCCGGCGTGATGGGCAGCTCGATCACCCCGCCGTGAGCCATCACCGCGACCGAGCCATGACCCTTCAGCGTCGTGGTGAACAGGCCCTGCCCGGTCACCTGGCCGCGCACCATGCCCATGACCCCGCCCTGCGACCCCATGAACATCGTGCCCTGTTGCAGCGTCCCGTCGAAGGCGAGCAGCCGGTCGGCCTCCACGTACAGCGTGTCGCCGGCCAGGTTGATGACCTGGATGTGATGGCCGCCGTGGCCGAACATCACCGTGCCGCTGCCTTCGACGGTCATCAGTGGCGTCGCCTCATTGGCCATCCGGCGGCCGATCATCGACATCACGCCGCCCTGGCCGCCCTGGATGTTCGGGGTGAACGACACCTCGCCGCGGTACGCGAGCATCGCGCCGCGCTGGCTGAACATCTTCTGGCCGGGGACCACCGTCGCCTCGACCATCTTCGAGTTGATCTCACGGAACGGCATCAGACATCGCCCCCGATGGTGTTCCGCTCGCTCGGCTGTACGTAGACGAGCCCCTCGCCCTCGAATCTGATCTGGAACGACTCTCCCGAGCCCTCGCCCATCAGCGTCCGGAAGTTGACCCCGGACTGGAAGTGCTGCTGCAGATTGCCCTGGTGGGCGATGTACGCGCCGGGGTCGACGAACAACGGGTACTGGGCGGTCACCCGCAGCACCACGGCCGAACCGTCCGACATGATCGCCGCCTGACCGGTGCCCTCGACGGTGGTGGTGAACAGGCCGTTGCCGGTCGCCCCGCCGCGCAGCCCGGTGAAGGTGGTCCCGGTGCGCAGCCCGGCATCGGTGCAGAGCAGGTTGCTCGCCTCCACGTAGAGCTTCTCGCCGCGCAGTGAGACGAGGTTGATCTCGCTCGCGCGGTCGGCGAAGTAGCAGGTGCCCTGCCCGCTCACCTCCATCACGGTCATCTGCTCGCCGGTCAGCCGACGGGTCACCATGCCGCGGATGCCCTCACCGCCGCCGGACATCTTCTTGAACGCCATCCGGCCGTCGTACGCCACCATCGAGCCGTTCTTCGCCTTGACTGCGTCGCCGGCCAGATCGACGGCGAGCGTCTTGCTGCCTTGCAATCGGAACATTGCCACCCAGTGACGGTAACGGCAGGAGGCCTGGGCCCGACAGGGTCTCTGGGCCTATCCGGACCCTGAGTCCACCCTGATATGCGCCGATACGTTCCCCGGAGTGTCACCGGGCCCCCGCCCCCGGGCCCGGTGGATGCCGATGCCACAATGGGACACGCTTGTGCCTGTATTCACAAGCTGTGACGACCCTCCCACCGAAGGTGCCCTTGTGGACATCAAGACCGCTACCGCCCTGCACCGGCTGCGCCTCATCTCGATTCCCGAGGCGCTCTCCTTCCCCGCGCTGATCATCTTTGGCTCGATCCTCAGCCGCGTCTCGGACATCGACTTCCTGATGATGCCGCTCGGCATCCTGCACGGCGTGCTCTTCGTGATCTACGCCGTCCTGCTGCTGGACGTCTGGTCCAAGACCAAGTGGCCGTTCAAGCGCGTCGCGTTCTTCTTCCTGCTGGCGCTGCTGCCGTTCGGCGGGCTGTACGGCGACAAGGTGCTGAAGCGCTACGAGGCCGACGGCGTCATCGCCGCCCGCGCCCGCCGGGAAGGCGTGGTCAGCGCGTGATCGTCGCCTTCTCCGTCAGCCCGCTGGGGGTCGGCGAGGACGTCGGCGAGTACGTCGCCGACGCCGTCCGGGTCGTCCGCGAGTCGGGCCTGCCCAACCGTACGGACGCCATGTTCACCTCCATCGAGGGTGAGTGGGACGAGGTCATGGACGTCGTCAAGCGCGCGGTCGCGGCCGTCGAGGCCCGTGCCGGACGTGTCTCCCTCGTACTGAAGGCCGATATCCGGCCCGGTGTCACCGACGGGCTGACCTCCAAGGTCGAGACGGTCGAGCGGTACCTCGCCGACTGACGTCCCCCGCCACCACCCGGAGACCCCCCGCGCCGCACGGCGAGGGGGGTCTTTGTCACCCGGGGCGCGTCTCGGGCTCCACCGCCAGTGCGATCCCGAGCGGCGTCCGCTCGTACAGCACCTGGTGCCCGTACCGGCGCGAGGTCAGCAGCCCCGCCGCCCGCAGCACCGACAGATGTTCCGACACGGAGGACGGCGCGAGGCCGAGCCGATGGGCGAGGGCGCTCGTCCCCGCCGGTTCGTCGAGCATGCACAGGAGATCGGCCCGCGCCCGCCCGACCAGCCGCGCGAGCGTCTGCGGCGTACGGTCGGCGGGCTCCGTCCACAGGCCACCGATCCCGCGCGCCGGATAGATCACTGCGGGCTGGTAGGGCGGCTCGTACCCGCTGACCACATCCGGCCAGGCGAAGACGCTCGGCATCAGGACGAGGCCCTGCCCACCGAGCACCCGGGAGTGCCGGCCCCGCATCCCGACGAGCGTGAGCGTCGAGTCCGCCCAGCTCAGCTGGGGACTCAACTCGCCGAGCAGCCGCGCGAAGCCGACCGCGGCGAGCCGGCGCGAGTGGTACGCGATGTCCGCCTCCAGCAACGCGCGCAGCCGCGGCCAGTCCGGCTCGACCAGGACCCGCCACGCCTGTTCCAGAAGCGCGGACAGCTCCCGTTGCGCGCGGGCGGGGTCGTCGAGCATCGCCCGTCCTGCGGGGGAGTCCAGTGCCCCCGGCACACATGCGAGCGTCAGCGCCAGATCCTCACGGACGAGCTCGGGGTCGATGGCGCGTACCCCGGCGATCTCCTCCTCGAACGAGGCATAGGGCCCGAGCGGCGGCGGGCAGAGAAAATCCGGATTGTGTCCGCCCGTCGGCATCAGCGACCAGAGCGGCCCGAGCTCGAGCCCGGTGGCGGCGCTCCGGATGCGCCGCAGCCACGGCTCGTGGTAGCCGTGGTTCCCCGGGCGCAGGAGGGTGCGCACCGCCTGTTGCGTCTCCCAGAGCGGGGAGAGGGCGAACCTGCAGCGCAGCAGATCGCTCTCGTCGAAATGCAGATGGAACGGCATCGGCGCACCTCGCGAAGATTCGGTGTCAGCCGAAAGTTTATGGAGCGCGGGCCGCGCTCCTCCACGCTGCGTCCATGCCGAGCAACAGCCCCGCCCCTGCCGGCGGCCCCCGCGATGCGGTGGACCCCCCGAGCGGCCCTACGGGCCCATCACCCCAGGCACCGTCAGCCGCACGCCGCACAGCGAACGTCGACCCCACGGGAGCGGCGCCGTCCCCGGCCCGGTCCCCGGAGCGCGCCGACCCCATTGACCCGAACCCGTCGCCCGCGCTCCGGACACCGGCTTCCGTCCCGGACCCCGGCACACCCCGCGGCTACCGCGCCGTCTTCGCCGTACGGGAGTTCCGTGCCGTCTTCGCCGCGCACCTGCTCTCCCTCCTCGGCGTCGTCGTCAGCGAGCTCGCGCTCACCGTCCTCGTCTACGACCTCACCGGCTCGCCCCTGCTCAGCGCCCTCACCTTCGCGCTCGGCTTCCTCCCGTACCTCGTCGGCGGCACGCTCTTCGCCGGGGTCGCCGACCGCTACCCCGCCCGCCGGGTCCTGGTCGCCTGCGATTTGATCTGCGCGGGCTGTGTCGCCGTCATGGTGCTGCCCGGCACCCCCGTCGGCGGGCTCCTCGCGCTGCGCTGTCTCGTCGCCTCCGTGTCGCCCGTCTTCACCGGGACGCGTATGGCCGCGCTCACCGACATCCTCGGCGAGGGCGACCTCTATGTACTGGGCCGCTCCCTGCTGCGGATCGTCTCGCAGAGCGCACTGCTGATCGGCTTCGGGGTGGGCGGTGTGCTGCTCGCCGCGGTCTCCGCGCGCGGGGCGATCGCGATCACCGTCGGGACCTTCCTCTGCTCGGCCGCGCTGCTCCGTTTCGGCACCCGCAACCGGCCCGCCCGGAGCGGCCGCGACGGAGGCGGCGCCCTGCTCAAGGACTCGCTCGCCGGAGCCCGTACCGTCCTCGCCGACCGCAGGATCCGCGCGCTGATGCTGCTCTTCTGGCTGCCGGCGATGTTCGTCGTGGCGCCGGAGGCGCTCGCCGCACCGTACGCGGACGAGATCGGTGTCGGTCCGGCCGCGCTCGGACTCCTCATGTGCGCGATGCCGGTCGGTCACATCGGTGCCGAGCTGTACGCGGGCGCCGTGCTCGCCCCGCGCCTGCGCTCCAGGATCGTGCTGCCGGTCGCCGCCGCAGGGCTGCTGCCCCTCGTGCTGTACGGGTTCCGTCCCGGCATGGTTGCGAGCGTCGTCGCGCTCGCGCTGGCCGGGGTGGGGGCGGCGTACGTCATCGGCCTCGACCAGTGGTTCGTCGACGCCGTCCCGGAGGAGCTGCGGGGCCGGGCCATGACCCTGCTCACCGCCGGGCTGATGACGGTCCAGGGCATCGGCATGGCACTCGCCGGGCTCGCCGCCGAATTCGTCCCCGTGCATCAGGTGGTCGCCGGGGCCGCTGTGATCGGTACGGTGTGCACGCTCGTCCTCGTCCGCGAGGTCAGGAGCACGGAACCCGCGCACGGTCCTCGGACCGAAGTTCGAGACGGGGCTGACCGGCATATGACCAGTGGGTAAGGTCGATGCCGTGCCGAAGCCGCTCAGTCTCCCGTTCGATCCCATCGCCCGCGCCGACGAACTCTGGCAGCAGCGCTGGGGGCCTGTCCCCTCGATGGGGGCGATCACCTCGATCATGCGTGCGCAGCAGATCCTGCTCGCCGAGGTCGACGCGGTCGTCAAACCGTACGGGTTGACTTTCGCGCGGTACGAGGCGCTGGTGCTGCTCACCTTCTCCAAGGAGGGTGAGCTGCCGATGTCCAAGATCGGCGAGCGGCTGATGGTCCACCCCACCTCCGTCACGAACACCGTGGACCGGCTGGTCAGGTCCGGGCTGGTCGACAAGCGCCCCAATCCGAACGACGGCCGCGGCACCCTCGCCTCGATCACCGACAAGGGCCGCGAGGTCGTCGAGGGGGCCACCCGGGACCTGGTGGACATGGAGTTCGGGCTCGGGGTGTACGACGCCGAGGAGTGTGCGGAGATCTTCGCGCTGTTGCGCCCACTGCGGATCGCGGCCAAGGACTTCGAGGAGAAGTAGAGGCGCGCGTGACCCCCGGCCCGCTGCAAGATCGCCCCCGGCGCCCGGTTACGCTCGACGTCATGAAACGCAGCGTGCTGACCCGGTACCGGGTGATGGCCTACGTCACCGCCGTCATGTTGCTGGTGCTCTGCACCTGCATGGTCTTCAAGTACGGCTTCGACACCGGTGCGGGGCTGACGCTCGTCGTCTCCCAGATCCACGGTGTGCTGTACATCATCTATCTGATCTTCGCCTTCGACCTGGGCTCCAAGGCGAAGTGGCCGCTCGGCAAGCTCCTCTGGGTGCTGATCTCCGGCACGATCCCGACGGCCGCGTTCTTCGTCGAGCGCAAGGTCGTCCAGGAGGTCGAGCCGCTGATCGCGGACGGCTCCCCGGTGACGGCCAAAGTCTGACCCGAACCGCCCCGTGCGAAGCACCGGGCGGTTTGTCATCGACATTTACTAGGACGTCCTAGTAAATTGGGGTGCATGGACGCTGACGCGATCGAGGAAGGCCGCCGACGCTGGCAGGCCCGTTACGACAAGGCCCGCAAGCGTGACGCGGACTTCACCACGCTCTCCGGGGACCCGGTGGAGCCCGCGTACGGGCCCCGCCCCGGGGACACGTACGAGGGGTTCGAGCGGATCGGCTGGCCCGGTGAGTACCCCTTCACCCGGGGCCTCTACCCGACCGGCTACCGCGGCCGCACCTGGACCATCCGCCAGTTCGCCGGCTTCGGCAACGCCGAGCAGACCAACGAGCGGTACAAGATGATCCTCGCCGCGGGCGGCGGCGGGCTCAGTGTCGCCTTCGACATGCCGACGCTGATGGGCCGCGACTCCGACGAGCCGCGCTCGCTCGGCGAGGTCGGGCACTGCGGTGTCGCCATCGACTCCGCCGCCGACATGGAGGTCCTCTTCAAGGACATCCCGCTCGGCGACGTCACGACGTCCATGACGATCAGCGGACCCGCCGTCCCCGTCTTCTGCATGTACCTGGTCGCCGCCGAGCGCCAGGGCGTCGACCCGGGGGTGCTCAACGGCACGCTCCAGACCGACATCTTCAAGGAGTACATCGCGCAGAAGGAGTGGCTCTTCCAGCCGGAGCCCCATCTGCGCCTCATCGGCGACCTCATGGAGCACTGCGCGCGCGACATCCCCGCGTACAAGCCGCTCTCGGTCTCCGGCTACCACATCCGCGAGGCCGGGGCGACGGCCGCGCAGGAGCTCGCCTACACCCTCGCCGACGGCTTCGGCTATGTGGAGCTCGGCCTCTCCCGGGGGCTCGACGTCGACACCTTCGCCCCCGGTCTCTCCTTCTTCTTCGACGCGCACCTCGACTTCTTCGAGGAGATCGCCAAGTTCCGTGCCGCCCGCCGGATCTGGGCCCGCTGGATGAAGGAGGTGTACGGGGCGAAGACCGACAAGGCGCAGTGGCTCCGCTTCCACACCCAGACCGCCGGGGTCTCGCTCACCGCTCAGCAGCCGTACAACAACGTCGTGCGGACCGCGGTCGAGGCCCTGTCCGCCGTCCTCGGCGGTACCAACTCGCTGCACACCAACGCCCTCGACGAGACCCTCGCGCTCCCGTCCGAGCAGGCGGCGGAGATCGCCCTGCGCACCCAGCAGGTGCTGATGGAGGAGACCGGCGTCGCCAACGTCGCCGACCCGCTGGGCGGTTCGTGGTACGTCGAGCAGCTGACCGACCGGATCGAGGCCGATGCCGAGAAGATCTTCGACCGGATCAAGGAGCGCGGCATCAGGGCGCACCCGGACGGGCAGCACCCCATCGGGCCCATGACCTCCGGCATCCTGCGCGGCATCGAGGACGGCTGGTTCACCGGTGAGATCGCCGAGTCCGCGTTCCGGTACCAGCAGTCGCTGGAGAAGGGCGACAAGCGCGTCGTCGGCGTCAACGTCCACCACGGCTCGGTCACCGGCGATCTGGAGATCCTGCGGGTCAGTCACGAGGTCGAGCGCGAGCAGGTCCGCGAGCTCGCCGTCCGCAAGGCCGCCCGCGACGACGCCCGGGTCCGCGCCTCGCTGGACGCGATGCTGGCCGCCGCCCGCGACGGCTCGAACATGATCGGACCGATGCTGGACGCCGTCAGGGCCGAGGCGACGCTCGGTGAGATCTGCGGGGCCCTGCGGGACGAGTGGGGCACGTACACCGAGCCGCCCGGCTTCTGAGGGCCTCCGGGGCCGCCCGCTACGTGGCGGCTGCCGCGCCCAGCCCCGCAAGCAGCAGAACGGTGAAGCGCCGGGCCCAGTCCTCGTCGACGGGCTCGGCGCTCACCAGCGTCCGGTGCACGACCGCACCGGCGATCACATCGAAGATCAGGTCGGCGGTCGAGGCCGCCGACGCCTCGTCCGGTTCGACGGGCAGCTCGCCGCGCTGCTGCGCCCGTTGCCGTCCCAGCAGCACGAGCCGCTTCTGCCGGTCCACGATCGAATCGCGGATCCGGGTCCGCAGCGCGTCGTCACGGGTCGACTCGGCGACCACGGCCATCAGCGACGTCCTGGTCTCCGGACGGTCCAGCAGCGCCGCGAACTGCAGCACCACGCCCTGCACATCGGCCGACAGGCTGCCCAGGTCCGGCAGTTCCAGTTCGTCGAAGAGGACCGCGACGGCGTCCACGACCAGTTCGTTCTTGCCTGCCCAGCGCCGGTAGAGCGTCGTCTTGGCGACCCCGGCCCGCGTCGCCACATCGCCCATCGTCAGCTTCGACCAGCCGAGGTCGACCAGGGACGCGCGGCAGGCCTCCAGGATCGCCTCATCGGCCGCGGTGCTGCGCGGTCGTCCCGTTCGCGCGGGTTTGGGGTGGCCGTGGCTCAGCATGCCGTGACCATACCCGTCAGTAAGGAGAACCGACCGGTCGCGTTCGCCGTGAGACAGATCACCTGACACTCCTGTGCTGGAGGGGTGCGGGACAGTTACGCTACGGGTCGTAGCGTAAGGACGACGGCCAGGCCGTCGTCACGCCACGAGCGAACGACAACCACAGGCGCCGGGTGGGGACCCGGCGCCGAAAACAGGCCCTTCGAGGGGCATTGGACCGTGCAGGTCCGCGCGTCCCGCACGCCGGCGGGTACCACGGACGGATGCGGTTCCCGGATCGCTTTCCGGAACGGCGTGCCGAGGGGGGAGGATGTACGTATGCAGCCTAGGAACATGTCCATGAGCGGCGTCGTCGACCTCGCCGCGGTGAAGGCGGCCGGCGAGGCCAAGGTGAAGGCGGAGCAGGCCCGTGCCGAGGCCGCCCGGCAGGGTGGCGGCGGTGCCGTCCCCCCGTCCTCCCTGGTGATCGATGTCGATGAGGCGGGCTTCGAGCGCGACGTCCTCCAGCGCTCCGTCGAGGTTCCCGTCGTCATCGACTTCTGGGCCGAGTGGTGCGAGCCGTGCAAGCAACTGGGCCCGCTCCTGGAGCGCCTGGCCCGCGAGTACAACGGCCGCTTCGTGCTGGCCAAGGTCGATGTCGACGCCAACCAGATGCTGATGCAGCAGTTCGGCATCCAGGGCATCCCGGCGGTCTTCGCCGTCGTTGCCGGGCAGGCCCTCCCGCTCTTCCAGGGCGCGGCCCCCGAGACCCAGATCCGGCAGACGCTCGACCAGCTGATCCAGGTCGGTGAGGAGCGGTTCGGGCTCACCGGGATCGCGGTCGACCAGGAAGCCGCCGGCCCGGACGCCGAGCAGGCTCCGGCCGAGGTGCCCGCGGGACCGTACGACGCACTGCTCGAAGCGGCCGTACAGGCGCTGGACGCCAATGACTTCGGCGGCGCCGTCCAGGCGTACAAGAACGTGCTCGTCGACGACCCGGCCAACACCGAGGCCAAGCTCGGCCTCGCCCAGGCCGAACTGCTCGGCCGGGTGCAGGACATGGACCCGCAGCAGGTCCGCAACGACGCCGCCGAGAAGCCCGCCGATGTGGCGGCGCAGATCGCCGCCGCCGATCTGGACCTGGTCGGCGGTCATGTCGAGGATGCCTTCGGGCGCCTCGTCGAGACCGTGCGCCGGAATTTCGGTGACGACCGGGACGTGGCGCGGCTGCGGCTGCTGGAGCTGTTCGACGTCATCGGCCCCGACGATCCGCGTGTCGTCGCGGCCCGCACGGCACTGGCGCGCGTCTTGTTCTGATGTGACAACGCGGCCGTGGGGGCCCCCCCGGGGGCCCCCCCCCGGGCGCCCCCGCCTCCGCGACCGGGAGCCGGGGGCTGAACGCCCCTCCCGGTCCGGCTATTCG
>NZ_JBHVFU010000017.1:0-156370 GCF_042801455.1 Streptomyces sp. NPDC057565 | reverse complement strand
GCGACCTGGTGGGACCACACCGGAGCGCTGGCGGTCGTGTTCACCGGCGGCGCCGACAGCGGCCGCGGCGACCTGGTCCTGCCCGTGCGCCTGCCGTCCGGCTCAGGACGGTGGCCCTACCTGCTGCATTTCCTGAACAACCCGGAGACCTGGCACAAGATTGACCTCGTGCGCCGCCGGGATGCGTCCGTACCCGGCGGGTGGGCGTACGAGGCCCACCTGATGGTCCTGGCCGGCGGCTACGCATCCCCCACGACGAAGACCCGGCGTGCAGCGGCGGATGAGCTGGAGCGGGCCGGCGGGGTCGACGGCAACGTCTCCAACCTGTCCATCGTCTCCTTCCCGGCCACCTTCGACCCCGCCGACGGCTACGTCGAAGCGACCCGCATCGAGCCGTCCGACGAGGAGCTCGCCGCGCTGGCAAAGGCCCGCCGCAGGGAACGCGGCCGTAAGAGGGCGCTCGACCGTTCCCGCCGGGCGTCCAACCCTGACCAGTACCGGCCGTCGAAACGTCAGCAGGTCCGCGCCGAACGACGGGCCGCAACAGGCCTGCCCGAGCGGACCGTTGACATGCCCCGCGGTGCGAGGGCGGCGAACAAGGCCGGGGTGCCGAAGCAGGCATACTGGCGCGACAGCTTGTCGGCCGGCTACCGGCTCAACCGGGCCCGCCTCGCCGAAGCCGCCGCCACCCAGGCCGCGGCGAAAGACCACCGCGCCCGCCGCATCGCCGCAGACATCATCACCGACCACGGCGCGAACCTCGTCGTTGAGGACTGCGACATCCGCACCTGGTACCGCCGGTGGGGCAAAGCCCTCCAAGCCACCACACCAGGCAGGCTCATAGCCGCCATCGGCCGCGAGTGCGAGAAATCCGGCGGGCGAATGCTTCGCGCCTCCACCTTCACCACGAAGCTGTCCCAGACCTGCTTCTGCGGCGAGAAGGTCATCAAAACCCTCGCCGCCCGGATCCATGTCTGCACCTCGTGCGGGCTCGTCGGCGACCGGGACAAGGTCTCCGCGGCTCTGGGCGCCCACGTCCGCCTCACCGACCCGGACGCCCCCAGCACCGCGCGCCTGGACGTAGTCCAGGCGCGCCACACACAGATCTTGTTCCATGAAGGGCTGCAAGAAGCCCTGTCGAGTCAACCGCAGCGCGGTGCCCGCCCCACCCGGGGCCGCACCCACGCGGCAGCCCAGAAGCCGGAACATTCCGGCCGTGGGCCTCTGCTCGGCGAAACGCCACCACCCGGTACCGGACAAACCCCGAATGAGACCCGACCCGCAACCAAGCGGCACAAGGCCCACGTCGGAGCAGCCGGCTGCACGGACAGCACACCACCCAGGCGTGCCAGGTCCGCGCAGACACCGGGCGGACATCACAGCATTACGTGATGACTCTTAGGATCAGCGGGTGCTTACAGCTGTGTCGGACGGGCGCGCGGGAATCAACGCCGCCCTGGTGAAGCGGTTGATCACCGCTCAGTTCCCTCAGTGGAGCCGTCTGCCCGTGGTCCCGGTGGCTGTGGACGGCTGGGACAACCGCACCTACCGCCTCGGTGACGACATGACGGTCCGTCTGCCCACCGCGGCCGGCTACGCCCCTGCGGTCGACAAGGAATGCGACTGGCTGCCTCGCCTGGCCCCCGCGCTGCCGGTGGCTGTCCCCACCGTCCTGGCCAAGGGAGCCCCCGGCGCGGGATACCCCTACCCCTGGTCCGTGCGTGGCTGGCTGCCCGGTGAGACGGCTTCTCCCGAAC
The DNA here is from genome assembly GCF_042801455.1 of Streptomyces sp. NPDC057565. Classification (NCBI taxonomy): domain Bacteria; kingdom Bacillati; phylum Actinomycetota; class Actinomycetes; order Kitasatosporales; family Streptomycetaceae; genus Streptomyces; species Streptomyces sp. NPDC057565. The sequence goes on along the minus strand of NZ_JBHVFU010000017.1, from coordinate 154,613 downwards.
GCATCGACGACATGACCCAGTTCGCCACCAGTGTCGCCGGGTTCATCCTCGCCCTTCAGCGCTGTGACTCCGAGGGCGGCCCTCTCGCCGGGGCGCACAGCGGGTATCGCGGCGCGTCACCCGCCCACTACGACGACGAGACACGTCGCTGCATCACCGCCCTGAGCAGCCGGATCGACACCGTGAGGGCCACCGAGACCTGGCAAGCGGCACTCGAGGCCCAATGGCGTGGAACGCCGGTGTGGTTCCACGGCGACATCGGCGGCAACAACCTGCTTGTCGCCGACGGCAAGTTGTCGGCCGTCATCGACTTCGGCACCTCGGGCATCGGCGACCCCGCCTGCGATCTCGTGATCGCCTGGACGATGCTCCGCGAGGAAAGCCGCGAGGCATTCCGGCACACAGTCGGCCAGGATGACGGCACCTGGGCCAGGGCCAGGGGCTGGGCGCTGTGGAAGTCTCTGCTGACGTTGACCCAGTGCTCCGATCCCAGGGACGGGCGAGTCGACATCCATCTCGATGTGATCGACGCGGTGCTGGCCGACCACGAACGCTTCGCGTAGCCCGGACCGACGCCGGCGTACTTTCCCACCGCCCAACGCCACCCACCATCACGTCACTTCGTGTCTCATGAGACACACCTGCGCTCGATGTTCTCGGCTTTGAGGCGGGTGGTGGGGTTGGCGAGGATCAGCCCGCGCTGCTTGGCGAAGCGGACGGCGAGCGCAGTGCGGCGATCGCGTTGCGACGCTGCCGTCCGCGTGCGAGGCCGGTGCAGAGGGGCTGTGGTGGAAGACGAGCTGGGCGAGCTGATTCATCCGGCCGATCCACCGGGGACGAGCGGTCACGTCGTCTCTGTGCGTGTGCTGGAGCTGCCATCACACATGAAACGCCGAGAAGACCGTCGATCGTGGTGTCTTTGCCGGTAGAGGGCCTGACCGTTGTATCGAGGCCTCTCACCGTAGGCGGCGGGCGCTGACCCCTTGGTCGAGCCGCCAGGTGTGTCCGCCGTCGATCGATCGTTCGTTGCGCCAGTGGAAGGTGTCGGCGGTGATGTCGGTGAAGGTCCAGCGGATGAGGTCGCTGCCGGCGGCGCGTTCCATGACGATGTCGTCGTCGATCTGGCGGGCGTACATGTGCACCACGTCGCCGCGGGCGGTGCCGTGGAAGGTGAACCGCCACAGTTGCAGGCGCGGATCCCAGATTCGTACGCACAGGCCGCACTCCTGGCCCGGAGCGCGGCCTGCGGCGAGGAGTTCCTCGTGCCCGGGCCATTGCCAGACATCCAGGACTGCTCTGCCCTCCAGCGCGTAGCTGAACTCCCATTCGCCGCTGACGCGGCGGGCTGGTGAGCCGTTGGTGGGGTAGTAGGTGATCTGGGTCGCCCAGTGTCCGGTCAGGCGTCCGAACTGCTTCATCTCGGTCGCGTACAGGTTGCTGGGGCCGTCGGTGAGCAGCGTCTTCATGGGTGCCTCTCCACGGTCGCAAGCGGGGTCAGGGCGGAGGCGAGGCAGTCGACGATGGGAGGGGCGTACGCACCGTCCGGGTCGAGTTCCGGATCGTAGATGGCGACGTCGAGCCCCACCACCCGGCCTGTGCCGGCCAGGGTCGAGACGAGTTCGGTGAGCTGGGAGAAGTCCAGGCCGGGACGGCCCGGGGAGTCCACCGCGGGCAGGACGCGTTCGTCGAGTACATCGAGGTCGAGGTGGAGCCAGACGCGGTCCAGCTCGCGCCGCTCCAGGCGGCGGATGACCTGCCGGCCCAGATCGGCGATGCCGATCTGCTGGATCTCCTGGGCGGTGAACCGGGTGACCGGGGGTGCGCCCTCATCCTCCCGGTCGCCGATCTGGATCACGTCCTCGTCAGCGACCAGGGGTCGGCCCACCACCGGCCAGTGGGTGAGCAGCAGCTCGCCACGGCCGGTGGCCAGGGCCAGATCCATTCCGGCCGCCGAGCCGAGGGAGGAACCGGCGTCGTGGTTGCCGGGGTGGCGGAAGTCGTTGTGGCCGTCGAGGTGAACCAGGCCGCAGCGTCCGTGGCGCCGGGCGCCCAGCAGGCACCCCAGCAGGATGCTGCAGTCGCCGCCCAGCACGACCGCGAACCGGGAGGCGGCGAGCGTGGCCTGGACGGCCTCGCCGAGCCGCAGCGCGTGCTCGCGGATGGTTACCCCGTTGCGGATGCGGGTCGCCGGCTGCGCGTCGAACTCGTAGGGCGGGCGGTCGAGCTCTGTCACTCGGGCGGGCCGCAGACGTGCTTCCAGTCCCGCCGACAGCAGCGCTTGCGGGGCCCGCCATGTTCCGGGATCGCGCCTCGGCGCGGGCGGTCGCAGGCCGAGGTTCCAGGGGGCCGCGATGAGCTCGATGGCAGCAGCCATGGGCGTCTCCTATCAGCCGGGAGGTTTTCCAACCGGATAACATCAGTACACTGGTTGGATGGAATGAGGCAAGCCCATGAAAGGCGGCTCACGCGTGACGGGAACCATCCAGCCCCACACCTTCAGGTGCCGTGACCTGATCGGCGGGCACATCGTCATCGACCTGGTGAACACGGTCACGGCACGTGACGCGGAGCCGACCGACTGGCTCGACGGCTACCCGCGCCTGCTGGAATGGGCCGCCCTCACCGGTCACTTCGCCCCCGCCGACCTCACGGACCTGCGGCGGCTGGCCGACACCGAGCCCGGCAGGGCCGAGCTGGCCCTGGACCGCACTCGCGAGCTGCGCGAGGCTCTGCACGATCTGGTCACGGCACTGATCCACCCAGGCGCTCCGGCTCCCGCGGAGGCGGTCGACCAGGTTGAGAACCATTGGAAGCACGCCGTCGCCAGTACGCGTCTCACCGTCCGCGGGAACACGCCGCAACTCCAGGTCTGCGTCGAGACATCGGGGCTCGAGTACCTCAACCACGAACTCGCCCTACAGGCATTCGACCTGCTTCGGGCGCTGCCGCTGGAACGCACCCGCGTCTGCCCCGGTCTGCGATGCGGCTGGGTGTTCATCGACAGCTCCCGGGGCGGCCGCCGCCGCTGGTGCGATATGGCCACCTGCGGGAACTCCGCCAAAGGCCGAACCCACTACCAGCGGAAACGAGCCGACGGCACGGGCCCGGGCGGGCCCTGAAGGGCGCTCTCCGGGAATCGGTTCGTGTGAGCCTCGGCGACAGCGCTCGGCCCAGTCGCAGCGCGGCTCGGGGCGACCGCCGAGGTTTCGGTGTCGGGCATGAGGTACTCCTCGGGAGAGGCGAGGCGGCGCATGAGGGCGGGTCAGTCGCGGCGCGGGGCGAGCAGGGTGAGGAGCAGTGCCGTCGTGGTCACGACCGCGCACAGCGACCACACGGTGAGGTAGGCGGACAGGGCCGGTGCCGTGGTGCCGTCCGCCAGCAGGGTGCCGAGGATCGCGGCGAACGCGGCGCCGGCGATGCTGCCGCCGAGTGTCTTGAGGTTGTTGTAGACGGCCACCGCGCTGGCGGACCGGTCCGCGGGGCTGGCTTCGACGATCACGGTCGGCAGTCCGCCGCTGGCCAGGCCCGTCCCGGCTCCCGCGACGGCGTAGGCGAGGGCGAACCCGTGCAGCGAGGAGTGGGCCGCGACCAGTGCGGTGTTTCCGGCGGCGACGAGGCCGAAGGCGAGTACGAGCATGCGGCGCAGGCCGATCCGTGCGGCGACCGATGCACTGGTGGCGGCCGCCAGGAAGCCCGCCAGGTGCGGAATGCCGCCCCACAGGCCGATCTGCCAGGCGGCGAGCCCGAAGCCGTAGCCCGTGGTCTCCGGTGCGGCGTCCAGGTATGAGACGGCGACGACCGGCTCGGCGAGCATCACGACGCCGAGCGCGAAGCCGGAGGCGAGGTGCGGGGCCACGGCCCGTCCGGCCGCCGATCGCACATCCACCAGCGGGTGTTCCTGGCGGAGTTCCCAGCGCACCCACAGGGCGAACAGCACGAGCGCTGTGGCGAGGCCGGCGAGCGTTCCGGGCGATGACCAGCCCCGTGTGCCGCCCTGGGAGACCGCGGCCAGGAAGAGGACGAGGGCCACGCTCAGCAGGCCCACGCCCACCCAGTCCATTCGGCCGGAGGCCTTGTGCCGGGTCTCGGGAATACCGCGGATCGACAGCAGGACGCAGGCGGCAGCCAGCACGGCGAAGCACCACAGGGTGGGGCGGACACCGCCGAGGAGACGGTCCAGAAGCCCGGTCGTGAACGAGCCGAGCATCGATCCGAGTACGAGGGAGGAGACGAGCAGGCCGACGGCTCGACGGCTTGCCTGCGGTCCCAGACGGTCGCGGCACAGCCCGATCTCCAGGGCCAGCAACGCGGCCAGCGGACCGAGGAGCACGCGGCCGGCCAACAGCAGCGTCACGTCGGGGGCGAGCGCGACCAGCGTGCTGCCCGCGGCGACGCACGCCAGGGCGACGCGCAGCATGAGCCGGTGCCCGTACCGGTCGCCGAGGCGTCCGAAGGCGGGCACGCACACGGCGGCGGACAGGAACTGCACGGCGGTGATCCACTGGGCCGTGCCCGGGCTGATGCCGAGCATGTCCCGGATGGCGGGGATCAGGGGTGTGATCCCTCCCTGGAGGAACCCGCTGGTCAGCTCGAACAGGACGAGCAGTCCGACGACGCCGCGAACAGATCCGGGCGCGGGGCCGGACGGCGTCGACTGCGGCCGGGGCTGGGTGACGCTCATTGACACACCTTTCGGTTCACGAGCGGGACAGACCGTGGGCCCTGGCCGACACGGGTGGACCATGACGGGACTGGCCGGAGCGGGGCGGGCCCGGCCGAGGTGCGGCCGCTGGTCCGGGCCGTAGGGTCCACGTCGTGCGGCGGTCTCACGTCCGAGGGGTAGTGAGCGACGAGCCGGCCGTGCGGGCCAGCCTCTTCGTGGCCAAATCCGCGAGGAACGCCGCCTGGCGCGGCAGGACTGCGTCGTCGAACACCGCCTGCGGCGAGTGGTTCATGGGCGCCGTCCCGGGATCGCGTCCCTCGGGCACGGCCCCGAGCAGCAGCATCGCGCCGGGAACCCGCTCCAGAACCAGGGAGAAGTCCTCCGACCCGCTGGCGGGTATCGGCGAGAGGAACACCTGGTCGTCACCGAGCAGTTCCCGCGCCGCGTCCATGGCGAAGGCGGTCTCCCCGGGCTCGTTGACGGTCACCGGGTACTGCACCTCGTAGTCGACGTCGACGTCGAGGCCGTGCGCGGCGGCGATGCCGCGGACCAGGCGGGGCAGCCCCTGAGCGAGCCGCTCGTGATGGACGACGGAGTAACTGCGCACGGTGGCCTCGAAGGAGGCCGTCTCGGGGATGACATTGTTCTGGGTGCCGGCGTGGAGCTTCCCGACGGTGACCACGACCGGGTCGAAGATGTCGAACGTCCGGGTGGTCCAGCTGTGGATCGCGGTGACCATCTCGCAGGTCGCCGGGACCGGGTCCAGGGCGGAGTGCGGCGCGGAGCCGTGCCCGCCGCGCCCGCGCACGGTGACCCGCAGCACGTCGGACGCGGTCATCACGGTGCCCGGCCGACTCACCAGCATGCCCTGCGGGACCCGGTTGGCGGAGACATGGACAGCGTACGCGGCGTCCAGCGGGCGACCGGCGGCCTCCAGAACACCTTCGTCGATCATGCGCCCGGCCCCGTTGTAGCCCTCCTCGCCGGGCTGGAACATGAACACCACGTCGCCCTGCAGCTGTTCGCGCCGGGCGCTCAACAGGCGCGCGGCGCCGACCAGCCCGGCCGTGTGCAGATCGTGCCCGCAGGCGTGCATCCTGCCTGGCACCTCGGAGGCGTAGCCCACCCCGGACGCCTCCTGCACCGGCAGGGCGTCCATGTCACCGCGCAGCAGCACGGCTCCTCCGGGACGCGACCCGCGCAGCACCGCCGTCACCGACGTCAGGCCCTTGCCCGTGGTGATCTCCAACGGCAACCCGTCCAGTGCCGCGAGCACCTTGTCCTGCGTGCGCGGCAGGTCGAGCCCCAGCTCGGGCTCCCGGTGCAGGGCGCGCCGCAGGGCCACCAGCTCGTCCCGCAGCTCCTCGGCATCCGCCAGTACCGACATGTTCCTTGCACCTTCCCGACACGGTCCAGCCGCCCGCGGTTCGCGAGCAGTGGACCGAGCGTGAAGGCCACACGCCATGACTGACCAGAAAGCGCCGGAAAATCGCGATAGCCTCGATCAGATGAAGGATTCCGGCCAGCTGAACGAGGCGGACTCGGCGCTCGTCCACGCTCTGCAGATCAGCCCCCGCGCGACCTGGTCCCGCCTGGCGAGCGTGCTCGACCACGATGCGGTCACCCTCGCCCGCCGCTGGAAGCGGCTCACCGACCGCGGCGCCGCGTGGATCAGCTGCTACCCGGGTCCCGCCCTGGCCGAGTCCGGGCAGGGATGTCTCGCCTTCGTCGAAGTCGACTGCGCGGGCGGCCGGGTCCTCGAAGTCGCCGACCGGCTCAGCCGGCAGCCGATGGTCACCACCGTCGAGCACGTCACCGGGGACCGGGACCTGCTGCTCACTGTGATGCGACCGGACCTCGCCTCGCTGTCCCGCTGGGTGACCCGCTCCTTGAGCTCGCTGCCCGGCGTCACCGCGAGCCGGACCCATGTGGCCGGGGCGATCTACACCGAGGGCAGCCGGTGGCGGCTGCGCGCGCTCAGCGCCGACCAGGTGGCACGGCTGACGGAACGTCGGCCGCCGGTCGGCCGCACCGGTGGCCCGCCAACCGACCTGGACCGCCGCATCATGGTGGCACTGTCCGAGGACGGGCGCGCCCCCTACACGGCACTCGCCGAGACCTGTGGCACCGGAGTCGACACGATCCGCCGACGCACCAGGCACCTGCTCGATGCGGGCGCCGTGCACATCCGCTGCGAGACCGCGCGCCCTCTGTCCCAGCGGCCGGTCGCAGCCGTTCTGTGGGCGCAGGTCCCCTCCGGCAGCGTCGAAGACGCGGCCCGCCGCATCGCCGGCATGCCGGACGTACGCCTGTGCGCCGCCATCACCGGGCGCCACAACCTGCTCGTCGTCGCATGGGTCCGCTCGGTCAACGACATCCAGCGACTCGAAGCCCGCGTCACCACACAGGCACCCGGCAGCACCATCGGCGACCGGGCGGTGGCCCTGTGGCCGATGAAACTCAGCGGCCATCTGCTCGACGAGGCGGGCTACCGGCGTGGAACCATCCCCATCGACGGCTGGAGCACCCTGGACGCCACAGAGGACACCGACGCCGCCGCAGCCCCAGCCGGGCAAGGACCCTGACGTTCGGGGCCGACGGGACCAAACGGCTCTACGGCTCGCACGCCTTGCCGCGGCAGCGCCGTCACGTACGTGGTGGCCACCGAGCTCGTCGACGAGCTCGTCGAGGCCGCCGACGAGAAGGTCGTTGTCGCGTGGGAGGCCTCGGCCATCCGCCGTATCCTGCGCAGCTCCGGACTCGGCCCCGCACCCCGACACAGCCCCGGCGCGGGGCCGGCCCGACGCGAGTTCCTGCGCGCCCAGGCCTCCGGCCTGCTCGCCGCTGACTTCTTCCGTCGGTCACATGTGGGTGCCGCCGTCGATGCGGAGTTCGGTGCCGGTGATGAAGGCACCGTCGTCCGAGGCCAGCATCGCCACGACGCCCGCGACGGACTCCGGACCGGCGAAGCCCGTCGCCGGATCGGCGAAGCCCTCCCCTGTCAGCGCCGGCCGCAGTTTGCCGAACAGCTCCCAGTCGGTGTCCTCGGGCAGGCCGGGCCCGCTGTTCCGGCCGCCGGCACCGGAGCCGTCGGTCATGCCGCTGGAGATGCTTCCGGGCGCCACGCACAACGCCCGCAGCCCCTGCTTGGCGTACTCCAGTGCGATGGCGTGGGTGAAGGACTGGATGCCGCCCTTGCTCGCCGCGTACGCGGCCATGTAGGGGTGGGCGAAGGACGCCGACGTGGAGCTGAAGTTGACGACCACGCCCCGGCCGTTGGCCAGCAGCGCGGGCAGCGCCTCCCGGGTCACCAGGAAGGTGCCGGTGAGGTTCACCGCGACGATCCGGTTCCAGAACTCCAGCGTCATCTGCTCGGTGTGCGCGGACCGCAGGATGCCCGCCGCGTTGACCAGCACGTCCAGGCCGCCCAGGTCGGCGAGCGCGCCGCCGACGCCCTCCCGTACGGAGGACTCGTCCGCGATGTCCATGACCCGGCTGCGCAACCGGTCCGCGTGGCCGGCGGCCAGGGCGGCCGTCTCCTTGAGCCCGGGCTCGGAGACATCGGCGGCAACGACGGCCGCGCCCTCCCGCAGGAGCCGCAGGACGGTCGCCCGGCCGATGCCCGATCCGCCACCGGTGATCAGGACTCGCCGTCCCTCGAAGCGCTTCATGGGTCAACTTCCTCTCTTGGTCTGCTGTATGTCACAGGGTCAGGTGCGCGCGATGTGGTCGGCCGCGAGCCAGCCGAACGTCATGGCGGGGCCGATGGTCGCGCCGGGACCCGGGTACGTCCCGCCCATGACCGCGGCGGAGACGTTGCCGCAGGCGTACAGGCCCTCGATCACCGTCCCGTCCTCCCGCAGCACCCGGGCTGTGGCGTCGGTGACCAGACCGCCCTTGGTACCGATGTCGCCGGGGTGCACCGGGACGGCGTAGAACGGACCCTTCTCCAGCGGCGCCAGATTGGGATTGGGCAGCGTCGGGTCGCCGTAGTAGCGGTCGTAGACGCTGTCGCCGCGATGGAAGTCCTCGTCACGGCCGGCGCGGGCGAAGCCGTTGAATCGGTCCACGGTGGCGCGCAGCCGCTCCGGAGCAGCACCGATCTGCCCGGCCAGCTCCTCGACGGTCCCGGCCTTTTTGACGAAGCCGTTCTCCAGCCACGGCCTGGGGAACGCCTGGCCCGGGAAGAGCCCCATGATGAAGTAGCGGGACTTGGAGACGGCGTCGAGGATCAGCCAGGACGGGACGGTGGTCGCCTCCGGCCGGTCGTTGGCGTACATCGCGTCGACGAACTGGTGGTAGGGGGAGGCCTCGTTGGCGTAGCGCTCGCCCGCCGAGTTGACGATCACCATCCCGGGGATACCGCGGTCGGCCACGAGGAAGAACGGCTTGCCTCCGGGAGGCACCGCGGACGGTGCACCCCACACCCGGTCCATCAGGTCGACCGCGGCGCCGACGGCCATGCCCGCCTCCAGGGCGTCGCCGCTCTGGCCCTCGGGAGCGGCGCTCCACTCGACAGAGGTCGGTGCCGGCAGGTACTTCTCGCGCAGTTGCTGGTTCTGCGAGAAGCCGCCGGAGGCGAGGACCACACCGCCGGTCGCCCGGATCGCGAGCTCCCGGCCGTCTCGGGTGACCCGAATGCCGGCGATCCGGCCGCTCTCCTCCACCAGTCGGGTCAGCGGGGCGGACAGCCACAGCTCGCCTCCGAGCGTCCCCAGCGACTGCCGCATCCGGGCGATCAGCGCCTCGCCGAGGGAAAGCAGCTTCTGACCGGAGAGCAGGGCCCTGACCGCGCGGGCGCCGACCCTGGCCGAGGTCCGCCTGCCGGCCCAGGTGCGCCCGGCCATGTTCAGGTGGCGGAAGTCCTTGGAGGTGATGGTGAGCCCGTAGGTGGGGAGCCCGGCCCGTCGCATGGTGGCGCGCTGCTCGGGCGGGAGCCGGGTGAAGTCGAAGATCTGCGGTTCGACGGAGCGGCCCTGCGGGTAGCCGCCGAGCTCCTCCGGGAAGTAGTCGGAGTAGCCGGGGGTGTAGACGAACTTCACGGCCGTCCGGTCATGGAACTCCCGTACCATCCGCGGCCCGTGCTCGAGGTAGGCGTCCTTGCGGGCGGCGGGGACCCGATCGCCGACGGTGGCGTCCAGGTAGGCGCGGGCCTTCTCGGGGGTGTCCCCGAGCCCGGCGGCGTCCAGGTGGAAGTTGTTCGGCACCCAGATCGCGCCGCCGGACAGGGCGGTCGTACCGCCGTAGACCTCGGTCTTCTCGACCACGAGGGCGGTCAGTCCGCGCAGCCGGGCGGTGATGGCCGCGGCCATCCCGGCGGCGCCGGAGCCGACCACCACGACGTCGTAGGTGTGGTGCCACTCAGTGCTCATGCGGGTGTGCGGTCCTCTCTGGTTCGGCGGGGGTTCAGCGGGGGCTCGGCGAGCCGGGGGAGATTCGGGCGTCGGTGAGGACCGGTGCGTCGTCGCGGTCCGCGGCCGTGGCCGTGAGCCGGTAGCCGTCGCCCGTCTCCCACACACGCAGCCGCAGGGTCTCACCGGGGAAGAACACCCCGGCGAAGCGCGTACGGCACTCCGTGATGCGGGCGACGTCCCCGTCCAGCAGACGGTCGGTGACGGCCTTGACCGCCGTCCCGAAGGAGCACAGCCCGTGCAGGATGGGCCGGTCGTAGCCCGCGCGGCGGGCGGTGGCGGGGTCGGCGTGCAGCGGGTTCCAGTCCCCGGCGAGCCGGTAGAGCAGCGCCTGCTGACGGAGCGTCGGAATCTCGAGCACCAGGTCGGGCTCCCGGTCCGGCGCACGGAGGCGCTCGGAGGGGCCGCGCTCCCCGCCGAAGCCGCCTTCCCCGCGTACGAAGATGTGGTTGCGCTGGGTGATCAGCGGCTCGCCGTCCTCGCCGAGGAGGGTGGACTCCTGCACGATGACAGCGGCCTTGCCCTTGTCGTACACCGCAGGCACCCAGGTGACCGTGGTCCCCCGGGCGGCGGCAGGCAGCGGACGGTGCACGACGATCTCCTGGCCGCCGTGCAGCACCGCGGCCAGGTCGATGTCCACTCCCGGCAGGTCGAAGACCTGGAACCCCACTCCCCCACTGCCGCCGGCCACCACGCCGAAGGTCGGCAACACGTGCAGGCCCCGCTCGTGCCCTTCGTAGACGTAGCGCAGTTCAGCCGGGTCGGCCTCCGGGACGCCCGCGCCCAGCGCCAGGTGGTACAGCCGCACTTCGCGGTCGTCCCAGACCGCTGCGGCGCGCACGGGCGGGGCGGAGGTCACCTTCTCGACGTCGATCGGCATGGGGGTGTGGGTTCCTTTGCGGTCGGTGCGGGGCTGTGCTCAGCTCGAGAACGTGCCTGCGGCGTAGCGGCTCCGGAAGTACAGCAGCGGCCGCCCGTTCTCCTGGGCCGCCAGGTCGACGACCTCGCCGGTGACGATGTAGTGGTCGCCGGCCTCGTGGACCGCCGCCAGGCGGCAGTCCACGGTGGCCAGGGCGCCGTCGATCACCACGGTGCCGTGCGCCGAGGTGTGCCAGGGAACAGCGTCGAACTTCTGCCCGCCGCGGGCGCCGAGTGCCGCGCAGACCTGCTTCTGGTCCTCGGCGAGGATGTTGACGCAGAAGCGGCCGGCCCGTTCGATCCTCGGCCAGCTGGTGGACGTCTTGCCGACGGCCAGCATGACCAGCGGCGGGTCGAGGGAGAGAGAGGCGAAGGACTGACAGGCGAACCCGACGGGCTCCGTGCCGTCGAGTGCCGCCACCACCGTGATGCCACTGGCGAAGCGGCCGAGGACGTCCCGGAAGACGGCTGCGCCCACCTGGCCGCCGGTCAGCCGTTCCACTGGTGGCCCCAGAAGCTGTCCGCGGTGATCTCCTTGGCGACCCAGGTGGCGGGGTCGACGAGCAGGCCGTCCCAGCCGTACTCGACCTGGAATCCGCCGGGGGCCTGGGCGTAGAAGGAGACCATGCGGTCGTTGGTGTGGCGACCGAGGCTGGAGGCGATGGGAATGCCGGCTGCGTTCATGCGGTCCAGTCCGCGGCCCACGTCGTCGAGGGTCTCCAGTTCCACCATGAAGTGCACGATGCCTGGGGGCAGCGCGCCGGGGTACAGGCCCAGGCTGTGGTGGCGGCGGTTGGGGCTCAGGAAGTGCATCCAGTGGAAGTCCCGCTGCTCCGTGGCCGTCGGGACGGCCTGCGGCGGCAGCTTCATCGAGTCGCGCAGCTGGAGACCCAGCAGGTTCTCGTAGAAGTCCAGTGCGGCCTCGATGTCGGGCACCGGCAGCACCACATGGCCGAGACCCAGGTCGCCGGTGACAAAGCGGTTGCCGTACGGGGTGCCGAGCGCGGTGTGGTCCTGCGCCTGGCCCCAGTAGATCTCCAGCGGGTTGCCGCCCGGGTCCGTCACGTGGATCAGGCCCTGGACGCGGCGCTCGGCGAGCTCGGCGACATCGGCCGCCTTGACGGCGAAGCCGGCGGTCTCCAGCTCCTGGGTGGCCGTGGCGAGGGCGGCGGCATTCGCCACCTCCCAGCCGGCCGCCAGCAACCGGTCGCTCTCGCCCTTCTGGATGGCGATGCGGTACGAACGGTCGTCCATGCGCAGGTAGAGGGTGTCCTCGGTGGTGCCGGAGGCCTCCACCATGCCGAGGACGTCGAGGGTGTAGGCGCGCCACTCCTCCAACTTGGTGGTCTCCAGGCGGAGGTAGCCGAGAGCGCGAATGTCCATGGTTGAGCACCTCTCCGTCAGGGGCGGTAGCGGTTGGGTCGGTGAGCCGGTCAGTGGGAGAAGAAGTCGATGGCGAGGCGGTTGAACTCGTCGGCCTGTTCGGTCTGGGCCCAGTGGCCGCAGTGCGGGAAGACGTGAAGGCGGGCGTCCGGGATGTTCCTGAGGGCGACCAGCGCGCCGTCGAGCGGGTTGACGCGGTCCTCGCGGCCCCAGGTGAGCAGCACCGGATGGGGGATCCGGTGGGCTTCGCGCCAGAGCATCCAGTCCTCGGCCCAGGCGGGGTTGGCGAAGGCGGCTGCCATCCGGGCACTGCCCAGCCTGTTGTCGGGGTCGGTGGCCGACGCCCAGCGTTCCTCGACCAGTTCGTCGGTGACGATCGACTGGTCGTACGCCATGACGCCGATGAAGGCGCGCAGCTGCTCCTTCGTCGGCTCCGGCGCGGCGTTGAACTCGAAGAGCCGCTTGATGCCTTCGGTCGGATCCGGGGCGAAGAGGTTGACCGACACCCCGCCGGGGCCCATCAGCAACAGCTTGGCAACCTTGTCCGGGTGGTTCAGGGCCATCCGTACGGCGGTCCCGCCGCCGAGCGAGTTGCCGATGAAGCGCGCCTGTGTGATACCCAGTTCGTCCATCAGCGCGGCGACGGCGTCAGCGCTGTAACTGAAGTAGTCCTTGTCGAGCTCCGGCTTGTCCGAGCGGCCGAAGCAGGGCTGGTCGACGAGCAGCGTACGGAAGGTCCGTGCGAACACCGGCAGGTTGCGACCGAAGTTGCTCCAGCCGGAGGCGCCCGGGCCGCCGCCGTGCAGCATGATGACCACCGGGACTCCCGGGTCCGCCGGCCCGGCCTCGTGGTAGTGGAGGGTGAGGCCGGCGGCCTTGACGGTGCGGGAGCTCGACTCGTAGCTGATGTCTGTCACGTGATCCCCCATCAGAACATCGTGTCCTGGAAGACGAGGCCGAGGGCCGCTTGACCGAAGAGGAGCAGGGCGCGCTCGGGGTCGTTGGCCGCGTGACCGCGGCCGGTGTGCGCGTCGCGCCAGGCGCGCTGGACGGGGTTGGGACCGGTACGCATGGCGTTGCCGCCGGCGTTCTCCATCAACAGGTCGAGTGCCGCGACCGCACGCTCGGTGGCGATCACCTGGTCGCGGCGGGTGCGGGTGCGCAGCTCCGTGGGGAGCTCCTCGCCGCGCTCGGCGAGGGCGTACATCGCGCCGATGTTGCGGGTCAGCTGCAGCCACGCTGCGTCGATGTCGCTGGCCGCACGGGCGATGCGCACCTGCGCGAAGGGGTCCTCGGCGACCTTCTGCCCGTAGGAGACGCGGAACCGCTGCTTGGTGGCCTCGACGTAGGAGTCGTAGGCGCCCTCGGCGATGCCGACGATCGGGGTGGAGATGGTGGTGGTGAACACGCCGGCGTACGGGAGCCGGTACAGCGGCTCGTGGTTGAGTTCATGGCCGGGCGTCTTCAGGGCGGTGACCGGACCGAAGCTCAGAGCACGGTGGTCGGGGACGAAGACGTCCTCCACCACGACGTCGTTGCTGCCGGTGCCGCGCAGGCCGACGGTGTCCCATACGTCGTCGATGCGGTACTCGGTACGGGGGATCAGGAAGGTCCGCATGTCCACCGGGTTGCCCTCGGCGTCCGGGACGAGGCAGCCGAGCAGGACCCACTGGGCGTGGTCGCAACCGGAGGAGAAGTGCCAGCGGCCGGAGAGCCGGAAGCCGCCGTCGGCCGGGGTGGCCGTGCCGGTGGGGGCGTACGAGGAGGCGATGCGGGTCTTGGGGTCCTGGCCCCACACCTCCTGCTGGGCCCGCGGGTCGTACAGGCCCACATGCCAGGGGTGGACACCGACCACCGAGGCGACCCAGCCCGTGGAGCCGCACGCCTTGGCGATCTCCTTGACCGCCGAGTAGAAGACCAGCGGGTCGGCCGCCCGGCCGCCGAAGGCCTTGGGCTGCAGCAGCTGGAAGAAGCCGGTGTCCTCCAGCTCCTTGATGGAGGTGTCGGGCACGCGGCGCAGCGTCTCGGCCTCGGCCGCGCGCTCGCGCAGCGTCGGGGCAAGGGCACGGATCGCTGCCAGCACATCTTCGGCCATGGAGGATCCCCTCTCGGGTCGTGGTGGCGGAAGTGGCAGGACCGTACGCTTTCGCTGCTCCGACACGACATGCGCTGCTCCCACTGAGCGGGAAGGTGCGGCGGCCGCACGCGCGAGAACGGGACGGGGCGACCGGCCTTCGTTCTGTCTCGTCGCGTCAGTGGATCGGCCACTCCTCGGGCCGACCACTCGGTGAACGGTGCTTTTCGCCCCACGCGTCCGATTTCCCGGTCACCGGGAGCTTCGGCGTGTGCCGCGCGGCACGGCCGCCTACGCTCCTGCCCTCTTTCCACGAGGCGAGGGGACGCCGACATGAGACCGTACGCAGCAGCGGACATCGACACCTGGGACCTCACCGCGGACGTGGTGGTCGCCGGCTACGGAGTGGCCGGAGCCGCGGCCGCCGTGGAGGCCGCGCGAGCCGGAGCCGAGGTGCTGGTGCTGGAGCGGGCCGGCGGCTGGGGCGGGGCCGCCGCCCTGGCCGGCGGCTTCATCTACCTGGGCGGGGGCACCGCACTGCAGCGGGCCTGCGGGTTCGCCGACTCGCCGGAGGCGATGGCCACGTTCCTGATGGCCGCGATGGGACCCGGAGCCGACGCGGCGAAGATCTCCGCGTACTGCGAGGGCAGCGTCGCGCACTTCGACTGGCTGGTCGAGTGCGGCGTACCGTTCAAGCCGGTCTTCTACGGCGAGCCCGCCTGGGAACCCGCCGCCGACGAAGGCCTGATGTACTCGGGCGGGGAGAACGCCCACCCGTTCGACGAGATCGCCGAGCCCGCGCCACGCGGCCACCTGCCGCAGATGGAGAACAAGCGCACCGGGGAGCGCGGTGGCGGCTACATGCTCATGAAGCCCCTGGTGGAGACCGCCGAACGGCTCGGCGTCAAAGCCCACTACGGCATGCGGATCGAGCGGTTGGTGGTCGAGCGGGACGGCAGGGTGTGCGGCGTGGTCGCGCGCAGCTACGGAGAGCGGGTCACCGTGCGGGCCCGGCGCGGTGTGGTGCTCGCCACGGGCAGCTTCACCTACAACGAGGAGATGCTGGCGGCGCACGCCCCACTGTTGCTGGACCGTCCGGGCTCGGCGATCGAGGAGCACGACGGCATCGCGGTGAAGCTGGCGCAGGCGCTGGGCGCGGGGATCGCGCACATGGACGCCTGCGAGGTCGCCCTCCACATGGATCCGCAGTACCTGATCCGCGGGATCATGGTCAACGCCCGCGGCCAGCGGTTCATCAACGAGGACACCTACCCCGGACGGATCGGTCAGGCCGCCCTCTTCCAGCAGGACAACCGGACGTTCCTCGTTCTCGACGAGGAGGGCTTCGAGGAGGCCGGCCGGGTCTCCGCCGCGCTGGACGTCCTCCAGCTGCGGCCGGCATGGGTGTGCGAGACGGCGTCCGAGCTGGCCGCCGAAACGGGGCTGCCACCCGGCGCCCTGGAAGCGACGCTGGAGGTGTACAACCGCCACGCGGAGGAAGGCAGGGACCCGCTGCTGCACAAGGCCGCGCGCTGGCTGCGGCCGCTGCGCGGCCCGCTGGGTGCCGTGGACCTCCGGGGCATGACGTCGGGCTTCGCCCTCGGTGGGCTGACCACCGGCACGGACGCGGAGGTGCTGCATGTGAACGGGGAGCCGATCCCCGGCCTGTACGCGGCGGGCCGGGCCACGGCGGGCATCGCCGCCTGGGGGTACGCGAGCGGCGCGTCGCTCGGCGACGGCAGCTTCTTCGGCCGCAGGGCGGGGCGGAGCGCGGCGCTGAACGGATAGCGCGGGTGTGGGCGGGCCGCAGGTCGCGGCCCGCCCACACGGTTGGCGCAGCAAAGCGCGCAGGTCACGGATCGCGCGCCGGTCGCGGATCCGGCACGCCGGGCCGGTGCGCGGCCGGTTCCGCGCCCGCGCAGACCGGCCGCGCGGAACCGGCCCGCCTCAGGCGCCCGTCGACTGCCCCGCCATGTCGGAGGCGGCGATGTGACCGAAGACCATGGCGGAGCCGATCGGCACGCCGGGGCCGGGGTAGGTGGGGCCGGCCACCGAGGCGGTGGTGTTGCCCGCCGCGTACAGACCGGGGATCGGGCTGCCGTCCTCGCGTAGTACCCGGGCCTGGGCGTCGGTCCGTACTCCGCCCTTGGTGCCCAGGTCGCCGAGCACGATCTGCACGGCGTGGAAGGGCCCTTCCTCGATCGGCACCAGGCAGGGGTTGGCGCCCTCGCCCTGGGCGAAGAAGCGGTCGTAGGCGTCCTCTCCGCGGTGGAAGTCCGCGTCCGTTCCGTCGGCCGTGTAGCCGTTGAAGGTCCGCACCGTGGTGCGCAGCACCTCGGTGTCGACGCCGATCCGCTGGGCGAGGTCGTCGAGGGTGGCTGCGGTGCGCCACAGCCCGGCCTCGGTGAACGCCTTCCGGTCGGCGGGGACGACGGTGATGCCGGGCAGCTCGTCGCCGAACCGGCCGTCGAAGATCCACCAGACGGGGTTGTCGGGGGTGGTCCCGGCCTTGGCCGCGAGCATCTGACGGCCCATCCGGTCGTAGGGCAGCGACTCGTTGGCGAACCGGCGGCCGGTGCCGTCCACGAAGATGCCGCCGTGCAGGCCCAGGGTGAACGCGGCCGTGCCGTCGGGGAAGCGCAGCGAGGGGCACCACCAGGACTGGTCGAGCAGGCCGGTGGCGGCTCCCGCCTCGACCGCCGCGACCAGGGCCTGGCCGGTGTTGGCGCCCTGGGGGCCCATCGTCCAGTCCGCCCCGGGCAGGCCCTGCCAGTTGCGGCGGAGTTCGGCGTTGCCCTCGAAGCCGCCGGCGGCGAGCAGCACGCCGTGGCGGGCGCGGATCCGCAGGGTGCGACCGTCTTGTCCGGCCTCTGCGCCGACCACGCGGCCGTCTTCGGTGATCAGCTGCCGTAGGGCGGTGTGCAGCAGGGTACGGCCGTTGCCGGTGGACTCCATGGCGAGGAGCAGCCGGCCGATCAGGGCGCGGCCGTCGGTGAGCGGGCCTTCGGCCGGCGGCAGGCCGAGCCGCTCGGCCCATGCCGGGGGGCGTACCGCGTCGAGGAGTGCGTGCGGCGCCTCGGGCGCGGGCAGGTCCACGGGGAAGACGGCGCGGCCGGCCTCGAAGCGGCCGGGTGCGGCGTAGTAGTCGGGGAAGGGCCGGTACTCGAAGCGGAGGTGGGGATTGTCCTCGAGGAAGGCGACCGTTTCTCCGGCGTGGTCGAGGTAGGCGTCCTGCAGCTCGTGCGGGCTGGCCTCGCCGACCACCGCGCGGAAGTACGCGCGCCCGAGGTCGGCGGAGTCGTCCAGGCCGCCCCGTGTCTGGGCCTGGTTGCCGGGCAGCCACAGGCCGGCGCCGGCGTACGCGGTGGTGCCGCCGAAGTACCCGGTCTTCTCGATGACCAGAGTGTCCAGCCCGCGGGCCGCCGCACCGTACGCGCCGGTGAGCGCGCCGCCGCCGGAGCCGACCACCAGCACGTCGCACTCCTGGTCCCATGTCTCGTCTGTGTTCGCCATCTCGTCCCTCGGATGTGGTGGGTTGCCGATGTGGGTCGGGCGCCTGCAGCCGGAAGGGCGCGGCGCTCGTGCGGGAGCAGGTGCACGGCGCGGGTGCGCCGGCCGGCGGCCGTGCGCGTGGAGGTGTCCTCGTGGCGGAGGGGGACCACCTCGTCGGCACCGCCGCACCGGACCCGGCCGTGCAGTGGCGGCGAGTCGGCAGCCGGTGCCGGCCGCCGCGTGCCCCGCCACCTCGGCGAGGTGGTTGACGAGTATGTGCGGGGAGAGGGGCAGCGGCCATCGCGGTTTCCCGGTGAGCGGGATTCCCCCGGCCGGTGTCAGAACTGCCGGCCGCCCCTGTGCCGCACGCCGCACCTCCCCCCGGAAAAGGAGGTCACAGCATGGGGTCGTGAATGTCGATGCCGAGCGCGTCCTGGCCGAAGAGGATGAGCGCCCGCTCCAGGTCGTTGGCTGCCTGGCCGCGGCCGGTGTGCACGTCCCGCCAGGCGCGCTGCAGGGCGCTGTCGTCCTTGCGCATGACGCTGCCGCCGGCGTTCTCCATCAGCAGGTCCACGGCGGTGACCGCGCGTTCGGTGGCGATCACCTGGTCCCGGCGGGCCCGTGCGCGCAGGGACATCGGCGGTTGCTCGCCGCGCCGGGCGGTCGCGTACAGGTCGGCGATGTTGCGGGTGAGCTGCAGCCAGGCTGCGTCGATGTCGCTGGCCGCACGGGCGGTGCGCACCTGCGCGAAGGGGTCCTCGGCGACCTTCTGCCCGTAGGGGACGCGGAAGCGCTCGCGGGCTGCCGCGACGTAGTGCTCGTAGGCGCCCTCGGCAATGCCGACGACAGCGGTCGAGATGGTGGTGGTGAAGACGGCGGCGTACGGCAACCGGTACAGCGGCTCCGTATTGGTCTCCTGTCCTGGACATGCCAGTGCACTCATGGGGCCGTAGCCGAGGGCGCGGTGGTCGGGGACGAAGGCGTCCTCGACGACGATGTCGTTGCTACCTGTACCGCGCAGGCCGACGGTGTCCCACACATCGTCGACGCGGTAGTCGGTGCGCGGCACCAGGAAGGTCCGCATGTCCACCGGCCGTCCCCCTCCGTCCGTGACGAGGCCACCGAGCAGGGCCCATTGAGCGTGGTCGCAGCCGGAGGAGAAGTGCCAGCGGCCGGAGAGCCGGAAGCCGCCGTCCACCGGAGTGACCGCCCCGGTCGGGGCGTAGGAGGAGCAGATCCGGGTGGAGCTGTCCCCACCCCACACCTCCTCCTGTGCCCGCGGGTCGTACAGGGCGACGTGCCAGGGGTGCACGCCGATCACCGAGACGGCCCAGCCCGTCGAGCCGCAGGCCTTGGCGATCTCCTTCACCGCGGCATAGTGGACGGCCGGGTCGGCGGCGAGTCCGCCGTACGCCCTGGGTTGGAGCAACCGGAAGAAGCCGGCCTGCTCCAGCTCCTCGACCGAGGTGTCGGGCACGCGGCGCTGCGCCTCGGCCTCGGCCGCGCGCTCGCGCAGGGTGGGGGCGAGTTCGCGGACCGCCGCGAGGACGTCGTCGTCACGCATGCACATCCCTCTCAGGTCCTCAGGTCGTCCCGGGGGGACGGGAGGGAAACTACGCTTTACTGATCCGAAACGGAACACCCTCTTCCCAGCGGTGGAATCCACTGGCAATCTCCACGCAATATCGGAGATTACGGCTGCGGCCCGGAGGTCGTCGGCTGTCCGTGTGGGAGGTGCCGTTGACAACGCACGCTGTCGAGGCCGGATGTCCGCCGCTGTCCCTGCTGGAGAAGGCGGCGAAGGTACTGAGTGCTTTCCAGGGCGCCCAGCCCCGGCTCACACTGACCGAGGTCGTACAGCGCTCCGGCCTCCCCCGGTCCTCCGCGCACCGCATCCTTGACCAGTTGGTGCAGCTGCGCTGGCTGGAGCGTGAGGGCCGCGACTACCGGCTGGGCATGAGCATGCTGGAGCTTGGCGCCCTGGCCTCGCACCACAACCGGCTGCGCCGGGCGGCGCTGCCCCATCTCCACGCGCTGCACGAGACCACCGGCCATCTGGTGCACCTCACGGTGCTCGACGGTGCCGAGGTGGTCTATCTGGAGCGCATCGGCGGGTCGGACGACTCCGGCGTGCCGTCACGGGTGGGCGGGCGGCAGCCGGCGTACTGCACGGCGGCGGGCAAGGCGATCCTGGCCTTCAGTGACGGCGCGCTGGTGGAGCAGGTGATAGGGCATGGGCTGCGGCCACGGACGCTGCGTACCGTCACCCGCCCGGAGGCTTTCCGCGGGGAGCTGGCGACGGTACGGGAGCGCGGGGTGGCGTTCGACTACGAGGAGGGGTACCGGGGGGTCTTCTGCGTGGCCGCACCGCTGCGCGGGGCCGGCCGGGCGGTCGCCGCGATCTCGGTGTGCGGCAACGGCGCCCACCGGGAGCTGGAGCGGATCGCGCCCGCCGTGCAGAACTGCGCGCGGGCGGTGTGGCAGGCGATGTTCGGGCCGGGGCGGCACACGAGGAAGCCGGCGCAGACGGCCGAGATGGCGTCCGCGCCCGGTGTTCCGCAGCCCGCGATGGACAACATGATGGCCTGGCTGCGCTTCAGCGACTGGATGTGACGGCGGGCTCACGGCGCCCCGGGAAGCACTCACCGGGGTGTGAGCGCGCCCTGCGGGCCACGCTCACGCCCCGGTGAGCCGGGATCAGCCTCGGGCGAAGCGCGTCCGCAGAGCGTCGAGGCCGGTGCCGTAGGTGCCGTCGCCGATGAGTGACTCCACCTGCGCCACCACTTCGTCAGGGCTCTGGTACGTGGCGGACCACCGGACCTCGGCACCGTCGGCGTGCGGGAGTACGGCGAGCGTCGCCACATAGTCGCCGACCGGCAGGATCACCGGGTCGAGGAGGGCGTAGCGGTACCAGTGGGCGTCGGTGTCGCGCTCCAGCAGGCGCTCGCGCGCGACGACCTTGCCGTCGATCGTGAAGACCCGTACGGCACCGGGGACTTGGGGGTTCGCTTCGTCCTCGATGGTGGACGGCGGCACGTGCGGGTGCCAGTCGGCGAGAGCGCCGAAGTCGCCGATGGCCGCCCACACCTGGTCGGGGGTGGCCGCCAGCACGGTGGAACGCTCGAGCGTGCGCGTGTTCACGGACGTCTCCTCGATGTGTGTGCTCACCAGGTGCGGTCGCCGCGCAAGACCGCGTCGGCACCGCCGTCCACGAAGACGACCTGCCCGGTCACATGAGTGTTCTCGGGGGATGTCAGCCAGGCGATCAGCGGGGCGATCTGTTGGGGGCGGGCGTGGCCGTGCAGCGGCATCGGCACGCTCTGCTCGACGAGTCGCAGCATGTCGGGGTCGTCCAGCAGGGGCTGGGTCATCGGCGTGATGATCACGCCGGGGCCGACGGCGTTGAGCGGGATGCCCGCACCGGCCCAGTCCTCGGTGACGGCGCAGCGGCGGATCCAGCGGGAGATCGCGGCCTTGGAGGAGGAGTAGACGAGGTGCCCCTCCCCTCGGTCGACGGCTGCCCGGGAAGCCTCCACCGCCGCTTCCTCGTCGTCGGCGAGCGCGGCGTCCACGATCGCCGGGTCGGTCGGATGCACGGAGTCGACCGAGCCGATGACGAGGGCCCGGGGGTCGGTGCCGGCGGCCAGCAGTGGGCGCAGGCCGTCGAGGGTGGCGACGGCGCCGAAGTGGTTGACCTTGATGGTGAGCGGGTCGAAGTGCGCGATGCCCGCGCAGGAGATGACGGCGTCGAGGCGGCTGCCGGTCAGCTCACGGGCGCGGGCGACGAGTTCGGCCCGGCCTTCGGCGGTGGACAGGTCGGCGGCGATGTCGCTGTCCTTGAGGTCGGCCCCGATGACGGTGTGCCCCTGCGAGCGCAGGAGTGCCACGGTGGCCTTGCCGATGCCGGAGGCCGCTCCGGTGATGAGGTAAGTGCGGGACATGGTGGGTTCCTTCGGGGACGGTGTGACGGTCGCGGTGGGCGGAACCGCGGTGCCTGTCACGGGACGGCTTTCGCGTCTTTCGCGTCAGGAATAAGTGATCCCGACCTGGTCGGTGAGGGGCACGGCCTGGCAGGCCAGCACGTATCCCTCGCCGATGTCCTGGTCGTCCAGGACATCGTTGCGGAGCATCTTCACCTCACCCGCCACGACCCTGCAGGTGCAGGCGCTGCACGCGCCCTCCCGACAGGAGTAGGGGGCCTCCACCCCCGCGGCGAGGAGCACGTCGAGCAGCGGGATCCCCGACGGCCAGACGACCGTGTGGGTCTCGCCGTCGAGTTCCACGTCCGCCGTGCTGCCTCCCTCGACGGGCGCGCACTCCCCTGCTGCGGGTGCCGGTGCCGGAACGTCGAAGACGTCCCCGCTCAGCGAGAAGAACCGCTCGCGGTGGATCCGTTCGCCCGGCGCGCCGAGCGCGCGCAAGCACTGCTCGGCGGCGTCCATCATCGGCCCGGGGCCGCAGACGAACGCCTCGCGTCCGGCGTACGGTGCGAGCGCGGCGGCCAGCCGGTGCGCGGCAGGCAGACCTTGGAGCGACTCCAGCCAGTGGATCACCAGCAGCCGGTCCGGGTGGCCCTCGGTCAGCTCCCGCAGCTCGTCGCGGAAGATGACCGAGGACTCGTCGCGGTTGGCGTACAGGAGCGCCACCCGGCCGTGCCCCGTCGCCAGGGCCGACTTGGCGATCGACAGCACCGGCGTGATGCCGCTGCCCCCGGCGACGAGCAGCAGGTCCGCGTCGAGATCGGAGGGGGTGAAGGTGCCGGCCGGCGGCAGCACCTCCAACTCGTCCCCCACCGCAACCCGGTCGCACACCCAGTTGGAGCCGTATCCGCCGGCCACCCGCTTGACGGTGACCTTCAGCGGCTCGCCGGTGTGCGGTGAACTGGCGAGGGAGTAGCAGCGGGCGGCCGCTCCTCCGTCCGCGCCGGGCAGCTTCAGGGTGAGGAACTGCCCGGGGCGGTAGGAGAATCGACCGGTGCTCTCCGGCGGCGCCTGGAGCACCAGGGAGTACGCGTCGCCCGTCTCGGCGATCACTTCGACGACGCGCAGCCGGTGCGTACGCGACCCGGTCGCCGGCCCGGGCATCGGCTCAGGCATCGGCGACCTCCAGGGTGCCTTCCTCGACCGCACGGTCGATGCTCTCGCGCAGCGCCAGGCAGGTCCGGATGCGGGCGGTGTTCCCGCCCTCGGCCACCCGGCCGCGGAACTCCGCGCAGACGACGGCCGCCTCGGCGGTCCATTGCACCGAGGTGTGGGCCATGCTGAACTTCTCACACAGGACCTGGTTGCCGCAGGTCACGCACTCCACCGGCTGCATGTCAGGATCCGGTTTCCTTCTCCGTCTCCGCCTTCTTCTCCGCCGCGAGGCGGGCGAGGTTCTCCTTGACCTCCGCCCGCCACGCCGCGGTGGCGCGGGTGACATCGATCTCGAACTCGAAGCGCTGCACCATCTCGTCCTTGACGTCCTCGACGTCGACGTAGAACTGCTCGTACCAGCGCCGCAGTTGGTAGACGGGGCCGTCCTCCTCGCAGAGCAGGGGGTTGTCGATCCGGCTCTTGTTCCGCCAGATCTCGATGTCCTGCTCGAAGCCGACCGCGAGGCCTTCCGAGGTGAGCCGGGCCGCTTCGGCGGCCTCCTCGTCCGACATCCCGGGCAGCTTCTTGACGATGGCCCCGTACTGGAGCATGAAGCTGTTCTCGTCGATCGGGTAATGGCAGTTGATCAGGGCCATCTCCATCTCGACTCCCTCGGCCACGGGCGAGAAGAGGTAGTCGATCATGTATGAGGGGCCGAAGTACGAGGCGTCGGAGCGCAGTGTGGTGCTCAGGGTGCCCAGGTCGTAGTCCTCCCGCGGCACGGTCTCCTGGTACTGGGTGGCGACGTGCCCCTCGAAGACGTTCTTGAAGTACGTGGGCAGCGAGTAGTGCACGTAGAAGAAGTGCGCCATGTCCACGACGTTGTCCACGATCTCGCGGCAGTTGGAGCCCTCGACCCGCACGGTCTTCCAGGTCCACTCGCTCCACTCGTCGCGGAAGGCGCCCTCGATCCGCGGGATGGTCACCTCGGGCGGGGGCGGGTTGCCCTGTGGGTCGTGCCAGACGAAGAGCTGCTTGTTCTCCTCGAGGGTGGTCCACGAGCGGGTGCGGGCGCGCGGCGGCACGCGGCGCGCGTACGGGATGTCCGCGCAGCGGCCGTTGCCCGACCAGCGCCAGTCGTGGAACGGGCACGCCACCGCATCGCCCTTGACGGTGCCGCGGGCGAGGTTGCCGCCCATGTGCGGGCAGTAGGCGTTCAGGACGTGCAGTTGCCCGTCGCCCTGGCCCTGGAAGACCACCAGCTTGGTACCGAACGCCTCGATCTCGTGCGGCTTGCCGTCCTTGAAGCCATCGGCCAGGCCGAGGCAGTGCCAGCCCCGGGCGAAGCGGGCGGGCGGCCTGCCCGCCTCGATGACCCGGACCTCGTCGTTGAGAGCAGTCATCTTGTCCCTCCAGTGTCGGCTGCCTGCGGCAGGCGGCCTCAGTTCTGTGCGGCGAGTTCCACTGCGATGTCGATGAGCTGGTCCTCCTGGCCGCCGACGAGGCGTCGCTCGCCCGCGCGCAGGAGGATTTCGGCGCCCGAGACGCCGTAGCGCTCGGCCTGCCGGTAGGCGTGCTTGAGGAAGCTGGAGTAGACCCCGGCGTGGCCCATCAGCAGGGCGAGCCGGTCGAGTCGGCACTCGTCGTCCATCACCGGGCGGACCACGTCCTCCGCCGCGTCGATGATCTTCAGTACGTCGACGCCGGTGCGGATGCCCATCTTGGCGCAGACAGCGACCAGCGCCTCGACGGCGGTGTTGCCCGCGCCCGCGCCGAGGCGGCGGGTGGATCCGTCGATCTGCAGGGCGCCGGCCTTGACGGCCGCGATGGAGTTCCCCGTGCCGAGGGCGAGGTTCTCGTGTCCGTGGAAGCCGACCTGGGCGTCGCCTGCGAGCTCGGCCACCAGGGCCTCGACCCGGACGGTGACGTCGTCCATGACCATGGCGCCGGCCGAGTCGACGACGTACACGCACTGGCAGCCCGCGTCGGCCATGATCCGGCCCTGCCGTGCCAGGTTCTCCGGCGTGGTCGAGTGGGCCATCATCAGGAAGCCGACGGTCTCCAGGCCCATCTCACGGGCGAGCCCGAAGTGCTGGATCGCGATGTCTGCCTCGGTGCAGTGGGTGGCGATCCGGCAGATGCTCGCGCCGAGCTCGTGGGCGGCCCGGATGTCGTCCTTGACACCGAGTCCGGGGAGCATCAGGAAGGCGATCTTCGCCTGCTGTGCGGTGTCCACCGCGATCTTGATCAGCTGCTGCTCGGGGGTCCTGGAGAAGCCGTAGTTGAAGGACGAGCCGCCGAGCCCGTCGCCGTGCGTCACCTCGATCACCGGGACGCCGGCGCCGTCGAGGGCCGCCACGACGGACCGTACGTCCTCGCCCGTGAACTGGTGCCGCTTGGCGTGCGAGCCGTCGCGCAGCGAGGAGTCGGTGATCCGGATGTCGAGAGTTTCTGAGTAGGGCATGCGGGGTGCTCCTTACGCGCCCTGGGCGAGGAGCGCCTTGGCGAACTCCTCGCCCACCTTGGTGGCGGCGGCGGTCATGATGTCGAGGTTTCCGGCGTACGGCGGCAGGTAGTCGCCCGCGCCCTCCACCTCCAGGAAGATCGCGACGCGTGCCATCCCGCCGTTCTCGGGGCGCGGATCGTCGAACTGCGGCTCGGTGCGCAGCCGGTAGCCCGGCACGTAGGCGGCGACCTGCTCGGCGATCTCCTTCACGGACTGGGTGATCGCGTCGCGGTCGGCGTCCTCGGGTATCGCGCAGAAGACGGTGTCGCGCATGACGACGGGTGGCTCGGCGGGGTTGAGGATGATGATCGCCTTGCCGCGCTCGGCGCCGCCGATGGTCTCGATGCCGAGGGAGGTGGTGCGGGTGAACTCGTCGATGTTGGCGCGGGTTCCGGGTCCGGCCGAGACGGAGGCCACCGAGGCGACGATCTCCGCGTACGCCACGGGGACCATGCGGGAGACCGCGTACACCATGGGGATGGTGGCCTGTCCTCCGCAGGTGATCATGTTGACGTTGGGCTTGTCGAGGTGCTCGCGCAGATTGGCGGGCGGGACGACGGCGGGGCCGACGGCCGCCGGGGTGAGGTCGACGGACCGGATGCCGAGCTCCGCGTAGCGCGGGGCGTTGGCCCGGTGGACGTAGGCGGAGGTGGCCTCGAAGACGATGTCGGGGAGTTCGTCCTGGGCGAGCAGCCGGTCGACGCCCTCGTGGCTTGCCTCCAGGCCGGCGTCGCGGGCGCGGGCGAGGCCCTCGCTGCCGGGGTCGACGCCGATCATCCAGCGCGGTTCGACGAGTTCGGAGCGCTGCAGCTTGTAGAGCAGATCGGTGCCGATGTTGCCGGAGCCGACGATCGCGGCGGTCGCCTTGGTCTTGCTGGTCATCATCACCTCAGGTGAACGAAAGGGAGACCGGGCCCAGCCCGGTGAACTCGGCGGTGAAGGTCGCTCCCGCAGCCACGTCGACTGCCCGGGTGCACGAGCCGGGCAGCACCACGTGCCCCTTCTTCAGGGGCACGCCGAAGCGGGCCACGGTGCGGGCGAGCCAGGCGACGGAGACCGCCGGGTCGCCGAGCACGGCGTCGCTGCGGCCCTCGGCCAGCAGCTCACCGCCGTGTGTGAGCCGCGCGTCGATCGCCTTGAGGTCCAGTTCGCGCGGGTGGCGGCCCTCGCCGATGACGTATCCGGCGGAGGAGGCGTTGTCCGCGATGGTGTCGGCGATGGAGATCCGCCAGTCGCTGATCCTGCTGTCGATCAACTCCAGGGCGGGGACGACACGTTCGGTGGCGGCAAGCACATCCGCCGGGGTGCAGTTCTCGCCCGGCAGGTCGTCGCCGAGGACGAAGCCGACCTCGACCTCGATGCGCGGGCAGCAGTAGCGGGAGACGGGAACGGGACGGTCCGGGCTCAGCTCCATGTCGTCGAGCAGGTGGCCGTAGTCCGGCTCGTCCACGCCCATCATCTGCTGCATGACGGGGGACGACAGGCCGACCTTGTGACCGCGCACCTCGGCCCCGGCACCGACGCGGTGCCGGACGTTGATGAGCTGGATCTCGTACGCGTCCTCGGTGCCGATCTCCGGGAAGGCCTCGGTCAGCGGGGCGACCGGCGTACGGCGGTGCTCGGCGGAGCGCAGGATCTCCGCCGCGTGATGCCTCTGGGGGTCCGTGAGCATGGGGTCCTCTGCGGTGCGTTGGGCTGTTCCGGGAGGCTAAGCGGGGTGCCCTCCGGGCGGGGAGCGTGAATTCCCGCTGACCGGGAAAGGTGCGACGCGAAGACGCGAGCGGCCCCGGGAGCCGCGCCTCGACGGGCTTGTCCGGAGCCCGTCGCGCGCAGGTCACGACCTGCGCACCGGCTTCGAGCAGGGCGCGGGTGATCCCCGCTCCGGGTTCCGCCGGTGACGACGGCGACGGAACCGGACAGGTCGATGATCGCTGCCAATTGACACCTCCCGTAGCGAGGGATCCACTGCTACCTTCGCCCAACAAACGTTTGGTGGAGAGGAAAGGTGGCTGATCTGCTCATGGGTGTATCCACCTCCGCCCCGCAAGAGGGCACCCGCTTCCTGCTCACCTCCGACAGCACCGTCCCCTACGCGGTCAAGGCGAAATACCTGACCGCGGCAGTCAAGGACGTCACCGTCACCACCAAGGTGGACGGCCTCCCCCACCGGATGCTGCGCACCGACATGGTGGACGCGCTGGAACGCTCGGGACGGGCCGCCGCGCTGCTGCGGGCCGTCCGCCACGCCGCGGCCTTCCGGCGCGAGAGCGGCATGAGCTGGCAGCAGATGATCCGCGACGGCCTGGCGATGAAACACGGCAAGGAACTGACCTGGAGTCAGGTGCTGCTGGCCGCCAACACTCCCATGCTGCTCAAGGCCTCCATGGTCGAGGGCCGCACCGACCTCGGAGTAATGGCCGCCGGCCAGGTCGCGGGACTGATCGACGATCTGCCGTCCTGCGCCGAGCTCGTCGCCCGCGTCATGGCCGAAGCACACGCCACCCTCCGCTCCCTGCCCCTCGCGGGCTGACGGGCTGCGTTGCGCTCCACCGCCGGGAAAAGTCCCCTTCCGCCTTCTTGGAGTTGATCCCATGCGTGCTGTCCACATCCGCCGTGCGACCGGAGTGGTGGTCTCCGCTGTCGTTCTCGGCTGTCTCCCCGTCTGCGCCGCGACCGACGCCACGGCGCAGTCCGCCGCCACAGGCTCCCTCAACGCCGCCGACCACACCGACTCCGTCCGCCACATCGCCCTCCAGGGCGCGGTCAACGTCCGTGACCTCGGCGGCTACCGCACCGACAAGGGCCGCCAGGTGCGCTACGGCCAGGTCTTCCGCGCCGACGCGCTCGGCAGGCTGACCGACGCGGACATCTCGAAGCTGTCCGCGCTGGACCTGCGCACCGTGGTGGACTTCCGCGTCCCGTTCGAGGCCCAGCGGGACGGCACCGACCACCTGCCGGCAGAGGTCACCGCGGTCTCCCGGTCCGTGAACGACCTCGGCCTGTACGGCAGAACCATGGAGGCCATCGGCTCCAAGGACCCGGTCGAGCAGCAGGCGCTGCTCGGTGACGGGAAGGCGGAGCAGTTGATGCGGGACATCTACCGCACCTTCGTCACCAGCCCGGAGAGCCGCCGCCGGTTCGCCGAAACCCTGCGGGACCTCGCGAACCACAAGCAGACCCCGCTGCTCTACCACTGCACCTCGGGCAAGGACCGCACCGGCTGGATGAGCTACCTCCTGCTGCGCGCCGTCGGAGTCCCGGACGAAACCGCCGAGAAGGACTACCTGCTGTCCAACGACTTCCGCGCGGAAGCGGACCGCAGGTCCCGCGAGGGGCTCAGGAAGGCCGGTCTGATGGAGAACCCTGACCTGCTCGTCCCGCTCCAGGAAGTCCGCGAGGACTACCTCGCGGCGGCCCTGGACCAGGCCGACCACGACTACGGCAGCCTCCACGGCTACCTCACCGAAGGCCTCGGCCTGGACACGCCGACCCTGGCGAAGCTGCGCGCCCGCCTGGTGAAGTGAGGGAGGAACCCACATGCTGCGACGGGGCCTGGGCGCATTGCGCGACCGGATCGACCGCCACCGCACCGAGGCCTCGGACAGGCTGTCATGAGCGGGGTCCAGATCCTCGACACCGTCGTCCTCGCGGACGCCCGGGTCGCGGGATGGCTGCGGCGCTGGCGCACCGAGTATCTGCCGGGCGCCCGCGACCGCGGCATGGTCGCGGAGCGCGTCTGGCGCACCTGGACCGGCCCGGACACCGCGGCCGTCCGCATCCTGTGGTCGCTGCCGGACAGCGACGCGTTCTACGCCGCGCGCGGCGCCTCCGGCCGCGATCCCGGGGTCGCCGCGTTCTGGGCGCACACCGACGAGATCGCACTGGACCGCGACCGACAGGTGCTGGAACCGATCGCCCCCGACGACGAAGGGCCGGTGGCATGACCCGCTGGGTGGCACTGCTGCCGGCCGAAGCGGCCGAGGCGTACGGCACGGCCGCTTCGGTCCCCGGCGTGTCGGTGTCCTCTGCGGGGCCCGATCTGCCCGGCGGTCTCAGCGGCACGGGCGCCACCTGGGACCTGACGTCGAACCGGTCGCCCGCCGAGATCGCCGCCGGAGCCGGCCTGCCGGAGCCCCTCGACACGGTCGCGCTCGTCCCCGTACGGAGCCGGACCGCAGCACTGTCCGGCCCCCGCGTGAAGCGGACACTGCTGCTCGCCGTCCGGCCCGGTACACCCGACGGCCTCGTCGCCCTCCTGGAGAGGGATCTCCTCGCCATGCCCGGTCACATCCCCACGATCCGCTCGTGGGCTCTCAGCCACGTGGACCAGGCGCTCACCCCGTCCCGGTGGACCCACGTGTGGGAGCAGGAGTACGCCGACGTCGAGGGCCTGACCGGGGAGTACCTGGGCCACCCCTACCACTGGACCTGCGTGGACCGGTGGTTCGACGGTGAGGTGCCGGGCGCCGGGATCGTGGAACCGCGGCCGGCCCACGTCTTCCGCTGGAGCGACGGGCCCGTACTGACGTCGGGCTGATAAACCTTCAGCACCACCGAGTCCGAGGGAAACCCGGGTGCCTCACCACGTACGTCCCGCCGGTCGACGAGACCAGCGGGACGTACGACCCCTTCCGAACCGACCATGAACGGACCCTTCCGATGCCGATCCGCCGGCTGAACCACGCCGTCCTCTTCGTCTCCGACCTGGAGCGCAGCACCGCCTTCTACCGCGACGTCCTCGGTTTCAAGCCGCTGCCGCAGGCAATTCCCGGAGCTGTCTTCCTTCAGGCGGCCGACTCCGCCAACGACCACGACCTCGGCCTGTTCCAGTCCCCGCGGCCGGGCTCCGGGCCCCGCACCGGACAGGTCGGCCTGTACCACCTGGCCTGGGAGGTGGACACCCTGGCCGACCTCCGCCGGATGCGGAGCCGACTGGACCGGGCGGGGGCGCTGTCCGGGGCGAGCAACCATGCCTCCACCAAGGCCCTCTACGGGCGCGATCCTGACGGCCTCGACTTCGAGGTGTGCTGGCTGGTCCCCGACCACGCGGTGGCGGAGGAACTCGCCGCCATGACCGCCCCGACCCTGCCCCTCGACCTCGAGGCCGAGATCGCCAGGTACGGTGCGGACACTCCGGGCGGTCCTCGCACCGATCACGCCGTCTGGCAAGCGGTCTTCGCCGCGGCGCGGCCCGACGGACCGCGCTCCCGCTGACAGTCCTCCTGCGGCCGGCCTGTCGGCCGACCGCAGGAGGCCGTCGCATGTCGGAGGCGCTCGGTGAGGGTGACCGTCGGCCACAGCCGCTCGATGATCGTCACCTTCGCCTGCCCGCCGCCCTCGCACATCGTCCCCACCCCCGACGGCCCCCTCGCACCGCTCGGCCCTTGGGGCCTCCCGGGCTTCAGGAGCCTGCGCCGGCCTCCGGCCGCCGGGTGGGTGGTGTCCGTCGGTTACAGCCGCTCGATGATCGTCACGTTCGCCTGCCCGCCGCCCTCGCACATCGTCTGGAGGCCGTAACGGCCGCCCGTGCGCTCCAGTTCGTTCAGCAGGGTGGTCATCAGCTTGGTGCCGATGGCACCGAGCGGGTGGCCGAGGGCGATGGCGCCGCCGTTGACGTTGCCCCTCTCCGGGTCGGCCCCGGTCCCCTTCAGCCACGCCGGCACCAGGGACGCGAACGCCTCGTTGATCTCGACCAGGTCGATGTCGTCGAACGTCATCCCGGCCTTCTTCAGCGCGTACGCCGTGGCCGGGATCGGCGCGGACAGCATGCGGATCGGGTCCTCGCCGCGCACCGAGAGGTGGTGGATGCGGGCGCGCGGGGTCAGCCCGTGCTCCCGTACGGCCCGCTCGCTCGCGAGCAGCATCGCGGAGGCGCCGTCGGACACCTGCGAGGAGACCGCGGCGGTCAGCCGCCCGTCCTCGACCAGCGGTTTGAGGCCCGCCATCTTCTCCAGGGTGGTGTCGCGCCGCGGGCCCTCGTCGGTGCTGACATCGCCGTAGGGGACGAGCTCGCGGGTGAAGCGGCCCTCATCGATGGCGCGGATCGCCCGCTGGTGCGAGCACAGCGCGAACGCGGCCTGACCGAGCACCGCGCAACTGGTCGCGAGGGAACCGGTCGCCCCGTATCCCGGCCCCCCGTGGGCTGCTGTTCGCCCCGTCCTCCGTCACACCCCGCACTCCAGGGTCCGCACCGGCCCTGGAGCAGGGTGCCGTCCTCGCGGGCGGTGAGCTCCAGGACACGGGACGCGAAGGGGGACGGAATCCCGCTGACCGGGAATTGCCGCCTGCGCCGCACCGCCTCGGCCTGCCACTCTCCGACCGGCCGTAGTTCCATGCCCGCGCCCCGAGGGGCGGAGGGCGGCAGGGAGGACGTGACAGATCATGAGCGGCGCGCAGACGATCGCCCGGCTCGCGGACTGGGCGGCGGAGAGGTACGGGGATGAGGAGGCCCTCGTCTTCGGCGAGGACCGCTGGACGTTCGCGGAGTTGCGCGACCGGGTCGCCCGGGCGGCACGGGCGGTGATGGCCCAGGGGGTGCGCCCCGGCGACTCGGTCGCGGTGTGGGCGCCCAACAGCGCCCGCTGGGTGGTGGCCGCGCTGGGAGCGGTGGCGGCGGGCGCGGTGCTGGTCCCGCTGAACACCCGCTACAGGGCGCCGGAGGCCGCCGACATCCTGCGCCGCTCCCGCGCCCGTCTCCTCTTCACCGAGCACGATTTCCTGGGCACGGACTACCGGGCGCTGCTCACGGACTCGGGAGAGGAACTCCCCCTGCTGGAACGGACGGTGACCCTCCACTCCCCGGAGTGGTTCCGGTTCCTGTCGGGCGCGGACCGGGTGACCGAGGAGGAGCGGCTCGCCCGCACCGCCGCCATCCGCCCCACCGACACCGCCGACATCCTCTTCACCTCCGGCACCACCGGCCGCCCCAAGGGCGTCCCCACCACCCACGGGCAGAACCTGCGCGTCTACGACGCCTGGGCCCGCGCGGTCACCCTCCGGCACGGTGACCGCTACCTCCTGGTGAACCCGTTCTTCCACACCTTCGGCTACAAGGCCGGCATCATCGCCTGCCTGCTGTACGGGGCCACGATCGTCCCGGAACAGGTCTTCGACGCGGAGACCGTCCTCACCCGGATGCAGGACGAGCGGATCTCCGTCCTGACCGGCGCCCCCACAGTCTTCACCTCGCTCATCCACCACCCCGAGCGCGCGGCGTACGACCTGACCTCGATGCGGATGGCGGTCACGGGCGCGGCGAACATTCCCACCGAACTCATCGAGCAGATACGGAAGTTCATCGGCGCACGGAACATCAACACTGCGTACGGACTGACCGAGTCGACGGGCGTGGTCACGATCTGCGAACCGCACGAGTCCCCGGAGACCCTGGCCCGCACCTCCGGAACCGCCCTCGAGGGCACCGAGCTGCGCATCGACGCACCGCCCGGGGAACCCGGCGAGATCCTCACCCGCGGCTACCACGTGATGCACGGCTACCTCGACGACCCCGAGGCCACCGCCGAGGCCGTCGACGCGGACGGCTGGCTGCACACCGGGGACGTCGGCGTGCTGGACGAGCGCGGGTTCCTCCGGATCACGGACCGGCTGAAGGACATGTTCGTGGTGGGCGGGTTCAACGTGTACCCGGCGGAGGTGGAGCAGGTGCTGCGCGGCCATCCGGCCGTCGTGGACGCGGCGGTCGTGGGCGCGCCGGACGGGAGACTCGGGGAGGTCGGCGTCGCGTACTGCGTGCCGGCGGCCGGGGCCCGGATCGACGCGGCGGAGCTGACCGCGTACACGCGTGAGCGGCTCGCCAACTTCAAGGCCCCGCGCGCCTTCCATTCCGTGACGGACCTCCCGCACAACGCGGCGGGCAAGGTCGACAAGGGCGCCCTGCGGAGGCTGGCACGCGAACGAACACCCCTCTCTTCCTTTGGTCACCAGTCAGGAGTCGGAACATGAGCGACACCAGCAACACCCCCGAGTCCGTCGACGTCGTGGTCGTCGGCGCGGGCGTCACCGGCCTGTACACCGTGCACCGGCTGCGCGGCCTCGGCTACAGCGTGCGCGGCTTCGAGCGCGGGGACGACGTGGGCGGCGTCTGGTACTGGAACCGCTACCCGGGCGCCCGCTGCGACGTGGAGTCCGTGGACTACTCGTACTCCTTCGACGAGAGCCTCCAGCAGGAATGGGACTGGAGCGAGAAGTACGCCACCCAGCCGGAGATCATGCGCTATCTGTGCCATGTCGCCGACCGCTTCGACATCCGCCGCAGCTACACCTTCTCCACCTCGGTGACCTCGGCCGAACTGGACGAGGAGACGCTGCGCTGGACGGTGCGCACGGACGGCGGCGAGGTGCTGTCGGCCCGGTTCTGCGTGTTCGCGGTCGGCTGCCTCTCCAGCACCCACCGCCCCGGGATACCGGGCGTCGACACATTCGCCGGGGCGACGTACCACACCGGTGAATGGCCGCACGAGGGCGTGGACTTCACCGGCCTGCGGGTCGGCGTGATCGGCACCGGCTCCTCCGGCATCCAGTCCATCCCGCTGATCGCCCGGCAGGCCGCGCATCTGACCGTCTTCCAGCGCAGCGCCAACTACAGCATCCCGGCAGGCAACAAACCGCTGGACGAGGCGGCCCGCCGGGAGCAGAAGGCGGGGTACGCCGAGCGGCGCCGTCTCGCGCGGCTCAGCGGCGGCGGCTCCCCGCACATGGCGCACCCCGACAGGACGCTGGAGGTGAGCGAGGAGGAGCGACGGGCCGCTTTCGAGAAGCGCTGGGAGCTGGGCGGCGTCCTGTACTCCAAGACGTTCCCCGACCAGCTCACCGACCGGGCGGCCAACGACGCGGCACGTGCGTTCTGGGAGGAGAAGGTCCGCGCACGGATCGACGACGCGGCCGTCGCCGACCTCCTCGTCCCCACCGACCATCCGATCGGCACCAAGCGCATCGTGACCGACTCGGACTACTACGAGACGTACAACCGCGACAACGTACGCCTGGTCGGCCTGCGCGGGAATGCGATCGAGCGGATCGACGAGCGCGGGATCGGGCTGGCGGACGGTGAGCACATCGGGCTGGACGCGATCGTCTTCGCGACCGGCTTCGACGCGATGACCGGCGCGGTCGACCGCATCGAGGTGCGCGGCCGGGGCGGGCGGCTCCTCAAGGACGCCTGGAGAGGCGGCCCGCGCACGTACCTCGGCCTCGGCGTCAACGGCTTCCCGAACTTCTTCAACCTCACCGGCCCCGGCAGTCCGTCCGTCCTGGCCAATGTGGTCCTGGCGGGCGAGCAGCACGGCGAGTGGCTGGCCGACTGCCTGCGCCACCTCGACGAGCACGGGTACACGGCCATCGAGGCGACCGAGCAGGCAGTGGAGGGCTGGGTCACCGAGTGCCACGACCGCGCGGCGGCCACCCTGATGATGTCGGCGAACTCCTGGTACCTGGGTGCCAACATCCCCGGCAAGCCACGTGTGTTCATGCCGTTCGTCGGTGGCTTCGGGGTGTACGGACAGATCATCGCGGACGTGGCGGATTCCGGGTACAAAGGGTTCGACCTGCTCCCTGGCTGACGCGTCCGTGACATGGGTGTGAGCCCCGTCCTCCTCGGGGAGGCCGGGGCTCACGCATACGCGCCCGTCGCCGGGGGAGTCAGTCCACGTCGAGTGCCCCGCGCAGCGCGCCGAACGCGGTCTCGCGGGCCGCGGCCACCTCGGGCAGGGCGGCGGCCATCGACAGGAAGCCATGGAACATCCCGGCGTAGTGGTGGGCCTCCACGGGGACTCCGGCCGTGGTGAGGGCCTCCGCGTACGCCAGGCCCTCGTCCCGCAGAGGGTCGAGGCCGGCGGTGACGACGTATGCCGGCGGGAGGCCGGACAGGTCGGTGCGGGCCAGGGGGGCGGCGTAGGGGTCGGCCCGGTCCGCGAGGTCCGGCAGGTAGCTGTCCCAGTACCAGCGCAGGTGGTCGGAGGTGAGGAAGTACCCCTGGCCGTTCCGGCGGTGGGAGGGCCGGGAGCAGGTGGGGTCGAGCATCGGGTAATAGAGCGCCTGGTAGGCGATCTCGGGGCCGCCCCGGTCGCGGGAGAGCAGGGTGAGGACGGTGGCGAGGTTGGCGCCCGCGCTGTCCCCGGCGACGGCGATCCGGCGGCCCGGGTACGTCTTCGCGGTCCACAGCAGGGCCGTGTACGCGTCCTCGGGGGCGGCGGGGAAGGGGTGCTCGGGGGCGCGGCGGTAGTCCACGGAGACGACGACCGCGCCCGTGGCGTCGGCGATCGACCGGCAGAAGCCGTCGTGGCTGTCGAGGTCGCACAGGACGAAGCCGCCGCCGTGGCAGTACAGGACCACCGGGGCGTCCGCGTGGACTGCCCGGTCGTAGACGCGTACGGGGACGCCGTCGGCGTCCTCGTCCCGGACGCGGGCGACGGGAAGCGCGGGGACGGCCGCCCTGGGGCGGGCGGCGAAGAAGGCGCGCACCTCGGCGATGTCCGTCATCTCCGTTCCCAGCGGGGGGAAGTTGGCGGTGGCCAGGTCGATGACCGCCTGGACCTCGGCGCCGGGCCTGGTCACGCGTCGCCTCCCCTCTGGGGGAAGACCGGCATCCGTCCGGCCGACGCCCCTCCGTCCACGGCGAGCTCGGCACCGGACAGGTACGACGAGTCGTCGGAGGCGAGGAACGCGACGAGGCGGGCGACCTCCTCCGGCTCCCCCACCCGTCCGAGGGGCGCGCCCGCGTGCTCCTTGGTCCCCAGGTGGGCGGTCATCGCCGTGGCGATGGCCCCCGGGTGGACGGAGTTGACACGGATGCCGTCCGCGCCGAGCTCCAGGGCGGCCGTCTTGGTGAGGCCGCGCAGCCCCCACTTCGCGGCCCCGTACGCGCCGTGTCCCCACATGCCCTGCAGGCCGGCCTGCGAGGAGATGTTGACGATGGATCCGCCGCCGTGCGCCTTCATCGCCCCGGCGACGGCGCGGATGCCGAGGAACGGGCCGATCAGGTCGACCCGGAGGACCGCCTCCAGGCGGGCCGGGTCCTCCTCGAGGATGGGCGAGGTGGTGTAGATCGCGGCGTTGTTGACGAGTACGTCGAGCCGGCCGAAGCCGTCCACGGCGGCGGCCACAGCCGCCTCCCATGCCTTCTCGTCGGTCACGTCGTGCCGTATGAAACGGGCGGCGGAGCCGATGGAGGCGGCCGTCGCCTCGCCCTCCGTCTCCAGTACGTCGGTGAGGACGACCTTCGCCCCGCGGGCGGCGAGCAGGCGGGCCTCGGCCTCGCCCATGCCGCGTGCCGCGCCGGTGACGAGCGCGACCTTTCCTGTCAGATCGACGGACATCAGCGGTTCTCCTGGTTGCGGATGCTCGGAAGGGGCCTCGTGTCGCGCCGACACGGGGTACCCGTCGAGCCTGCCCGTACCAGGCCCTACGGCGGCAGCGTCGTTTCCCGGTGAGTGGGAAGCTCCGCGTGCCGCCGGGCCGGATCCGCTGCCAGCATCGCTGCCACCTGCATACACCGGCATACGGGAGGTTCCGGCATGAGCGGACGGGCGGACGGCAAAGTGGTCGTCGTGACGGGCGGGGCACGCGGCCTGGGCGCCGCGCACGCACGCCGACTGGTCGCGGAGGGCGCGAAGGTGGTGATCGGCGACGTCCTCGTGCAGGAGGGCGAGGCCCTCGCGGCGGAACTGGGCGCCCAGAACGCCCTGTTCGTGGAACTGGACGTCACCAGCGAGGTGTCCTGGCAGGCGGCCGTCGCACGCACGGAAGAGGTGTGGGGCAAGGTCACGGGCCTGGTGAACAACGCCGGCCTGGTCCACCGCTGCCCCATCGAGGAGCTCACCGAGGCCGACTACCGGCGGGTCATCGACGTCAACGAGATCGGCGTCTTCCTCGGCATGAAGGCCGTGCTGCCGTCGATGCGGGCGGCCGGCGGCGGCTCGATCGTCAACATCTCCTCGCTGTGCGGGATCATCGCGTTCCCGTACATCCTCAGCTACACGGCCTCCAAGTGGGCGGTGCGCGGCATGACGAAGGCGGCGGCGCAGGAGTTCGCCCCGTACAACATCCGCGTCAACTCCGTGCACCCCGGCGTCGTGGCCACCGAGATGACGGCGGACTCGGAGCGCTCGCACGAGACGGTGAAGCGCCAGCCGATCCAGCGGGAGGCGCAGCCCGCCGAGATCTCGAACATGGTGCTGTACCTGCTGTCGGACGAGGCCAGCTACTCGACGGGCTCGGAGTTCGTGGTGGACGGTGGATACGCCAGCCAGTGAGCGGCTGCCGGGCAGCACGCCCCCTCGACGGAGCGGACGATCAGCCCGGCGCGTAGCCGCGGTCCCGCACCGGACGGCCCACGAGTCGGGTGAAGGCACGAGCCGCCGCGCTCGGGTAGGCGCCGTCGCGACGCAGGAGGGCCACTCTGCGCGCGATCGAGGTTCGGCGCCGGTCCGCAGGAAGGTCTCGAAGTCGTCCGTCTCGGCGCCCACCGCGTGGACGTCGCGCATCCGACCTCCTGCCGCGACAGTGCGCGCCTGGCACTGGAGTGACAACTTCTGTTGCCATTTCTGGGACGCGAGAGGTGGAATGGGGGTATGGACGAACAATCACCGATCGCCGCCACGCTGGCCCAGGTCGGTTCCCGCCTCAGGCGCATCCGCGCCCAGCGCGGCATGTCCCTGTCGGCGCTGACCGAGGCCACTGGCATCTCCAAGAGCACACTGTCGAGGCTGGAGTCGGGGCAGCGCCGCCCGAGCCTGGAGCTGTTGCTGCCCATCGCGCAGGTCCACCAGGTGCCCCTGGACGAACTCGTCGGGGCGCCGGAGGTCGGCGACCCGCGGGTCCGCTGCAAGCCCCGCGTCCACCACGGTCGTACGGTGATTCCGCTGTCGACGCAGCCGGGGCGCCTGCAAGCCTGGAAGTCGGTCATCCCTGCAGAACACAACCGGCCTGATCCGGTCACGCACGAGGGGCACGAGTGGCTGTACGTGCTGTCCGGACGGGTGCGGCTCATCCTGGCCGACCACGACCTGATCATGGGGCCGGGTGAGGCGGCCGAGTTCGACACCCGCCTGCCGCACTGGTTCGGCTCCACGGGCGAGTCGCCCGTGGAGGTGCTCAACCTGTTCGGCCCCCAGGGGGAACGCGTGCACGTCCGGGCCAAGCCCACGTCCCGCGCGGAGCCGTCGGCCTGACCGGAAAGGCCCGCTTCCGGGGCCGCCCTTCGGAAGACACGGCGAACGGCAGCTGGACGGCCGGGCCCCTCGCGGGGGCAGTACGGGCTGCCACGACGACATCGCCCATGGCCTGCCGAATCGTCATGTCAGGGCAGCCGTGGCACGGTGTGCGCGGTGCCGTACGGCGGCGCGCTCCACGTCCTCGTGGAGCAGGTCCGTGTTGATGGCGAACGCGGCGGTGGAGCCCATGCCGGCGGCGGCGATGACCTGGGCGCGTGGGTCGACGACATTTCCGACAGCCCACACCCCGGGCACGCTGGTGCGGCCGGTCCGGTCCGTCACTACCCAGCCCTGGTCGTCCTTGGCGCAGCCGAGCAGAGCCAGGAGGTCGTCGCGCGGCGCGGGCCGGGGAAACAGGAAAACCGCGGTCCGGGGAATCACCCTGCCGTCGGTGAGCTCGATACCACGCAGGCGGTCGTCGTCGACGACGAGCCGCACGGCCCTGCCCTCCACGATCCTCACGCCGAACGCCTCCAGCTGTTCCCGCTCCTGCAGGGAGAGTTCGAGGGCGTGCGTGAGGAGGACGATGTCCTCGCTCCACTGACGCAGCAGCAGAGCCTGGTGCACAGCCCCCGGGTGTGTGCCGAGGACGGCAAGGGGCTGGTCACGGACCTCGTAGGCATGGCAGTACGGGCAGTGCAGAACGTCCTTGCCCCAACGCTCCCGGACACCGGGGAGGTCGGGCAGTTCGTCGCGCAGCCCGGTGGCGACCAGAAGACGGCGGGCCCTGATCACGGGGCCGCCCTCCAGGCGCACGTCGTAGCCCGGCTCGACATGTTCCACCCGGCCTCGGACGACATCGACTCCGTAGCGGTCGATCTCGGCCCGCCCCAGGTCGAGCAGGGTCGCCGGAGGCAGGCCGTCACGGGACAGGAAACCGTGCATGTGCGCGGCAGGCGCGTTACGCGGCTCGCCGGCATCGATCACCACCACCCTGCGACGGGCCCGCCCCAGCAGGAGCGCGGCACTCAGGCCGGATGCTCCGGCACCGATCACCACCACGTCATGGACCTCGTCACCAGTCGGCGCCGCGCCGTCGCGCGTATTCACCGTCGTCTTGATCACTACGATCACCTCCGGCCCCCAAAGTGCTCCAGCGCCGCACCACGAGCAACTTCTGTTGCCATTTCCGGGACGGCACGACGCCGGCCTCGCCGAGCAGGGCGGCGAGGCCGTCCGGGATCGGCATGGAAGCGGTGAGCCCGGTCCGGGTGCGGCCGGCGTTGCTTCCGGGTACTTCCCGGCCCCCGAGCTGGGAGCGGCTTCGGCCGGGCGCCGGCCGACCCGATCCGTTTCCGCCTCCTGCTCGCGCTGCGCGAGGCTCCGGCTTGCCCCTTCGGCCTCGCCGACACGCTGGGAATCTCTCGATTCCTGCGGGCTCCGGGCAGCACGAAGCTCAGGCGTCGATGCCCCGTCGCGTGAGATCGGCTGCGATGCCGTCCAGGACACCGGCAAGACCTGAGGCGAACAAGGCGTCGAGGTCCCAGGGGTCGGCGCCCGCGCGCATCGCGCGGGCGAGCCGGGGATACGCCCCGGGTTCGTACAGCGGGTCCTGTGCGTGGCCCGAGGCTTTCGTCCCCTGCTTCGCGGCGATCTTCGACTGCCGCTCCGCCTCCGCATCGCTGACGAGGATCAGCGCCACGCCTTGCACGTAGGAGGCGAACATGAACATGTACCGGAAGGCATCGGCGGGTTCGAGGTCGAGCCCGTCGAACGAGGAGAAGGCGCTTTCGCTGTCCGCCGCGAGAGCCGGGCTGAAATACGCGCGGGTCGTCACCATGACCCTCGGCAGTACCCAAGGGTGGCGGTGATACAGCTCCCAGTCGCGGTACGCGGCGCGTTCGAGGCCGTGACGCCAGTTCCGCGGCAGCAAGTCGGGCAGCGGCACGTCGGCCATAGCGGCTTCCACCATCAGGGTCACCAGATCGTCCTTGGACGCCACATGGCGGTACAGGGACATCGTGCCGGTGCCGAGTTCCGTGGCGACCCGGCGCATCGACAGCGCGTCGAGCCCCTCCGCGTCCGCGACGACGATCCCGGCCCGCACGATGCGCTCGACGGTGAGATGTCGCGCGCCGTCGTCGCCCTCCGGCACGCGGGCCGGCGTTTCCGCCCTGCGTGCCCGATAGGCCCTCGCCTGGCACGCACGGGAACAGTAGACCCTCGGCCGCCCCCGGTCTGCGGGCTCCAGCGCCCTTCCGCACGACGCGCATGCCAGCTGGACGGACATCAACGAACTCCCTTTCGTCACACCTCAGAGTTGTGTCGAAATTCTAGCCCGCCGACACGAGCGCATGCGCAGACGAAGATAAATAGGCACGTCAAAAAAGCCATTGTCTCGCTTCGGCGTGCATGCGTACTCTGCACGCGTCGTTGCGTACAAAGTACGCATCCGGATGATTGAGTCCATCCGGACCTGCACGGCCCAGGAGAGGGCATGACTGAAGAAGAGAAAAGAGCCGGAGCCGGGGAATGGGTCGGTCTCGCCGTCCTGGTGCTGCCCTGCCTCCTGGCGTCCATGGACATGTCCGTCATGTTCATCACGCTCCCGTCCCTGTCGGCCGACCTCGGCCCGAGCAGTTCCGAGCAACTGTGGATCATGGACGCCTACGGCTTCCTCCTCGCCGGTCTGCTCATCACGATGGGCACACTCGGTGACCGCTTCGGGCGGCGGAGGGTGCTGCTCACGGGCGCCGCGGCCTTCGGCGCCGCCTCGGTCCTGGCGGCCTGCTCGACCAGCCCCGAGACACTCATCGCGGCCCGCGTGCTCCTGGGCATTGCCGGAGCCACACTGGCCCCCTCCACCCTTTCCCTGATCCGGAGCATGTTCCACAACGCCGCACAGCGGGCCACCGCAGTCGGCATCTGGACAGCGGGCTTCGCGGGCGGCGCTGTGCTCGGCCCGATCATCGGCGGTCTGCTCCTGGAGCACTTCTGGTGGGGGTCGGTCTTCCTGGTCAACGTGCCGGTGATGGTCCTGCTGCTGATCCTCGGCCCGCTGCTGCTCACCGAATACCGCGACCCCGAGCCGGGCCGGTTCGACCTGCTCGGCGCCGCCATGTCCCTCGTGGCCGTGCTCGGCGTCATCTACGGCATCAAGACAATGGCGGAGCACGGCTTCGGGTGGATTCCCCTGATGTGCTGTGCCGCCGGACTCGCTGTGGGAGCGGCATTCCTCCGCCGCCAGCACGGGGCCACGAACCCGGTGATCGACATGATGCTGTTCCGCACACGCCGGTTCAACGTGCCCCTTCTCATCGACGCGCTGGCGACGTTCGGACTGGTCGGCTTCAGCCTGTTCAACTGGCAGTTCATGCAACTCGTCCTGGGCATGGGTCCGTTGGAGTCGGCCGTGTGGTCCTTGCCCACCTTCCTCGTGATGCCCCTGGGTATCGCGCTGGCCACCGCGCTCGCCCCCCGCATCGGTAAACACAACGTGATCGCCGCCGGGCTGCTCGTGGCGACTGCCGGCTACGTCATGCTGGCCCTGCTCCGAGCCGATTCGGGAATCGTCCACCTCGTCAGCGGCATGACCGTCGTCTCGATCGGCATCGGCGCCGTCTCCGCGGTCGTCACCGAGGTGATCCTTTCTGCCGCACCACCGGAGCGGGCCGGGGCGGCCTCAGCCATGGCCGAGACCTCTGCCGAGTTCGGCGGGGCACTGGGCATCGCGCTCCTGGGCAGTATCGGCACCGCCGTCTACCGTTCGGAACTGGCGGTCAGTGCTCCTGACGAGCTGACGTCCAAGGAGTTGGAGGCGGCCAGGAGCACACTCGGCGGCGCCGTCGAGACCGCCGCCGCCCTCCCGAGGGGCACCGCCGAATCCCTGCGGAACGCGGCCTTCGACGCCTTCGCCCGGGAGGCCAGGATCGCCTCGGTGGTCAGTGCCGTCCTGATGACGGGCGCAGCGGTCCTCATCGCCACCCTGCTCCGCACCGCACGCACACGACCCGGACCCGAGGCCCCCCGATCCGCAGCGGAGCACCACGACGGGGACCGGGCGG
Organism: Streptomyces sp. NPDC057565; assembly: GCF_042801455.1. Lineage (NCBI taxonomy): Bacteria > Bacillati > Actinomycetota > Actinomycetes > Kitasatosporales > Streptomycetaceae > Streptomyces > Streptomyces sp. NPDC057565. The sequence goes on along the minus strand of NZ_JBHVFU010000017.1, from coordinate 111,858 downwards.
GGGAATCCGCACTCCCGGGCTGACACCTCGCACCACCTGTGGCACCTGTGGCACCCGTGCCGATCACCTTCGTCGTGTCTCGTATCCCGGACGTCGCCACGAGGGTGCGGAGTGACGCCGACCATCGGACGTAATCTCGCGACATGTCACCAGTTCCCGCCGCCGCCCAGGTGTTGGCCATTCTGCGATATCTCGCAGGTCAGGCGGGGCCCGTTCCCGCCGCCGCCATCAGTCGTGATGTGCGGCTGCCCCGGTCCACGACCTATCACCTGCTCGACACGCTCACGCGCGAGGGGTTCGTCGTGCATCTGCCGGAGGAGCGGCGTTACGGGCTGGGGGTCAGTGCCTTCGAGCTGGCGTCGGGGTACAGCCGTCAGGCTCCGTTTCAGCGTCTGGCTCGGGTGCCGCTGGCGAAGCTCGTCGACAGTACGGGGCACAACGCCCATCTCGCCGTGCTGCACGGCCGCGAGGTCATCTACGTCATCGAGGAGCGGGCTCCTGGTCGGGCGCCGCTGGTGACGGAGGTCGGTGTGCGGCTCCCGGCCCATCTGACCGCCAGCGGGCGGGCGTTGCTGGCCGGCCTTTCGCAGGCGCAGGTGCGGGCTCTGTTTCCCGACGCGTCGGCGTTCGTGCTGCGCCACGAGGCGGGGCCGGGGTCGTTGACCGCGCTCCGGGAGCTTCTTGCGGAGGCCCGCCGGCGTGGGTATGCCACGGAGGACGGTGAGGTGACGCCCGGTTTCTCGTCGGTGGCGGCCGCCGTTCTCGACCACAGCGCGCATCCTGTTGCCGGGGTGGCGGTCACGTTCCCGGGTGACGAGGTCGGGCCCGAGCAGCAGGAGTGGATCGCTACACAAGTGACGCGGACGGCGAATCTGCTGAGTCGTCGTATCGGCGGGGTGCACGCCTCGTGACGTGAGCAACTCATGGTCCGCCACTGACGGCCGGCCGGAACAGGGAGTTGGCGTTCCGCCGCCGACCCCGGTCGGCGGCGGAACGCACACGAACGCTCGCTCAGGTCAGTCCAGCTGCCCGATGACCGATTCGGCGTCCGCGAGGGCGTGGCCCGCGGACACGTACTGGACGGCCGCCTCGATCTCGGGTGCGAGGTAGCGGTCGGTGCCCGGGCCCTGTACGTGCCGGCGCAGGCCGGCCAGGACGGCCGCGGTGGCGGGGGCCGGGGTGAGGGGTGCGCGCAGGTCGAGGGCACGGGCCGCGGTGAGGATCTCGACGGCGACCACGCGGGTCAGCCCGTCGATGGCGCGGCGCAGCTTGCGGGCGGCGGCCCAGCCCATCGAGACGTGGTCCTCCTGCATGGCGCTGGAGGGGATGGAGTCGACGGATGCGGGGGCGGCGAGGCGCTTGAGCTCGGAGACGATGCCGGCCTGGGTGTACTGGGCGATCATGTGGCCGGAGTCCACGCCCGGGTCGTCGGCGAGGAAGGCGTTCAGACCGTGGTTGCGGGCGACGTCGAGGAAGCGGTCGGTGCGGCGTTCGCTGACGGAGGCGATGTCCGCGACGGAGATGGCGAGGAAGTCCAGGACGCAGGCCACGGGGGCGCCGTGGAAGTTGCCGTTGGACTCCACCCGGCCGTCGGGGGTCACGACGGGGTTGTCGATGGCGCTGGCGAGTTCGCGGCCCGCGACGGTCTCCGCGTGGGCGAGGGTGTCGCGGGCGGCGCCGTGCACCTGGGGGGTGCAGCGCAGCGAGTAGGCGTCCTGGACACGGGTGCAGTCGGGGCCGCGGTGGCTGGCGACAATCGCCGAACCGTCCAGCAGGGCGCGGAGGTTGGCCGCGCTGGCGCCCTGGCCGGGGTGCGGGCGCAGGGCCTGGAGGTCGGCGGCGAAGACGGCGTCGGTGCCGAGCTGTGCCTCGACGCTCATGGCGGCGGCGATGTCGGCGGTGCGGAGCAGCATCCGCAGGTCGTGGGCGGCCATGACGAGCATGCCGAGCATGCCGTCGGTGCCGTTGATGAGGGCCAGGCCCTCCTTCTCGTGCAGGGTGACGGGTGCGATGCCGGCGGCGGCGAGGGCCTCGGCCGCGGGCATGAGTTCGCCCTGGGCGTCGCGCACCTGGCCTTCGCCCATGACGGCGAGGGCGCAGTGGGCGAGCGGGGCGAGGTCGCCGGAGCAGCCGAGGGAGCCGTATTCGTGGACGACGGGCGTGATGCCGGCGTTGAGGAGGGCGGCGTAGGCCTGCGCGGTCTCGGGGCGTACGCCGGTGCGGCCGGTCGCGAGTGTCGAGAGGCGCAGCAGCATCAGGGCGCGTACGACCTCGCGCTCGACCTCGGGGCCGGAGCCCGCCGCGTGGGAGCGGACGAGGCTGCGCTGGAGCTGGGCGCGCAGTTCGAGGGGTATGTGGCGGGTGGCCAGGGCGCCGAATCCGGTGGACACGCCGTAGTGCGGTACTACGTCGCCGGCCAGGTCCTCGACCACCTTGCGGCTCTGGGAGATCTCTCCGAGGGCTTCGTGGGTGAGGGTCACGTGGGCGCCGTGGCGGGCGACGGCCACGACATCGGCGAGGGACAGGGGGCCGATGCCTACGAAGGTTTCGTTCATGGATCCATCAAGCCCGAAACCGGAACCTCTTCGTCAGTGGCTGCGGAGGGTTAATGTCTGGGATCCCAGACACTTGCCGGTGCGGGTGGATGGCTGTGGGGCGGGGGCCTGGCAGAGCCTTGAACCATGACCGGCCGACCCAAAAAGCATTCGGCGGAACCGCGTGGGTCGCGGTTCCGCCGAGTGGTCGTGGTTGCGGGGCTAGTACTGGTGGACCGGTTCCCTGTCGGGCTCGGTCCCCTTCGGGGCTTCGAGGGTTTCGGCCTCCGGTGGGCGGCGGCGCATACAGAGGTAGTACGCGCCCGTCATCAGCGCCAGCCAGACCGCTCCGACGACGAGGGCGATCCTCGTGCTGTCCGAGAACGCGAGGAGCACCACCACGCCGGCCATGAACACGATCGCGGCGATCTGCCCGTAGGGCCAGAAGGGTGCCGGGTACTTCAGCGCGGCGACCTCCTGCGGGGTCATCCTGCGGCGGGCGCTGACCTGGGAGAGCAGGATCATGAGCCAGACCCAGACGGTGGCGAAGGTCGCGATGGAGGCGATGACGAGGAAGATCCGTTCGGGCATGAGGTAGTTGAGGAGTACGCCGCAGAGGAGTGCGCCGATCATGATGACGACGGTCAGCCACGGCACCCCGTTGCGCGAGAGCCTGCGCATGGCGGCCGGTGCCTGTCCCCGCTCGGCCATGCCGTACATGATGCGTCCGGCGGCGAAGATGTCGCTGTTGATCGCGGACAGTGCGGCGACGATGACGACGACGTTCAGTACGGCGGCCGCGGAGCTGACGCCGAGCCCGGCGAAGATCTCGACGAAGGGGCTGCCGCCCGAGCCGATGTGCTGCCAGGGGTCGAGGGACATGATCACGGCGAGGGTGAGCACGTAGAAGAGCACGATGCGGATGGGGATGGAGTTGACGGCGCTCGGGATCGTCTTCTCGGGGTCCTGCGCCTCGCCGGCGGTGACGCCGATGATCTCGGTGCCGCCGAACGCGAACATCACCACGGCCAGCGACATGACGACGCCCTGGATCCCGTGGGGGAGGAAGCCTCCGTTGCTCCACAGGTTCGAGACGCTTGCGCCGCCGTGGCTGCCGAAGACGATGATCGCGATTCCGGCGAGGATCATCGCGATGATGGCGACGACCTTGGCAAGCGAGAGCCAGAACTCCAGCTCGCCGAAGACCTTGACGCTGAAGAGGTTCATGGCGCCGATGACGCCCACGGCCGCCAGGAGCCAGATCCAGCGGGGCACGTCGGGGAACCAGAAGCCCATGTAGACACCGAGTGCCGTGATGTCGGCCAGGCAGACGAAGACCATCTCCAGCGCGTAGGTCCAGCCGGTCAGGAAGCCGGGCAGCGGACCGAGGTGCCTGGTCGCGTACTCGCCGAAGGATCCGGCGCACGGCCGGCTCACCGCCATCTCGCCGAGCGAGCGCAGGACGAGGAAGACGGCGGCTCCGCCGATGAGATAGGCGAGCAGTACGGCCGGCCCGGCCGCCTTGATGGATTCCGAGGAACCGTAGAAGAGGCCCGTCCCGATGGCGGAGCCGAGGGCGATGAAGCGTATGTGCCGGGACTTGAGCCCGCGCTGCAGGGACGACTTGTCAGTGGTCAACATGTCGGTGGTCAACGAATGCCCTCCTTGGGAACGGCGCGTTCCGGGCGAGGTGGCGGGGCCGGATCGATGACCGGTGACGGCCTTCGGCACACCCGCACGACGAGGGCACTTGTATATTCCTGTATATACAGGAGAGTCAAGAGGTGGACCCATGGGTGAACGAGAGACGGCGTCGAGCGCCTCGCCGGCCGTCGGACGGGCGCTGGACATCCTGCTGCACCTCGCCGGCCGGTCGGGCCCGGTCCAGGCCGCGGCCCTCGCACGCGAACTGGGCATCCCCCGGTCGTCCGCGTACCACATCCTCTCCGTCCTGGTGGACCGCGGTTTCGTCACCTACCTGCCCAAGGAGCAGGCGTACGGGCTCGGGGTCGCGTCCTTCGAGATCGGCTCGGCCTACCTCCGGCACGAGCCCCTCGAACGGCTCGCGCGCCCCATCCTGCGCAGCGCGTCCAACCGCCTCGGCCAGACCGTCCACCTGGGCATCGTCCACGGCGCGGAGACGGTCTACCTGCTCAAGGAGCGTCCCCGGTCGCGCCCGCCAGGCGACGCCGACATCGCCCTCGTCACGGACATCGGGGTCCGGCTGCCCGCACATCTGACGGCCAACGGGCGTGCCATCCTCGCCCATTCCGCTCCGGCGCAGCTACGGGCTCTGTTCCCGCGTCGCGGCGACCTCATCACCCGTACCGGCAAGGGACCGCGCTCGCTGCCGGAACTGCTGTCCCTGCTGGCACAGGACCGTGAACGCGGCTGGTCAGAGGAGGTCGAGCTGGTCTCGGAAGGTTGCCGGTCGATGGGAATCGCGGCCTTCGACCACAACGAGCGGCCCGTCGCCGCGCTCAGCAGCACCTGGCACCGGCACTACAGCCGGCACGAGCCCGACCAGGTGCGCGGCGTCCTCGAACAGTCCGCGGCGCGGCTGACCGCCGCGATGTCCGGCCGGCGGCCGGCAGCGCAGCTGAGCCGCACGGTCGGACCGGGCGCCTCCTGACGGTCACCGACAGATCGGTGCACATGCAGGCAGGCGCACCGACAGCTCAGTGCGCGGCAAACGTTCCCTCGAGGCGGTACCGGGAGCCCGGGTGCAGCAGACGCGCGACGCTGACGACGGCGTCGCGCGACCAGGTGCGCCGCTGGATCAACAGGCACGGCTCGGCCGGTGACACGCCGAGGATCTCGCACTCCTCCGCAGAGGGAAGTACCGCCTCGACGATGTGCTCGCCCTTGCCCAGCGGCGCGACCTCCGACAGGAACGTGAACGGTGTGCGTTGCGTGAAGTCCTGGTCGAGATAGCCGGGGGCGAAGTCCGGATGGACGTAACGGTCCTCCAACTGGACCGCCGCCCCGTCCTCGAAGTGCACGACGCGCGAACGGAAGGCGCTGCGCCGCCCGTCGAGGCCGAGCTGTGCGCTGATCTCGGGATCGGGGAGTTCCTCGCGCAGTGACAGCACCCTGGCCTCGTAGCGGTGGCCACGTCCCCGGATCTCGTCGGCGATGTTGTGCACCTCGACCAGGGCGGAGCTGCCCTTGCGCCGTGCGACGAAGGTGCCCACTCCCATGACGCGCCGCAGCAGGCCGTCCGCGCTCAGCTCGCGCAGAGCGCGGTTGACCGTCATCCGGGACAGGCCGAGCGACTCGACGAACTGGTTCTCCGACGGCAGTGCCTCGCCCTCGCGCCAGTGGCCGCTGACGATCTGCCGGGACACGAGGTCCTTGATCCGCTGGTAGGCGGGCGAGGAACCGGATGTCTGCTCCGCGTAGAGCCTGGCGAGCTCCGAAGCCCCCACGACCAAGCCGTCCACCGTCCTCGTCCCCGTCGGTCGTCGCGCCGCCTGAGGTGCGGTCACGATCACCGGAATTCTAGGCGAGACCCCTTTCAGGATGCCGGTCACCGCCGGCCCCGCCATACGGGCCGGGCGCATCCCGTTCTCGGATCCGAGAACTTCGGGGCCCGCCGCTGGTTCCCGCCCGACCGATCGCCTGTCATGGGTCACGCAGCAACTCCGTTACCCACCAGGAGAAGACCATGACCGGCGTTTCCCCCGCGGCCCGCCACATCCGCGCCCCGCGTGGCACCGAACTGAACTGCCTCGGCTGGCAGCAGGAGGGCGCCCTGCGCATGCTCATGAACAACCTCGACCCCGAGGTCGCTGAGCACCCCGAGAACCTGGTCGTCTACGGCGGCACCGGCAAGGCCGCCCGCGACTGGGCCGCGTACGACGCGATCGTGCGCACCCTCAAAACGCTCAAGGACGACGAGACGCTCCTGGTGCAGTCCGGAAAGCCGGTCGGCGTCATGCGCACCAGCGAGTGGGCGCCCCGGGTGCTGCTCGCCAACTCCAACCTGGTCGGCGACTGGGCCAACTGGGAGGAGTTCCGCTCCCTCGAGGCGCGCGGACTGACCATGTACGGCCAGATGACCGCCGGCTCCTGGATCTACATCGGCAGCCAGGGCATCCTCCAGGGCACGTACGAGACCTTCGGAGCGGTCGCGCGCAAGAAGTTCGACGGCACGCTGGCGGGCACCATCACGCTGACCGCCGGACTCGGCGGCATGGGCGGCGCCCAGCCGCTCGCCGTCACCATGAACGACGGCGTCGCGCTCTGCGTCGACGTCGACCCCACCCGCATCGAGCGCCGTATCGCGCACCGCTACCTCGACGTCGCGGCCGACGACCTCGACCACGCCCTGAGTCTCGCCATCGAGGCCAAGGAAGCGCGCCGCCCGCTGTCCATCGGACTCGCGGGCAACGCCGCCGAGGTGTTCCCGCAGCTCCTGGAGATGGGCGCGCCGATCGACATCGTCACCGACCAGACCTCGGCGCACGACCCGCTGGCCTACCTCCCCGTCGGCGTGAGCGTCGAGGAGTGGCACGAGCAGGCCGGCAAGGACCCGGCGGACTTCACCCGCCGCTCCCGCGAGTCGATGGCCCGGCACGTGGAGGCCATGGTCGGGTTCCTCGACGCCGGAGCCGAGGTCTTCGACTACGGCAACTCGATCCGCGACGAGGCCCGCAAGGCCGGCTACCAGCGCGCTTTCGACTTCCCCGGCTTCGTACCCGCCCACATCCGGCCCCTGTTCGAAGAGGGCCTCGGCCCGTTCCGGTGGGCGGCGCTGTCCGGCGACCCCAAGGACATCGAGGCCACCGACCGGGCGATCATGGAGCTCTTCCCCGAGAACGAGCACCTCCACCGCTGGATCAAGATGGCCGGTGAGCGCGTCTCCTTCGAGGGCCTGCCCGCCCGCATCTGCTGGCTCGGCTACGGCGAACGCCACCGCGCGGGCCTGCGGTTCAACGAGATGGTCGCCTCCGGCGAACTGTCCGCGCCGCTCGCCATCGGCCGCGACCACCTGGACTCCGGCTCCGTCGCCTCCCCCTACCGCGAGACCGAGGCCATGCTCGACGGCTCCGACGCCATCGCCGACTGGCCGCTGCTCAACGCCCTGGTGAACACGTCGTCCGGCGCTTCGTGGGTCTCGATCCACCACGGCGGCGGAGTCGGCATGGGCCGCTCCATCCACGCGGGCCAGGTGTGCATCGCCGACGGCACCGAACTCGCCGCGCAGAAGCTGTCCCGCGTCCTGACCAACGACCCCGGGATGGGCGTCATCCGGCACGTCGACGCGGGTTACGAGTACGCCGGCACCGTGGCACGCGACCGCGGGGTGCGCATCCCCATGACCGAGGGCGAAAGCAAGTGAGCGCGGCGGTCACGACCCAACCCACGGACATGGCTGTCGAGCTCACCGTGGACGTGGCTCCCGAGGCGTGGCGCGGCCGGGACGACGGTCCCGGGAACGAACACCTGCGCTGGCACCACGCGATCAGCACCGACCCCGGGCAACCGGGGCCGTGGGACGCCGCGTTCGTCGGCTTTCGCAGCGACGAGGGGGTGCGCCGCAACAAGGGCCGCCAGGGCGCGGCGGGCGGCCCGCGCGAACTGCGTGCCGCCCTGGCGTCCATGGCACTGCCCGCACCCATGACCGCGCTGGACGCCGGAGACGTCGAAGTCCTCGACGGGGACCTGGAGTCGGGGCACCGGCGCCTGGGTCAGGCGGTCGGCGCGCTCGTCGACCGTGGCATTCCGGTGGTGGTGCTGGGCGGCGGTCACGAGGTGGCGTACGGGACCTATCTCGGGCTCGTCGACACGCGGGCGGTGCGGGCGGGAGGGCGGCTCGGGGTGCTCAACCTCGACGCCCACTTCGACCTCCGGGACGACGTACGGGCGAGCTCCGGCACCCCGTTCCTCCAGATGGCGCGGAGCGAGGAGCAGCGGGGCCACCGGCTCAACTACCGTGTGATCGGCATCAGTCAGCCGAGCAACACCGAGCATCTCTTCCGCACGGCCGACCGGCTCGACGTGCGCTATCTGACCGACACCGAGTGCGGGCTCCTCGATCTGCCCGCGGTCGACGCGTTCGTGGACGAGTTCGTCGACAGCAGCGATGTCCTCCACCTCAGCATCGACCTGGACGTCCTGCCGGCCGCCGCCGCTCCCGGGGTCAGCGCCCCGGCCGCCCACGGCGTGCAGATGGAGGTCGTCGAGCGCGTCTGCGCCCGGGTGGCGGCGAGCGGGAAGCCGATCGTGGTCGATGTCGCCGAACTCAACCCGGACCTCGATGTCGACCACCGGACGGCGCGCGCGGGTGCGCGGCTGATTCACCGCATTCTGACGACGCGTCGGGCGACGGCCGGCGTGGTCGACGCCGCCGCGTCCGACTGACGGCGCGTCTGACAGACGGGCCGCCCCTATACCGGTCGCCAGGCCGTGAGAGCACGGACAGCCGCGGTCTGGCGACCATTGATTTTCCGGGGAGAGACGGGCTGCCGGGATTCATTCTCAGTGCCACGGACAGAGGGGCTCCGCAGCCGCCCTGCAATTCCGGGCGCGTGCCCGGGATCAGCTGTCGTCCGCTCCCTGCCACGATCACCGCCCTGTCGACAGCGGGTCGGGAGGGCGGTGCCACGATCCGTCCATGGCCACGTACGAACTGGCCGAGGGGGTCCTGGGAGCGGCGGCGAACGCGGCACTGACCGCGGGGCCGCCGCTGTCGTCGGCGCCGTCGCCCTCTCCTTCCAGGAGTGGCGGGCGCGGCGCAGTGACCGTATCCGGTGGCAGCGCAGTATCGAGGAGGCACTGCCAGGTCGCTGCGGTTCACGCGGACCGACCGGGCGTTCCTCGCCGCGCTGCTGCTTCGGCTGCCGTGAGATGTGCTGCGCAGCCTGCGGCTGCCGGTGCGGCCGGACACCGTGCTTCGCCGGCATCGCGATCTGGTTGCGCGTCGGCACGCGGACCAGTCCCGGCCGAAGCGCCCGGGCCGGCCACGGACACGATCATCAGAGCAGCAGGACAAGTCCCCACGACTCTCCACGACAAGCCCGCAGGCGGGTATTGACCAGCAGCGATGACTTGACGAGCCCCACAGGACGATGCGCCGGTCTACGGCTGCGAGTCGGAGGGCAGCGCAGAGCTGTCGGCTGCGCGGTTCAGTCCGGTCAGGCGCACGAGGGCGGAGAAGCCGTCCTCGGTTCCGGGCCAGTGAGCGCGTACGGCCTCAATCCCTGCGCGCCGTACGACGGAGCGCAGGGTGAACGCGACGATGATGGCGTCGTCCGCGTAGCCGATGACCGGCAGGAAGTCGGGGATGAGATCGATCGGCAGCACCAGGTAGACCATCAGCAGTCCGAGCCGCACCCGCACACCCCTGGGGAGGCTCTTGTCGGCAGCCAGGCGCCGCAGCAGGCGCACCAGGTCCGGCAGCAGTCGTACCGCCTCGGAAAGCAGGGCACCCTTGGGGCGGATCAGCAGCAGCGCGATCAGCAGCGTCACCCAGGCGGCGAGCAGGCCCGCGACGGTCGCGATGAGTATGTCCCACCACATGTGAAGGCCCCTTCTATTCGACGGCGCGCAGCTTGGCCGAGGTCGGCAGCGCGCTCGTGTCGGAGTCGGCCACCGGGTGGGTGCCGGCTTGCGCGGCGATCGCCGCGTCCTCGAACGCGGCCAGCGCCGCGCGGCACCGCTCAACTGCCTCCCGCGCCGTCGCACCACCGTTCGCGCCGAAGTAGTCCCGAGCGTCGATCTTGGCAAGCCACTTGTCGAACCGCTCCAGGTCCGCCTCGGACTCCTCCACCTCCGCATAGGTGGCGTTGCCGCGCGCCGTCTCCATCTCCAGCTCCTTCAGCAACTCCGGGGCACGCTCGACGACCTCGCCGTACTCGGTGTCGCGCTCCGCGTTGAACTCGGCGATCAGCTGCCCGTACTCCGCCTCGTCGGCGATGTTCACAGCCAACTGCCGCGCGGTGCCGCCGTCGGCCCGTACGGACGCCAGCAGCCGCGCCACCTGGCGGCGGACCGCATCACGGTCGGGCAGCAGACACACCGACTGCTGCAGGTACAGCGCCCCCAGCGAGCGCAGCTTTCGCCATACGCGCACCCTCGTCGCCGCAGGCGCGTCCGCAGTGCTCACCGACACCAGCAGGAACCGCTCCCGGCCCCCTGTCGTCTCCGTCATGTAACGACCGTAACATTAGCTGTGAAACGATGAGTACGAAGGTCCGCGGAGGGGTCGGCGCGCCCACACCGTCATGGAGGAATCCCGCCGACAAGCCGCGCCCGCTCCCGCACCGCAACCTGGTGGGCCACCGCGCTCGCGATGTCCGCGCCGCTCGCCGCCGGCCGCGTCTGCCTGGGCGTCCACCGGGCCACCGACGTCACCGCCGGCCTCGCCCTCGGCGCCGCAGCGGGCCGACGAGTCGGAGGCGTCGCTGTGCCGCCCGCCGCGATGCCCCCGTAGGGGCCCGGTCCGGGGAGCGGGCGGATCGGCCCCCTGTGTCCAGGCGTAGACGCGCATGAGAGGGCGGACTACGGTTGCGTGCTGATGATCATCCACTGCCCAGGGGAGACGTCCATGCAGCCGTCGTTGGCCGCCGCCGAGCCGGGCGGCTCGGGCACACGCGAGTCGCCAGACCCGCGACGGCACCCCGGGCGGGCCCGCGGTGCACTGCGCGCGGTGACGACGGTGCACGCCGCAGCCCTGTTCACCCAGGCCGTCCTCGCCGGGCGGTTCCTGTCCGGCGACTACGACATGCTCACCGCGCACGCGATCAACGCCAACGTGATCGTCGCCGTCGGCCTCGCGCAGGTCGTGGTAACGGTGCTGTATTGGCGCCAGGGCCGCGGTCCGGGCTGGCCGGCCGCGGTCAGCGTCGTGCTGCTCGTGGCCGAGGCCGGGCAGGCCGTCCTCGGCTACCGGCGGACCCTGGGGGTGCACGTCCCGCTGGGCGTGACGCTCATTGCCGCCGGGCTGCTGCTCCTGATCCAGGTGTGGCGCCCCCTGCCCCCGGGCCCCGTCCCGGCCGCGCCCGGTGACGCCGGGTCAGTGTCCGGGAGGGGGCCGCGGCCCGGCACGTCCCCGGAGGCGTCGCGGCCCGGGCAGGAGGTCTCGTGAGACCGGCGATACCGCGCCGCCGCCTCCTCGGCGCCCTGGGCGGGGCGGCCGCCCTGACGGCGGTGGGCACATACATCCCGCGGCTGGCCGCCGGCGCCCAGACCGGGGAACTGCTGCGCAGCCTGTTGCCGCTGCCCGCCCCGTACCGGGTGCCGCTGCCGGTACCGCCGGTGCTGACCCCACGCCAGGACGCCACCACCGACTACTACGAGGTGACTCAGAAGGCCGCCACCCAGGAGATCCTGCCCGGCCACACCACCGCGATCTGGGGGTACGAGGGGATCTTCCCCGGGCCCACCCTCGTCTCCCGCAGCGGCCGGCGGACCGTCGTCCGTCACCGCAACGCGCTTCCTGTGCCGGCCGTCGTGCACCTGCACGGCGGCCGCACCCCGTCGGCCAGCGACGGCTACCCCACCGACCTGATCGTGCCGGACGGGTTCACCGGCCCGCTCCCGCACCACGACCACCGGGCCAGCCTGGCCCACGGCTCACGCGTCTACGAGTACCCCCTCCAGCAGCGGGCCGCCACGCTCTGGTATCACGACCACCGCATGGACTTCACCGGCGCCGCCGTCTGGCGCGGGCTGGCCGGATTTCATCTCGTACACGACGACGAGGAGGAGGCCCTGCCCCTGCCGCGCGGGGACCGGGACATCCCGCTCATGATCACCGACCGGGCCTTCGACGCCGACGGCTCCTTCCGCTACCCCGCGACCGACCCGACCCTGCTGCACACCCCAGGTGTGCAGCAGGACTACGTCGAAGGGGTTCTGGGCGACGTGATCCTGGTCAACGGTGCGCCGTGGCCCGTCCTGGAAGTCGACGCCGCCCGCTACCGGCTGCGCATCCTCAACGCCTCCAACGCACGCCGCTACCGGCTGGAGCTGGATCCCCAGCCCGCGGGCGGCGGCGCCCTGGTACAGATCGGCTCGGACGGCGGCCTGCTGGCGGCCCCGAGAGCGCACGACGCGATCGTACTGGCGCCCGCGGAACGCTTCGACGTCGTCGTCGACTTCTCCCGCTACCGAGTCGGCGAGGAGGTCACCCTGGCCAACCGGCTCGGCAGCGGCACCACCGCCGCGGTCATGCGCTTCCGGATCGCCCGGCGCGCCACCGACGACAGCACCGTGCCCGCGCGACTGTCGGGCGTCGAGCGTCTGGACCCGGCGCGTGCGACGGCGACCCGTACCTTCACCTTCCGCGACCAGGGCGACGAGGGCTGGACGATCAACGGCCGGCCCTTCGACCCGATGCGGGCCGACGCCACCCCCCGGCTGGGCGCACTGGAGGTCTGGCGGTTCACCAGCGACTTCCACCACCCGGTCCACCTTCACCTGGCGCACTTCCAGGTGCTCTCCCGCAACGGCGAGGCCCCCGGCCCCTACGACGCGGGCTGGAAGGACACCGTCGACCTGAGCCCGGGCGAGGCGGTCGCCATCATCACCAGATTCACCGGCTACCGGGGGCGTTTCGTCTTCCACTGCCACAACCTGGAGCACGAGGACATGGCGATGATGGCCAACTTGGAAGTCGTCTAGCGTTCTGACCGATTAGGTTCGCCAGGTTCTTCAGGCCGCGACTGCGGGTGGGCGTCCGCCCCCGCGGATGCCCTTTTCGCTTCGGATGCGGGCGCGGTGTCTTCGTCCGGCGGCCAGGACACGCGGTGGCGGGCGTTGGCGTTGCGCCGGCGGAGGTGAGCGTGGCAGGTCGAGCTCAAGCGCCGCATCAATGAATTGCAGAATTCTGCAATTCATTACATGATGTAGGAGCTGTGCCGGTGCGTAGTCCGGGGCACAGCGCCGAGCGATGTTCCCGGGTATCCAGGTGATGAGGAGTGTGCGAGACCGTGCCGGTTCCGCTGTATGAGGCCAAGGCCGAGTTCTTCCGGATGCTCGGGCACCCGGTGCGCATCCGGGTGCTGGAGCTGTTGCAGGGCGGCCCGATGCCGGTACGTGACCTGCTGGCGGCGATCGAGGTGGAGCCGGCAGCGCTGTCACAGCAACTGGCGGTGTTGCGCCGCTCGGGGATCGTGACCGCTACCCGGGAAGGCTCGACCGTGGTGTATGAGCTGGCCGGCGGGGATGTCGCGGATCTGATGCGGGCGGCGCGGAGGATCCTGACGGAGATGCTGAGCGGGCAGAACGAACTCCTGGCCGAGCTGCGGAAAGCAGAGGTAGCGCCCGAGTGAGTGCCCTGCTGGCCCGATCCTGGGAGCGGGTACGCTCCCTGTTGCCTGCCCGCGCCGACTACGCGGTCATGGCCCGTAACCCGCGGCGTGACCTGCTCTCCGGCCTCACCGTCGCCATTGTGGCCCTGCCGCTCGCTCTCGGGTTCGGTGTCTCCTCGGGGCTCGGCGCCGAAGCCGGGCTCGCTACCGCCGTGGTGGCGGGAGCCTTGGCGGCGCTGTTCGGCGGCTCGAATCTCCAGGTCTCCGGCCCAACGGGCGCGATGACGGTGGTGCTGGTGCCGATCGTCGCCCAGTACGGGCCCGGCGGAGTGCTGACGGTCGGGCTGATGGCCGGTGTCCTGCTGATCGTGCTCGCCCTGCTGAAGGCCGGCCAGTACATGCGGTACATCCCGGCCCCGGTGGTGGAGGGATTCACCCTGGGCATCGCCTGCGTCATCGGACTTCAGCAGATCCCGGGCGCCCTCGGCGTGCCCAAGCCCGAGGGCGACAAGGTCCTCGTAGTGACCTGGCGCGCGATCGAGGAGTTCACGAAGGCACCGAACTGGACCGCCGTCGCTCTCGCGGCTGGTGTCGCGGCCATGATGCTGCTCGGCGCACGCTGGCGCCCGGCCGTCCCGTTCTCCATCGTCGCGGTGATCGCCGCCACTGTGGCCGCCCAGCTCTTCCACCTCGACAAAGCCGCACCGATCGGTGATCTGCCGTCCGGGCTGCCTGCCCCTTCGCTCGGCTTCCTGGACCTGTCGGCCCTGGGTTCGCTGCTCGCCCCCGCCGTAGCGGTGGCCGCACTCGCGGCGCTGGAGTCGCTGCTGTCAGCCACCGTCGCGGACGGCATGACGGTCGGGCAGAAGCACGACCCGGACAAGGAACTGTTCGGGCAGGGCATCGCGAACCTGGCCGCCCCTCTGTTCGGCGGCGTTCCGGCAACGGCCGCCATCGCCCGTACCGCGGTCAATGTCCGTACCGGCGCGGGCTCCCGGCTGGCCGCGCTCACCCACGCCGCCGTCCTCGCTGTGATCGTCTTCGCCGCAGCTCCGCTGGTCTCCAGGATCCCGCTGGCCGCGCTGGCGGGTGTGCTGATCGCGACCGCGATCCGCATGGTCGAGGTCGGTGCGCTGCGGGCGATGGCCCGCGCGACCCGCTCCGACGCGGTCGTCCTCGTCCTGACCGCGGCTGCCACTTTGGCTCTCGACCTTGTCTACGCGGTCATCATCGGCCTGGTGGTGGCCGGGGCGCTGGCGCTTCGGGCGGTGGCCCGCCAGGCCCGGATCGACGAGGTGGACTTCCGACCCGATCTGCCCGGTGAGCACAGTGAAGAGGAGCACGCGCTCCTGGCCGAGCACATCGTCGCGTATCGGATCGACGGGCCACTGTTCTTCGCCGGCGCCCACCGCTTCCTCCTCGAGCTCTCCGAGGTGGGCGACGTGCGAGTGGTGATCCTGCGGATGTCGCGGGTGTCGACGATGGACGCAACCGGCGCTCTGGTGTTGAAGGACGCCGTGGAGAAGCTGAACCGTCGCGGCATCGCCGTGATGACCTCCGGCATTCGCCCCGGCCAGCGCCAGGCCCTCGACTCCGTCGGCGCCTTGGGCCTGTTGCAGCGGCAGGGGCGCGAGTACGCCTCCACTCCGGAGGCCATCGCCGGGGCCCGCGCCCACCTGCAGAAGGCCGGACTGCTGCCCGCTCCCGGCCGGATCGCTCCTGTCATCGAAAAGGCTTCCCGATGACCGGCCCCCACACCCGCCACATGACCGAGGTCTCTGGCGCGGAGGCCCTTTGGCTGCTCGAAAGCGTCGACCAGGGTCGTCTGATCTACTTCCAGCGCGAGATCGCCGTGGTCCGCCCGGCCGCGCACGTCGTGCAGTACGGGCGCCTGATCGTCCGCACCCCGGCCCAGGAGGCCGCCCTGGCCGAGCGAGTCGCACTGAGCTACCAGACGGACGAGATCCGGGCCGACGGAAGCGGCTGGACCATCACCGTGACCGGACCGGCCGAGATCGTCCGTGACGCGCACGAAACGGCTCACCACCGCCGTACGCTGCCGGGCTGGGCCCACGGACCGCACGACACCCTCGTACGGATCCGTCCGCAGGCAGTTACCGGCTTCCGCCTCGCCCACCGGGAGGCCCGGTGAATACGCAGCTCGAAACCCTGCCGTACCGGCACGTATTGACCCTGCCCACCATGGGCTCGGCCGTCCGGATAACGCGTGAGACGACGGAGCAGGTACTGGCGGAGTGGGGTATCAGCCGCCGCCATCCGAGCGTGGATCCGGCGCTGCTGATCCTGGCGGAGCTGGTGACCAACAGCGTGCGTCACGCCGCCGTGCTCTCCCCGAACGTGACGGTCATCTTCGCGGGCGGGCCGGACACGTTCGCTTTCGCCGTCCACGACCGCCACCCCTACCAGCCGCCCCTCTACGACGCGGTCATCGGCACCGGCAGCACTGGGCTGGCCACCGTCGTCGAACTCACCCTGCAGATCGGTGGCACCGCGGTCGTACGCGGGGACGCGGACGGCCAGGGCAAGAGCATCTGGGTCACCCTTCCCCTGTAGAAGATTGAGGCAGCGACAATGACCATCGAGTGGCGCTACACCACCCACCACAGCCTCGGCGTCCTCTCCCTCGCCGGATATCTCGGCCCGGACGCCGTCCACCGGTTCACCGGCGCCATCGGCTGGGTCCAGGCACGCGGCACCGGGCCGGTCATCCTCGACCTGACCGAACTGCGCGGCTGGTCCGCCGCCGGCCGGCTCGCCGTCGCCCAGGCCGCCCGCCAACTCCACAGCGACGGGCGGCGCCTGGAACTCGCCGCAATTCCCGCTGACGACTCTCTCGTCCCCGACAGCACCCACCCGCCGATCCCCGTCCACCGCGACCTGCCCACCGCCCTCGCCACCCACCGGGACCCGGCCTGGGACGGGCGCGAAAGGTGCACGGACGAGTGGCTCGACACGCACACCAGCACCGACCAATGCCTGATGCAAGCAATGCACAGCAACGAACCGAGCAAGGAAGAACCATGAGCGACGTGACCGTGAAGGACAGCAACGGGACCGTTCTGGAGGACGGCGACTCCGTCACCCTGATCAAGGACCTGAAGGTGAAGGGCACATCCGAGACCCTCAAGCGCGGCACCCTGGTCAAGAACATCCGCCTCACCAGCCGGCCCGGCGAGGTCGAGTGCAACACCAAGAAGGTCAAGGGCCTCGTCCTGAAGGCCGAGTTCCTGAAGAAAGCCTGACCCAGAAAGACCACTCCGCACGCACTGTTCCGCCTGCTTCGGGACGGGGCCGGCGCGTGTGGTTTTCGCCACCTTGAGGCTTGCGGTAACGCGAGCGCCGCGTCGTCACCACCCCCGGCCGGGGGCCGGGGGTGGTCCGACCGCGCGAGCTTTCAGCGGGCAGCCCTGCCCCGCAGACTGCATGTGTCGGGGGCTGATACTGGTGAGCTCGCGCAATCGACTTTCAGCACTCCGAGCACACGCAGCACATCGCCACGGAAATTGTCCGTCGACCCTGCCGGGTTGATCGTCCACTTCCCCGCCATCAGCTCTGCTCCTTCGCCTGTCGCGCGCGGCCATCGGCCGGGCGCCGGCCAGGCCCGGCCGCAGAGGGCATCCGGCCCCCGGACCCGATGATCTCCTCCTCCACGGACGCTCACGGGCTCGGGGAAGTGCTGGAAGGTCAGCGGCATAGCCGGCAAGTCTGACCGCGCGAGGGCCCGCTGCCTGAGCTGTCGCAAGGGCGTCTTCCTTCAATGCGCCTGTCCGAACGCGCTCGCGATAAGCCGCCTGCCGATACGCAGACGAACAGAAACGGCGAGGACGCCCCACCACTCTCTCCGTGAACGGCGGAGAGGAACATCCTGTGCGCTCGCACCGATGCACTGGCACTTCCGCGGCGTCGGCCCACGCCTCGGCACAGTGACGAGGGACGGCGAGTTCCTGGCGCAGAGCGGGACCACACTTCGACGTTCGGAGCCTCTCCAGCAGAGCGGCGACCAGTGCTTGGAATGTGGCTGCGCCCAGGCCGATTTCGATGGGGACGGTGTAACCCGGGTACGGCCCAAACCGGGTTGCCTCCACCGCCCCAGAGTCGCTGGAATAACCGCGACGACGAGGTTGCATGGCAACCAAATCCTTGAAGCCGTTTACTACGGTTCCGCTTTAAGTCGGAACCCATTCCGAACGAGTGAATCCGAGAACACAAAGAGCCTGACATCCGTCAGGATACTGAGTAGCGAATACATTGAAATGGAGATGTTTGACCATGAGTGAAGACTTAAGGAGCGAGCATGGCGGCGGCACAACAGGCCACTCCGATCACGCCTCAGGTGGCCATGACCCTGGCCGCCATCGCGGCAACTGGAGCGACTCCGCGTCCGTCCGGGGAGACCCTGCAAGCCCAGACCGAGCGGATCAAACTCGGCATCTCCCGGCAGTTCTCCAACTCCCCCCTGATGAGCAACTGGACACCGACGTGGCTCGCGCTGAGCCCGGACAACGCGAACATGGCGTACATCGCCAAGAACAACGACGGCTCGAACCAGTTTGCCGTGGTCGTCCGCGGGACAATCGCCAGCGTGACCGACATTCTCGAAGACCTCGACGTCGGCACGGTGGTGCCGTTCACCGCCAGCGGGTCGAATTCCCCCATCTCCGTGTCGAAGGGGGCGATGGACGCCTTCACTCAGGTCGTCGACATGCGTTCGCTCAGCGCCAGCTCCAATCTCGTGCAGGCGCTCGCCGGCCTCTTGACCGGGATTCCGCAGCCGACGGTCTACGTAATCGGTCACAGCCTGGGTGGTTGCATCGCAAACATGGTCGCGCTTTACCTGAAGGCGCAGACCTGGCAGCAAAGCCAGCCACAGTTCGGGGTGGTCACCTTCGCGGCACCCACCGCCGGTCTGGAGAGCTTCGCCGACTACCTCACCTCCCAGTTCGGGAACATGAATCAGCGCTACGTCAACGCCTACGACGTGGTACCGCTGGCCTGGTCCGATCTCCCCACCGCGGAGAACTGGTATCCGGATCCCGGACCAGCGGCGACCCTCGAGGTGAAGGCGCTCCTCGGGTCGATCGCAACCCTGCGCGGGAACAATGTCTACGTCCAGCCGGGCACTGCCGTCAGCAAGAACACCGACTACATGGTCCGCGACGACAATGTGGTCAAGGCCTCGGTTGAGGATTTCCTGGGCCAGGTCGCATTTCAGCACGCCAACTCCACCTACCTCAGGCTGCTGGACGCGCCTGTCCTCTCCGGGCCGCCGACGGTGACCGGCGTGATCCCCAGCTTCGGTGCATCGGGCACACAGGTCACTATCAAGGGCCGCGACTTCAGCAAGGATTGCAACGTCGACTTCGGCCCCGTCCCGTGCCAGAAGCCACCCACGTTCAACCCTGACGGCACCATCACTGCCGAGGTGCCCGACGGGACCGGCATCGTCAACGTGTATGTCACCAACCCCCTGGGCACCTCCCCGGCAGTCCCGCTCGGGCAGTTCGCCTACGGCGGGCCCGAACCCGTGGTGGTCACCGGCATCACACCGGACAGGGGCAGGGCCAACGACTCGGTCACTATCTCCGGCGCGGGCTTCGCGAAAGGCGCCACCGTGTATTTCGGGAAGAACGCCTCGCCATCCGTCCAGGTCGACTCGGACAAGATCGTCGCCAAAGCGCCCCCGTCGGGCAAAGCTACGAGCACGACCGTGAACATCACCGTGAACGTGAACGGCTACTCGTCCCCCACCGGTCCAGCCGACGAGTTCACCTACACCGGGTGACACCGGAGTCGGTCAGCCCACTGGTCCCGGACAGCGGTCGCCCCGCGGTCCGGGACCAAAACGCGTCCGTGAGCCCAGTCCTGTTCGCTGATCCCGAGCGCCTGGGCGACGGTCATGACCGTGCGCCGTCGATGGGGCCGCGGGCCCGGCCGTAATTCGCTTGCCCTGGCCACGGGTCAACGCTGCACTGTGGCCAGACACCATGAGTCGTGGTGCCGGTATCCCGAGGAGGCAGCAGCAGCAATGGAGATCCGTCCCACGACCGACAACGATCTCGACGTCTTCGTCGACACAGTCCATGCCGCGTTCGGGCGCTTCCCGGAAACCCCGATAGAGGGCGGCGGGCTCTGGTGGTCGGCGCTCGAAATGGACCGCTGCATGCTCGCTCTGACGGCAAACGGGCGGCCCGTCGGCACCGCCGCCACGCACTCCTTCGAGCTCACCCTGCCCGGTGAGACCCTCGTCCCGGCCGCCGGGGTGACCGCCGTCGGCGTCCTGCCCTCGCACCGGCGCCAGGGCGTGCTCAGCGCGATGATGCGGCATCAGCTCACCGAGCTGCGGGCCCGCGGGGAGTTCCTTTCCGTGCTGCTGGCCTCTGAGGCCCCGATCTACGGCAGGTTCGGCTACGGACCGGCGACCTACACGGCGCGGCTGACTGTGCCGCACCACGAGGCCGCCCTCGCCGTTCCCCGGGCGCGCGGAGTGGCCCAGGTACCAGCGACCGGCTCGGACAACGGCTCGGTCGAGGTGCTGCGTCGGGCCGAGTGCGGCGAGATTCTGGAAGAGGTCTACGACCGGTATCGCCGCGCCCAGCCCGGCGCGCTGTCCCGGCCGCATCGCTGGTGGGCCTTGCGCGCGGGGCAGCCCCCGATCTCGCCGGCGCCGCGCTACGTCGCTGTCCACCGGGACGCCGGCGGCGTCCCGGACGGGTACGCCAGCTACTCGATCGAGTCCGGCACCCTGACGGTCGACGAGACCATCGCCACCGACGACGCCGTCTTCACGGCCCTGGCCCGGTTCGTACTCGGACACGACCTGGTCTCTCAGGTCGTGTTCAAGCACGTCCCGCCCGATCACCCGCTGCGCTGGCAGTTCGCGGACTTCCGCGCCGGCGAGGTGAGCGGCGACACCGACTGGCTCTGGGTGCGGCTGCTGGACGTCCCGCGTGCGCTGACCGCGCGCGGCTGGTTCATGGACGGCGAGCTCGTCCTCGACATCGACGACCCGTTCCTCGGCGAACACGACCGCTACCTGCTGACCATCCGGGACAGCAAGGCCGACTGTGTCCCGACGGACCGGAAGCCCGACCTGTCCCTGGACATCAGCGACCTGGGCTCCATCTACCTCGGCGGCACTGCCCCGAGCACGCTCGTGCGTGCCGGACACATCCGGGCCCACCGCCCAGGCGCAGCCACCCTCGCTGACGCACTCTTCCGCGCCGAGCGCTCCCCGCACTGCCTGCACTGGTTCTGACCGCGCTCGCAGACCCTGCACAAGTCTCTTTCGCCGGCTACTCGTTCGGCCTAACGAACAGGCCGGAGACGAAGCAACGGGAGCACGCCGAGGGTCAATGGCTACTTTGCACCGTGGATCAGGGATAGGAGACCGGGGCTGACCGCGAACCCATGGGTCTCTCCCCCAGAATCGGGGCGTCGCACCCTTGGGTTCGTGCTGAAGAACCTTCAGTTTCCGTGAACTCGCGGGGATCTACAGCCTCGGGACGGGTGGGCTCGCATGTTGAGGTGTCGCGTATCCTCCGGCGGCCTCCGGCTCTGGTCACCGTGAGTCGTCGGTGGTGGTCTGCTGATCAGTCCGTGCCGTCGTGACCGGGAGCGTAGGGCGGGATCGTCCAGCGCATCGTTGTCTGGCCTTCGGGGCCGGGCTGAAGAGTCACGGGATAGACCTGTCCGAAGCGGCGTTCGCCGCGATGTCTCATCGAGTGGTCGCCGCTGTCCCAGTTGATCCCCAGAACTGGGCAGCCGGCGACCTCGATGGCGCCGATCTGAATCGGGTGGGTCCAACTCGCACGGTTGAAGCGGTGGAAGTCGGTGTGCTCATCGATTGCAACCATGACGCCCCGGCCCTGCTCGTCGCCTTCCCAGTCGTTGAGGGTGTCGACGAGCTTCTCGGCGTCGTCGAGAGGCAGGTCGAGCCACCCTCGCACTTGGCTGCCGTGTTGCAGGATCAGTTCTCCGCCGAACTGAAGGTGGGCGGCCTCCGCGTAGCCTCCCCAGTAGGTGATGTCGGCAAGGCCGTCGGTTGATGGGTGGCCGTCTCCGGTCCAGGAGTCCAGGGCGAGCGCGTCACCGAGCACCATGCCGCACCGGTCGACCGGTAGGTCGCCAAGAATGATCGGCTCGTTGCCTGTGGTGCCGGCCCATGGCAGGCCGAGATCGATCTCAAGGACCGCGATCGTTGGTCCTCCGTCGAATGGTGATGCCGTCGTGCCGGCCCGCATCATCAACGGCCTGTCACCGGCGGCGGGAACCGCGACCATCTCACACATCGAATCATGGACGTGTCCACCGCCGGTCGACGCTGCGGCACTTGCGCGCTCGGACAGCGGTCGGCCCAGCTGCGGCCAGTGGTCGATCCACGACGCCATCCCCAACACGAGGACCCCCGACGGCGCCGTCACGACTCCCAGGTCAATGTCGGTCTCAGCCATCCGGCGATTGAACCTCCCTCCTGCTCTCAGGATCAAGGTCCGGCCGGGTCAGCGACTGTGATCACCGGGGGCATACCGGCTCCAGGTTCCGCCGGCTTCGGTGCCGAGGCGCGTGGTGGTCTTGTCGTGGTACCCGAGCGCGCGGGCGACGATGGGTGCGGGGGCCTGGAGTACCAACTGGCTGATCGCTGAGGCCCGGCCGCGCTGGGCGGGAACGCCGACGGACCGGAGACAGATCATGCAGGCGTACAGGACGGGGCAGGAGGACCAACTCGGGGCGCTCGGCCTGGTCCTCAATGCCGCCGTGCTCTGGACGACCCGCTACCTCGACGCCGCCGTCGACCACCTGCGGGCCCTGCCGCCCGAGGAGGGGGAGCATGACGTCCTGGACGAGGACGTGGCCCGGGTCTCCCCGCTGAAGCACGCCAACTTCAACTGCTTGGGCCGCTACAGCTTCGCCGCCCGGCCGCCACACGAGGGCCTGCGCCCGCTGCGTGACCCGGCGACCGTCCACCTCGACGAGGACGACGAGGGCACCGGCGAATGACGCGGCGTTAGGGCGCGTATCGGGTGGTGATCAATGAGCATCGCAGTTTGCGGGGCGGGTGCCCGTCTGGGGTGCGGGGCCCGGCGATCTGTGGCTGTGCCGTGCGGACGCGGGTGACCCGAAGCGTTGCCGTGGGCGGGCACGCGGTGGGGTGCGAGGGCCCCGGCCGTGTGCCCGCCGGGATGGTGTGTCAGAGCACGGCGAGCCGGTCCACCAGCAGTTCCACCCTCTGCTCGGCGTCCTTCGGCAGCAGCCGTCCCGCCCGGGTCAGGGTCGCGAGTCCGTGCAGGGACGCCCAGAACACCTCGGTGAACAGCCCCGGGTCGACGCCGTCCCCGGCGACCTCGCCCAGGCTCTCCATCAGCGCGGCGAAGGCGTCCTTCAGCGGCTCCGGGGTGTCCTCCTGCGCGTACGCCAGGCCGCCGTCGAGCTGGAACAAGGCGTCGTAGACCGCCGGGTTGCGCTCGGCGAAGTCGAGGTAGGCACGGGCGAGGGCGGCGACCCGCTCGCGCGGGCTGTTCGCGGCGGACGCCGCGGCCCGCACCGCCGCGGCCATCTCGGCGGCGCCCTCGAGGGCGACGGCGCCGATGATCTCGCGCTTGCCCCGGAAGTGGCTGTAGAGGACGGGCTGGCTGTATTCGATGCGCTCGGCGAGCCGGCGCGTGGTGACCGCGTCCCAGCCCTGCTGCTCGGCGAGTTCACGGGCCGTCGCCACGATGAGGCGCTCGCGGACCGCCCGTTCGCGTGCCTTGCGTTCCTGTACTGACATAACTCGAATCCTAGCACCGCTAGACAATCAAGCGGCAGTAGTACTAGCGTTGCTCACATCAGCTAGCAACGCTAGATCCCGGGAGGGGCACATGCTCAGCGCACTCGAGGTCATCACCACCGTGATCGTCGGCCTGATGGTGGGAGTGGAGTTCTCCGTCGCCTTCGTCATGAACCCGATCTTCAACGCCCTCCCGGAGGACAGCAACCAGCAGGCCCACTCCCACGGGGGCCGGATGCTCGGCGCCGTGATGCCGTTCTGGTACATCGGCTCACTCGTCCTCGCCGCGGTCTGGGCTGTCGCCGGATGGCACCACCGCGGCACCGGCCTCGTCATCACCGCCGCCGCACTGCTGATCGTCAGCGTGATCATGTCGATCCTGCTGCTCGTCCCGATCAACAACCGGGGCAAGACGTGGACCCCCGACAACCGGCCCGCCGACTGGAAGGAGCAGATGAACCGCTGGGACCGCTACCACTACGTCCGCGTCGCCATCATCATCGCCGCCTTCACCCTGCTCGTCGCCGCCCTCACCTGAGCCCACGGGCTCACCCGCCCGGTCGTCAGCCGCAACCGCTCGGCCGTGCGCCCGAAGTGCGGCACCGCCACCTCCATCTACATCCAAGGCCCGGACACCAACACCCTCGAACTCCGCTGGTATCCCCAGGACGCGGGCGCCAGCGACACCCAATGACCGATAGCGAGAGGAAGTACCGAGAATGGCCAAGCTGCAGAGTCTCGACCCGCACACGCCGATGTTCGCGCAGTTCAAGAAGAAGACCGGGCCCATCGCCCTGGCCAACACCTTCTTCGTCCCGAAGGAGAGGACTGAGTCGTTCCTGGCCCTCTTTCGGAGGCAGGCCGAGTTCATGAAGGTTCAGCCGGGATTCGTCTCCCTGCAGATGCACAAGGGAACGGCGGACAGTCAGCTTCTGATGAACGTCGCGGTCTGGGAGTCGACCGAGGCTCTCGCCACGGCGTTCGGCAGCCCGGAGTTCCAGCGCATGGCTGCCGACTTCCCCGACGACATCGTGTCGTACCCGCACATCTTCGAGCAGATCGACGTATGACACGGCAGCTGTAGCCGGAGGAGGGCAGCCGGAGAAGCCCTGCCCTCCCCGGGCAGTCACGCATCGATGCACCATGCCGGGTCGCCAAGGCCGCCGAGCACCCCACCACGCGTAGCCCCGTCCCTGAAGCTGTCCGAACACCGGCGGGGCACGGCGGGCCGTACGGCGATCTCAACCGGGGCTGCATCGCCGTCGACCGGCTGCGGGTGCTGCCGGCTGGGTCGACAGCTTTCGCCCCGTCGGGGTGAGCCCGACAGGGCTTCGGATTTCTGACCCCGCGGGCCGACGCCGCACCGGTGGCGCACAACCCCCACCCCCGGGCGGCAGGTGCCACCGAAATCCCGACATTCGGGAATGCAGCTGCCGCTCAGATCCCACCACTGCGATCCCGACAAGCTACGCCCCTCGATCAGCCGCGTCCCGCGGCCTGATCGGGCCCCACACGACTCAGCAAGCTCCACGAAGCTCACCAAGCCGACGAAGACTCGCAAGGAGAAGAACAATGTCGCTGAAGAAGATCAACACCGTCCTGGCCGCCGCCTTCATCCTCTTCATCCTCTGGTTCGGGACGGACTTCATCCTGAGCCCGGAGACGACGGCGCCGGGCTTCGGCCTGCCGAGCTGGCCGTCCGGCGACGGCGACGGCTTCCTGATCATCAAGGGAATCCGCGACGTCGTCCTGGCCCTGGTCCTGGGCATCCTGCTGGTGACGGGCCACCGCCGGGCGCTGGGCTGGGCGCTGCTGGTGGAGGCCCTCGCCGCATACGGCGACATGACCACCGTGCTGGCCCACCACGGCTCCGTGGCCACCGCGCTCGGCATCCACGGCCTGACCGCGACACTGATGGTGGTCAACGGCCTGCTGATAATGCACGAGACCCGCAAGATCGCGACCGCTCCGGCAACGCCCGCCCCGCAGCCCGCCTAACGCCACCTTGGCGCGTGTCGGTATTCGCCGGTCAGCGCCCGCCGGGAAAGGCGAGGCGCACGATTTTCTTCCAGTGGGCGGCGGCCTGGTCTCCGGCGCCGGGCGAACGGTGATTCGGTCGAGCAGATCCAGCCCGACCTGATCATCCCCACCGGCAAACGCAAGGGTCAGGCCCCCAGCGTCGCGAGCATCTACCGCGCACTCGCCGAGCACGAGAAGAGGGAGGCGTACCGCGAGGCCGTCGCCCAGGCCCACGCCGACTTCGCCGACATCCAGGGCGCCGACGATATTCCCCGCCCCTGCCGAGCCCGCATCCGGCGCCCGGATGATCCGCTCACGCCCGAGGAAGCCGACCTCCGCCAGCGCCTCCAAGGCCAGGTCATCCACCCCACGGAGACCGAAGAGCCAGCAAGATCAATCTCACCGGGATTTCCTGTACCTCAACTACTCACACCCGAACCCGGTGAAGAACGACCGGCCGCCGCCGGCCACCGCTCCGTCGCCTCTCGGCTTCCGACCGCCCCGATCGTGGACTGCCAGGTCCACTACGCCAAGGAAGCGCACGCCCACGGCGCAGGGGTGGCCAAGGGCTGCGCGCTGGAGACAGTGCCGCCCAGCCCACGCTCTCCCCCGTCGAGGCGTTCCCGGGCGCCCGCGTAGTGGCGCTGCCAGTCCCGGAGTCAGTCCTCGGCCCGCTGGGTGACCGGTGCGTCGGTGCGGTCGCCGGGGAACTCGTACCAGCGGCGCTGCAGGCAGACGAACTGCACGTCGGCCTGTACCAGCTGCATGAACCCGGAGATGATCTCGGCGAGCCGCTCCTGTGATTCGGGGCGGGCGAGCCGGCCGTCCTCGGTGAAGCCCTCGTGCGCGCGGGGCAGGCTGAACATGTCGGGGTAGACCCGCGTCCCCAGGTGCTCCAGCGGGACCCGCAGCGCCCACAGGCCGCGGTTGCCACCGATCAGCGACGGGGAGGCCGACAGCAGCAGCGCGTGCCTGGTCTTGAACGGCTGCGGCCGTACCCGTGACACCCAGTCGATGGCGTTCTTCAGCAGCCCCGGGACAGAGCCGTTGTACTCGGGAGACGAGATCACGAACGCATCGCAGCGCTTGATCCGCTCACACAGGGCCAGGGCACCCGCGGGCAGCCCCTCGGCGGCCTCCACATCCCCGTCGTACAGCGGCATGTCGAAATCCCGCATGCTGGCCATGTCGACCTCGGCACCGGTCTCGGCGACCAGGCCCGACGCCAGCGAGGCCAACTGCGCGTTGGTGGACCCGGCGCGCCGGGCCGCACCGAATACAAGGACCCGAACGGGAGCCGGGCCAACATCCGTGGTCATCTTGCGGTCCCTTCCAGCGGGCGGGGTGTCCTCAGCAGACAGTTTTTCCCGGCCCCGGTCTGCCGCACGCGACGACACGCCTCCGGCCGACGGCGTCACCCTCGAGGCGGTCCCAGGCCGGTGCATGGTGGGTGTGGGTGGACCGGCAGCAAGATCCGGCCCGTTCAGGCCTACGCGTCATCCTGAGCTTGTCCTGCCTTCCAAGCGTGGGCCTGAGACGGGCATCCGTGAGTACTGAGGTCTTCGGGTCTACGGTGACGTCAGAGCGGGCTCGGAATCAGTCCGGTCCCGGCTCAGCCCCGACCGCCGACCACTTCATATGTGAGCCGAAGCACGCTAGTTGTCACCATTGGCATCCCTTGACCTGCGGCTTCGATCAGGCAAAGCACGGTGGTTGTCATCAGGTCGGCACGCTGCGCGTCGTCGGCATGGATCACGAGCTGCGGGTCCGTTCAGCTGAAGGGAACGGCGTCCTTCGGGGCGGTGTGCCAGTTGGTGACGATCGGGTGATCGACAGTGATGGTGCCGACCGGCAGGGAAACCGGGTTGGGGTCGTCGTCACCGATGGCGACGATGATGCTGTCCAGTTCCTTGCCACCGTTTGCGTTGGTGGTCTTCGGGTTCACCCCGGCGTAGGCGGTGGTGCTCCCGCTCAGCTTGATCTGCTTGCCGGCGGTCTGCTCCGCGGGACCCGCCTCGGTGCCGTCAGATCCGAACGCCACGGTCGGAAGCGCGGCGGGCAGGTAGCAAGTGATCCCCGACTTCGCCTTCGCGATGATCAGGATGTATCCGCCGGCCTGGGTCTCGGGCCTGGTGCTCCAGGAGATGTCGTTGGCGCCGCAGCTCTGCCCGACCGGCTCCCGCTCGCCGTTGCCGGTGTCGGCGCCGGAGTCGACCCCGTCCGAGGCTCCCTTGCCCTTCGCGTCGGAGCCCTTGCCAGTGCCCTGGTTGCTGCCCGCGGTCGACGAGCCGGACGGGGTGACCGCATTGCCGGCCGCAGTGGGGGACGAAGAACCCTGCGCGGCGCCGGTGTCCGTGGCCGCGTCCGAGTCCTGGCACGCCGTCATCAGCATGGCGCCGCCGACGAGGAATGCGGAGACGAGAAAGGCCTTGCGACGGCTGCCGAACATGAAATCCCCTTGGTAATCAGTGGTTGAGGCCGAAGCGGTTTCGGCTTCTTGGTGCTTGCTTGATCACTATGAGGGGGCTGTGAGCCGAGGAGATCCCGGCGTCTTCGTTCCAGGACATCGCTGTCGCAAACCGGTGACATGATCACGAAGTGGAGGAACCAGGGTCAGTCCAGTGCGCCCGTTCGGTGGCCCTGGTGACAACACGCCTGCCTTGGTGACAACTATCGTGCTTCTGCTCAGATTTCCGGCGCGATCCCCTGCCCGAAACGCGTCACGCGTAGTCGAGCTCGATGCAGTCGATGTCGGTGAACTCCACCACGAGGCCCCCAGCCCGGCGGCCGCCGTCTTTGAAGTACTGCGCCTCAAGACCCTCGGCGACAGAAGGATGCCTGCCATTGGGCGTGTCCGACGGCCGTACGCCGCACCTTGCAGGGAAGGCTTCACGGATGCACGCCGTACTGCACGCACTGTCGATCACGGGGTCCATGACCTGGGAGATCACCTGGGCCCTGATCCTGGGCTTCGCCCTGTCCGCCGTCGTTCAAGCCGTGGTCCGCAAGTCCACCATCGTCTCTCTGCTCGGCGACGACCGGCCTCGCACCCTCGCCGTCTCCGCGGGCCTGGGCGTGGCGTCCTCGTCCTGCTCCTACGCCGCGGTGGCGCTGGCCCGCTCACTGTTCCGCAAGGGCGCGAACTTCACCGCCGCGATGGCCTTCGAGATCGCCTCCACCAACCTCGTCGTCGAGCTCGGTGTCATCCTGGCGCTGCTGATGGGCTGGCAGTTCACCGCCGCCGAGTTCGTCGGCGGCCCCATCATGATCATTGTGCTGGCGGTCCTGTTCCGGCTGTTCCTGCGCACGGGGCTCCTGCGCCAGGCCCGCGAACAGGCCGAGCGTGGCCTTGCCGGGTCGATGGAGGGCCATGCCGCGATGGACATGTCCGTGCAGCGCGAAGGCACCTTCACCCGGCGCCTGTTCTCCCGCGAGGGCTTCACCGCCACCAGCCACGTGTTCGTCATGGAATGGGCGGCGATCCTGCGCGACCTGGTCGTCGGGCTGCTCATCGCCGGCGCGATCGCCGCCTGGGTCCCGGACTCGTTCTGGCGCACCTTCTTCTTCGACGGCCACCCGCTCGCCGCCAAACTGTGGGGGCCCATCGTCGGCCCACTGGTGGCGATCGCCTCGTTCGTGTGCTCCATCGGGAATGTGCCGCTGGCAGTGGTGCTGTGGAAGGGAGGGATCAGCTTCGGCGGCGTGGTGGCGTTCATCTTCGCCGACCTGCTGATCCTGCCGATCCTCAACATCTACCGGAAGTACTACGGCGCGAAGATGGCCGCCTTCCTCCTCGGCACCTTCTACCTCGCGATGGTCATTGCGGGATACATCGTGGAGTTCGCCTTCGGCGGCCTGGGTCTGATCCCCGACCAGGCCGCCGCGAAGGTCCCCATGGAAGGCGTCAGCTGGAACTACACCACCTGGCTCAACATTGCCTTCCTCGTCCTCGCAGCCGTGCTCCTGGTGCGGTTCTTGCGGACCGGCGGGCTGACCATGTTGCACATGATGGGCGGCTCTCCCGACACCGGCCGGGGCCACGGCGACCGCATGCAGCACTGACGTGGCCTGCCTGTGACCACGCTGGTCCGGCTCGCCAAGCTCCGCTGGCGCATCGAGCACGACTACCGGGAGAGGAAGCAGGCCCTGACCCTGCCCCGACTTCGAGGGCCGAACCTGGGGCGGCCGGCACCACCACGTCACCCTTGTCTCTGTCGCGCACGCCTTCTGCACCCTGCAACGACTGGCCCAGGCCCCAAAAGACGCGGCGCCGGCCTGAGCCTCTACCAGGTCATCCGCGAGCTACAGACACTCCTCGCGATCTGGACCGGCGCCTGCACCACCTGTCACCGCGACATACCCACACCGATACGGACCGGCCCTACTGGCCGTGCATCGCGGTGCTGTAGACGTACAGGGCGATCACACCGGCGACACAGGCGAGGATCACCCATGAACCGAAACTGGTGTGTTTCCCCCTGCCTTTGGGCCGCGCGGTCTTCCCGGAGCGACGGGACCGCCCGGGCGCTGCCCGTCCCGGCACGACCAGCGCCGCATCGGCCGCCGCCTCGGCGAGCAGGCGGCGGCAGGTCGCGGCGAGCACGCCTGTACCGGCGGAGAGGGGCACCACGGCCTCCGAACGCGCCGGAGCGGTGGTACCGCCGTCCAGGATGCGCCCCGCGCGTACGAGGACCTCGTCCCGGCCGCCCGCCGGAGCGAGGCTGATCCACCGCCGTACGTGCTCACCCCGGATGACCACACCGCCGGACCGCTCCCGGTACACGGTGTGTTCCCGCCACAAGATCTCCGCCAACTCCCCGGCGGTGTCTCTCAGTTGTGCGCTCAAAACCCCTCCCCCTCCACCTCGCGGCGAATCGAACAAGCATCGCACTCTAGCGGTAGGCGCAGAGTGGGGGCCCAGCAGTCCCCCCAGCGGCCGTGCCCGCCCCCGGGCACGAATCCAGAGCGCATATCGGGTTGTGATCAAGAGGTGGCCTGCGTAAGGTCTCCGATCCAGGTCATCGAGGCACGTACGGCGTCGCCATCGCGTACCTGCAGGCCTCCGGCGAATCCGTCGACACCACTTACGAGGCGTGGCGCGACCTGATCAACGACATCCGCGCCCTACGCCTGGACTCGTACGACATCGCCGATCGGCTGAGGTCCTGGCGCGCTCCCTGACCAACCATCGTCTTCCGCCGCGGCGGTGAGGCAGCATCAGGGAGGCGCGGGTGACCCGAACCGGTGCGCTGATCGACGCCCTGTCGCGGTGGATCGACGCCTCCTCAGCCAACCGCGACCGCGACCTGGCGACTCGAAGCCGGGGCCGGATCGCCAAGGTCGCCGAGGAAACCGGCGAGGTGATCACCGCGCTCATCGGAGCCCTGGGCCACAACCGTTCCTAACCAGTGTGCGTGAGTGAGTCCTGGACCCACTGCTGCGTACCGGGCACATCCCGAACGGTGTTGGATGCGCTGGGTTCCCGCGTTCGCGTCCCGTTCGGTGACGGCCCTCCGGGGGGCCGGTCCGTTGCGGGTGGGCGGGTTCCCTCACGCCCCCGGTCACCTGACCCGGCCTGGGCGGTCCGATGCCCCGCACGATCACTCCGGTCGTGCGGGGGCGGTGCCGTCCGACGCCGGACCGGGTGCCCGAGGGCGCGTCGCCCGACCGCGATGCCGGCGGCATCGTGACGGGACATCGTTCGATGCGCGGTGACCAGTGGCTTCTGCCAGTGCTGGGCACCCCACCGGGAGGTGTAGGCGGGATCGACCGCGACAATGCTCAGGCCCTGTTCGGCGGCCATCGACACCAGCCGGGCCTTCAGTTTCCCGGTCGGGATACCGGAGATCAGCTGCCGGAACCGCTTGCGGCGGCCGTGCTTCTCCCGGGTCTTCTCGGTGGTGAAGTCGAGGTCTTCGATGCCGATCGCGGCGACCCCGGCCTGCTTGGCCCAGTGGATCAGGCGGGTGAGGGCGTGGCGGATCTGTGCGTCGCGGTGACCGGCGGTCCCGGACAGGTCGCAGAAGAACCGCCGGGGCCCGCCGACGGGGTTGCCGTGCCGGTCGAGCCGGTAGGCGGCGAAGTGGTCGGCGTTGGTGTCGACACCGATCATGCCCCGGGCGCGGGCGGTGGCCAGCGTCATGGTCGGGATGGCGGGGCGTTGCCAGGATGCGGTGAGGTACCAGCGGCCGCGGTCCACGTTCAGGTGGATGCGGTAGGCCACAGCGCGGTTCGCGGTGATGCGGTCGGCCCACTCCACACCCCGGTGCGCAAACCCGATCCGGGAGGCGAGGACGTACCGGCCGTGCCCGGCGTTGGCCAGGTGCGCGAGCGGGACAGGCAGCCTGATGGACACCTCACCGTCCGGGGTGACGCGAATCGTCTCGTTCCCGAACCGCTTCCCCGACTCACCGTCCGCCGCGATGAACCAGCGCTCCGCCTCCCACCGTTGCCGCCACTGGTCTTCGGTGAGCCGGGCCTGGGCGAGGTGGTGGCGGGTGTTCAGCAGACGTCTGCCGCCCCGCACCACCCGCACCCGACCGGCCTGCCACTCGGCAACAGCAGCAGCGTGCCGCGCCTCCAGCATCGCGAGGCGGCGAGATTTGCGGAACCACTCGCTCTTCGACCGGTAGCCACCCGCCGCCCGCTTGGTGCCCTTCTCCCCGATCGGGAGGGACAGGCGGTGCCGCAGCGTCCTGATCCCGGCTGCCAGCGTCTGGATGTGCGCCGCCTGGCAACGCCGGGCCAGCGCCCACTGATCGTGCGTGGCCTTGGTGATCGCACCCGCGATCCGCGACGACGACTCCTTCGTCAGCTCCCGCTTACGCGCCGCCCAGCTGTCCGCGCCGTGCTCCAGACCGTCCGCACAGCGGGCCTTGAGGTCACGCGAAGCCAGACGGCCCTGATGCTCACCGACCCAGCGGAGGACTTCCTCGTCCCTGGGGCGTGAGGTGCTTGAGCCGGTCCCGGACCGCCACCCCGCAAGGCCCGGGCACCACGAAGGGCACGGCCAACTCCCGCAAACCACCCACCACATCACCCCCGCCCTCAAAGGCCAGCCACCCGCTGTCCAGCCCAACGAGCAGCAGCCGTCAAGGTCACCCATTCGACCCCAGAACCCCCGTTCACGCCCCCGCGAACCCACCGACGGGACTCACTCCCGCTCGCCACCACTCACTTCAGCTCAGCAAACCGACAGCAGCTCACAACCCCCGCGAGGGTCCACACGGCTCCATACAGGACGTTCAGCGCGAGTTGCCGGACGTGGCGCCCGACGCGCCGCTCGCCGTCGCGCACCCGCACGCGGAGGACGCCCGCCAGCCCGACATTGGATCAGGCGTTGAGGTCCAGTACGCGGACCGGCTCGCCCTGCCACCGCTTCGGGACGATGGTGGCGATGATCGCTCCGTCGGGGCGGTCGAGTGTGGGCTGCGCTGCGTACTGACTGTGAGCCGCAGCCCATGTCTTCTGCCGGGCGAGGGCCAGGGCCGCGGCCAGGTCCAGGTCCAGGACGGTGATACCCGGCAGTGCGGCAAGGTGCTCGGCTGTGCCGGGCCGTGCGCGGTCGGCTTCGACGAGTGCACACGCCGGGGCGTACAGGAACCAGCCGGATTCGGCGTGGGCCCGGTGGATGAGACGGGACGCGAGGATGTTGCCCTGACCGGCCGCGGCCATCGCCGTGTCGTCCAGGACGATATGCATGGCGTCGGTCACCGGCTCGTCACCTGGGCCAGGCGCCGGTCCAGCTCACTGTCCAGGTCGTCCTGCTCGGCCGGGGTGGGTGCGTAGCCGTTCCACTCCTTCAGTGCGGCCAGGGCCTTCTCGGCACGCTCGGCACGCTCGGCCGGGGTGAGCATGGTCTCGGCCAGACGAGCCAGATAGGCGCGCAGCGACAGCCCCTCAGCGGCTGCGATCGCGGCGAGCCGGTCCTTGGCCTCTTCGGGGATACGGACATTGGCATCGGACATGGTCGTACTCCTTCCCATTCCTCCAGAGTACGGGTACGTACCCGTACCCGTCACGTCGGCGTGGGTGACCGCTGCCTTGTCCTTGCCGAAAACTCATCCGTCCTGGTGGGAGCCGTGTACGGGGTCGGGGGCATGTGAGGTGGGTGCAGACCTGTCGGCACGAGCTGCTGGACCGCACCTTGATCTGGAACGAGCGGCACCTGCTCCATGCCCTGTGTGAGTTCGAGAAGTTCTACAACTCCCACCGGCCCCATCGGGACATCGCGAACGTCCGCCCGCCGTACCCCTTGCCGACGCCGATCGCCGATCCGGACGAGACAGCCCGCCTGGCCATACGACGTTCCGATCGTCTCGGCACCATTCTCCACGCGTACGAGCATGCTGCCTGACCTGCGCAGACGGGGTTATCAGCAAGGGCAGGGCTCAAGAATCGAGCACGGCGGCGACGGCCTCGATCTCGACGAGTTGGTCCTTGTAGCCGAGCACGGTGACGCCCATCAAGGTGCTTGGGACGTCATGGTCAGCGAACGAGTCCCGGACTACCTCCCAGGCAGCCACCAGGTCCCCTTGCCGGGCCGACGCGACGAGAACCCTTGTACTGATGACGTCCTGGAGTGTCGCACCTGAGGCAGCGAGAGCAGCCCGCATGTTCTCGATGGCTTTCGCTGCCTGGCCCGCGTAGCCCCCGATCGCTGCCGTAGAGCCGTCATCGTTCAGCGGACACGCCCCGGCGAGGAAGATCAGGCGTGCCTCGGCGGGCGCCGTGGACGCGTAGGCATACTCGGCGACGTCGGACAGGGAAGCAGAGCGGATCAAAGTGATGGCACGAGCCATAGTCGTCGGGTCCTCTCCCATCGGGTGTGGAGCTCGAACATCCTGCCAACACCCCGTTGGTTCCCGCCTTCCCTTTTCTTCGCCGCCCCCGCGCGCAGCGCCGTCACCGAGCAGGAGCGACGAGGGTCCGCAAGGCGCCGAGGTCATCACACGTGCCGACCGGTGCCGTCCCGAAGGCACCAAAACGGGCAGGCAGGGGCGGCGGACCGTGGAAGACCTGACGCTGTGAGGGGGCAGGGTGGACCTGCCGCGGCTTGCCAGGCGGGAGGGACGGGTGTGGGAGAGATCGCGCAGGGTCTGGAACAGGCGGTTCGTACCCGGCCCGTTCCGTCGAGCACTTCAACCCGTCTACGGTTTCTGCTCGCCCCCCTCATTGCATGAGCCAGCGTGCCCTTCCTCGGCCAGGCGCTTGCCTCCGAGGCCGGCGCCCGGGAGCACGGGCGATCGGCGCCGCACCCGCGTGCTCAGGCCGTCGTTGTCGTCGGAGGGGTCTGGGCTGGAAGGTGGCCGTTCAGGAGGAGGCTGACGATCTGGTCTATCACCGCCTCGCCCGGCGGTTCGCGGCGCACCGCGGCCAGGTAGACGATGGTTCCGGAGTAGATGTCGACCATCAGTGAGGTATCGGTGTCGGGCTGCAACCGGCCTTCGAGTCGGGCTCGCTCCAGCATTTCCACGACCGACGCGCGGCGGGGTTCGATGAGCTCGGCGAAGGCTCCGGTACCGGTGGGATCCTCGATCACATCGGCGAGCAGCGCCGGGAGGATCAGGCACGTGGGCATGGCGGAGACAAGCTCGATGGTCAGCCGGACGGCGGTTCGCAGGTCGGCTTCCAGGTCGCCGGTCTCATGGATGGGAGGAAGCGGGACGTCCCCGCTGAGGGCCTCGATCACCAGCGCGGCCTTGTTCGGCCACCACCGATAGATCGTCGCCTTGCTGACTCCGGCTCGCCGTGCGACGCCTTCGAAGGAAAGTCGCTGATATCCGCCCTCGCCGAGCAGGGCTTTCGTGGCTCGGAGCACTGCTTCGTGAGACTCCCGACGCCGCCGCCCGGAGCGAGACACCATGCGGTTGTGCTGGGCGGCGTACTCGGGAGCCAAAGGGTCCTGACGGCCGCTCTGCTGCCTGGGAGTAACCACCGGGTGCCTCCTTTGTGAGCCACTGGTGCGCCCTTTGACTTTGCCCTAAAAAAGACCCTATCTTAGCGATACGAGGCGTTTCGTACCGTACAACCCTCTTCATACTCAATAGTAAGATCCTGAAGCCCGTCGGGGAACTGACAATTCCGATGGGTGGATCCCGCGCACCAGACCCGCGCGCAGGATCTGGTGCGGATGGGCGTCCCGTGCGAACGCCCGAGATCTCTTTCTCGACCCCCAGAAGGGGGACATCATCATGCGCGCGAATACGACCAGGATGCGGCGAATAGCCGCCGCGGTCTGCGCGGCGCCAATCCTCGCCATCGCGGCCAGCGCCGGAGCTGTCAGCGCGGCCGCTTCTCCCCCGTCGTCCGTCGTCGTCTCCGTCCCGTCTCACGACGGCGGCTCGGGTTGGGGCCACGGTTGCTGGTTCGGTGACAACTGGGACTGGGGATTCCGCTGTCACGAGGGTTTCGACCATGGCTTCGGTTTCGACCATGGCTTCCGCGGTGACCACGGCTTCCGTTTCGACCATGGCTTCGGTTTCGACCATGGCTTCCGCGGTGACCACGGCTTCGGTTTCGAGCATGGCTTCGGCGGTGGTGATCACGGCGGCGGTGACCATGGTCGCTGAGGCTCCAGCGCGGTGAGTTTGCGATCAACACGCGGCAGTTTGTGAGTGCCGCGTCCGGATGCCCGAGCTGCTCGGGCATCCGGACGCGTCTGGAGCGGCAGGCGTCTCATCCGTTCCGTAGTCCTGATGGATGCGCTGACGGTCGGGATCGCGTGCGTCGGTGCGGCGCCTGCGGGAATGCACTTCGTGCCCAGGGCTCAACAACGCCGGGAGGAAGTGTTCCGGCGGCGGGTGAGCGCGGTGTTTTCGCCGGTGGTGCGACCGGTGAAGCGATCACCGGTGACGGGAACCAGCAGACGTGCACCCTTGGTGGCGGCGCTCGCGGCCTGCCCGTGCTCCGGGTGCGGCCGAGCCCTGTGTGCATGACGTGGCAGAGGGGTTGCCGCACGCGGTAAGGCGGAGAGCCTGTCCCTGCATACGGGCGGTCCGTCATCGGACTGCGAGGGTGACGACGCGTCAGATGCGGTGCATCGCAAGGCGAAGGAGCGTCCTCATACGGAGGTGCCGCAGAGGACTCCATTCCACGGACGGCCGCGCCTACCCTGGCACGTATGACCACGGGGGATGAACTGCTCCTGCTCGCGATACGCCCCGGCAGGCGGCGTATACGGATACGGGCCGAGGACCGGCTCCGGTTCGCCCTGCGGGCATCGGAGTTGGCGGATCTGGGCCTTGCCGGACGGATCGCCGTCGGCCCCCGGCGGATCGAGGTGATGGACTCCCAGCGCGTCGAGGACCGCCGGTTGAACAACGTCCTGCACAGTCTGGGCGCAACCGCTCCCCCGCCCAGCCTCAAGGACTGGCTGCGCCGCACACCACGCTCCCTCACCACCGAATATCTCTCTCGGCTTGAGGACCAGAAGGCGGTCCGGGTCCGCCGTTGGCGCGACGCCAGCGGCCGTACCCGCCACGACATTCTCTCCGTCGACCTACCGCGCCGCCAGGCGCTGCTGGCCCGTCTCGACGGCGTGGTCCGCTCCGGCTCCGCAATCTCGACCGCCGACCACGACCTCACTCTCGCCGCCCTCGTCCAGGCTGCGGGCCTCGCACCTGCCGCCTACCCAGGCCTGCGGGGCATCACCGACCGCCGCCGTTTGGCCACCCTCGTCGCAAACGACCGCCTCACCCCCGCAACCGCCGAAGCGGACCCGGCAGCCGACGAGGAACTCGCTGCGGCACTGGCCACCGGCGCCGACGTCCTCACTCGCCAACTCCTCGGCGAGCTCAGCGACCTCTACGCCGACTTCACCACCGGCGGCCACAGTCTCGGCCACGACCTGGACCCGGGCAGTTGGTCCGAGGGCGGCACCGGCCACCACGGCGGCGGGCACGGAGACGGCGGCCACGGCAGCTGGTGACACCGACAGCCGGGAGCCGCAGGCCCCTTGTCCGAACCCGGGCCCCATTGCACCGCAACGGCCGGATACACGGACTTCCTGCGACTGGGAGGGCACTGACCGCGCGGTAGCGGGTCAGCCGCGGCGGCGCCGGTTGCGGTAACTCTGCAATAGTCGCCGCGACTCCCCGCTGTTCCCCGTGCAGTGCCCCCTCATCGGGCACGCGGGGGGCACGTGTGCCCGTCTACCGGGCTGCCGGCAGTGAGGCGCCGTCCGCGTCGGTACCTCTTCCGTGTCACTCGTCTGCACCGTCGGAGGCGACGGCGAGCAGCCGTCCGCTGACGCTGGGACCTGACACAGGTACGGCGCGCTGCCTGTTCAGGAGCCAACCAGGCAGATGGGATCGCAGCGCGGCAGGCACACGCTGCTGAAGAACAAGGGGAAGGCACCTCCGTATGTCACACCACACCGCGACGGTGCCGGGGGCTACCTGGGTGGCCAGGTGGGCGGGAGCCCTGCTCTGCGTCGCGGTGGCCGCCATCCATGTCGTGGACCAGGGCGGCATCACGACAACGAGGGATCCCCACTACATCGGCATCGCCTACCACGTCCTGGAGATCGCAGCCTTGGTCGCCGCCGTGCTGCTCCTCATCGGCCTCGTCCGACTGGGATGGTTGCTGGCAGCCGCGGTCGCCGTCGGCCCCTTGCTGGGCTACATCCTCTCCAGGGGGCCGGGGCTGCCCCACTACAGCGACGATGTCGGCAATTGGACGGAACCGCTCGGGCTGGTCAGCCTGGCTGTCGAAGGAGGCCTGCTTCTGCTGTCGGTGCCACTCTTCGTGCGGAGCCTGCGCCGCAGAACCCATTAACGCTGCGCCGATCAGCATCAGGGCCAGGCCGGAGGATGCCTGACGAGGATCGAGTACTGGGGCATGGAAGTCGGCACCGACCGAGCGACCCACACGTGAGCACCCGCTCCTGAAGGACTGGGCACGTGTGCGAAGGGGCCCGGAGATGTTCTCGGGCCCCTTCGTGCTTAGACCGACCGGCAATTGGGGGGCGGCGTCACGGGGCAGCGGCGCGCACCTCGCAGCGTTGTCGTCAATCACCATGGCTCCTTCCCCAAGCTCTCGGCTTCGCTCGAGCAGGGGAGACCCCATCTGGCTCAATCCTCCGCCTTGCGATGTACGCACCCCAGCCCCGCTTCTTCACCCACCCCCCAATTGCCGGTCGGTCTTACTCGGACTGCTGAGGAGCCAGGGCGACCCAGGCGTCGCCGGGGGCGGATTCGGTGCCGTCGGCGTGGAGCGCCGTCACCCAGTAGAAGTGCGTGGTGCCGGCGGTGGCCGTGGTGTCGGCGTACGACAGGCCGGTGACCGGGTCCGCGGTCAGCGGCTCGTACGCTGCGGTGGCCGGGTTCCAGCGGTAGACCCGGTATCCGGTGATGTCCGCCCGGTTGTACGCGGAGGACAGGTCCCAGTCGAGCTGGACCGTGCCAAGGGCGGGATCGGCCTCGGCCTTGACGGAGACCAGCCAGTCGACCGGCGTCTCCACGGTGGGCCGCAGGTCGTACTCGGTGACGGTGGTGTGCGCCGTCTCGTAGGGGTCGCCGACCAAGTTGTGGACGGAGTTGCCCGAGGTGTCCAACGCGTCCACGAAGTACGTGTGGGTCTCGCCGTCCTGGAGGTTCTCCGTGTCGACGAACCGGGTCGTTCCCGGCTCGGTCTGTCCCACCCAGGTGTACTCGGTGCCGTCGTCCTTCGTGCTCTTCCGGAATACGCTGTACTGAGCGAGGTCGGCCGCCGGGCTGTCCTCCCAGTCCAGGACCGTGCCGTACTCGGTGGCGGTGGCCGTGAACCCGGTGACGGCTGGCGGGGCGGTGCCGTCACGGTAGGAGAGCGAGTGGGCGGCGGACGGCCCCGACTCCCGCCCGAGCGCGTCGACGGTGGTCACCCAGTACACGTAGAAGCTTTCGGACGGGCTCGCGGTGACCGTGGTGTCGGTGCAGGCGTACGTGTGGCGGATGCCGTAGGCGGTGTCGGTGAGCGTTGGGGCGCAGGGCACCACACGGGAGTCGACGACGTCGAACGTGCCGGTCGCGTCGTCGAAGCGGCGCTCCTCGCGGTGGACCCGGAACTCCGTCGGTGCGTACGGCGACACCTGCCAGGACAGGTCGACGCCGCCACCATCCTCCGGCCGGTTCTGCGACCTGCTGAAGTAGGGCACGGCGAGCGGCCGGGCGAACGACACCACCGACGAGTACCCGGTGTTGCCCGCCGGGTCGGTCGCCGCGACCTTGTAGTAGGAGGTCTCCCCGTACGGGGCGGTTTCATCGGTCGCCGAGTTACTCACATTGCTCGTGGCCACCGTGAACGGCCCGTCGGGCGAACTGGACCTCAGCAGCTTGTAGTTCAGCGACCCCTCGTCGGACATCCACCAGAGGCTCACCCCATCCAGGGAGGTCTCGCCGAGGACCTTCAGATCACGGACGGTCGGTGCCAGCCGGTCCACCGTGGTGACGCCCTGGTCGGCGGTGCCG
The DNA here is from genome assembly GCF_042801455.1 of Streptomyces sp. NPDC057565. NCBI lineage: Bacteria > Bacillati > Actinomycetota > Actinomycetes > Kitasatosporales > Streptomycetaceae > Streptomyces > Streptomyces sp. NPDC057565. The sequence continues at coordinate 71,813 of NZ_JBHVFU010000017.1, read as the reverse complement.
GTGGACTCGTTGCCCGCCTTGTCGAAGGCGCGGACCTCGTAGTAGAAAGTCGCGCCCGACTTCGGGAGGGTGGTGTCGGTGTACGACGTGGAAGTGGTCGTCGCCAGCGGCTTGCCGGGGAAGGAGCCGCCCTTGCCGCGTCGGTAGATCCGGTATCCGGCGAGGTCCATCTCCTTGTTCTTCGCCCAGGTGAGCTTCGCCCTGCCGGTGGCCTGGTCGTACGACACCGAAGTCCCGGTCGGCACCAGCGGCTTGACCTTGTCGACGGTGGCGGCGGTGCGCGGGGCGTACGTGAACTTGACCTTGGCGCTGCCGGTCCAGTTGACGTAGTCGACGCGGAGGGTGTGCTTGCCGGACGGGATGGTGATGTTGACGCTCTTGGAGACGGTCGTCGAGACGTTCTTCCAGAGGTCGATCTTGCGGACGCCGTCGAGATGGACCCGGATGCCGTCCAGCCCCGAGGCGCTGAAGGAGAAGGGACCGCCGGAGCCGAAGTCGCGGGTCACGCTCCAGCGGACGCCGAAATTGTCCCTCGGGAGGCCGGTCACGGGGGCGCCGCTCCAGCTCTGGTCGACGGCCGAGTCGCAGTCGGTCTTCTTCGGCGTACCGGAGAACTTGGTGTTCGCGTAGAACTGCCGCTTGAACACCGGGGAGGTACAGGTGGTCGCGGCCGAGGCGGGCACCGTGGTCACGGTGAGCAGGCCGCCGGCGGTGACGAGCACGACGGCGGTCGCGGCCGCGGTGGTCGTGCGTCTGGCTGGGTTCATGAAGATCATGACTCGCGAGGAGCGGAGACGGTTGTACCGCCGGCCCGCACGGACACCCGGCGGTCACCATCTGGCCGTCCCGCAGCGGCAGATCGACAGGCCACGCGTCACTCCGGCGGACCGTGCTCTCCCGGCAGCGCTTGTCCACCGGTTCCCGAGGCCCGGGCTGAGTCGGCTGCACCTGTCAGATTGAGGCTTGCTTCGATGGCGATCGTAGTATGGATGGATTGCACCTACGCTTTCTTCAAGGAGTCACCGTGGCTCGTCCTCGTGCTGCCGCTCGGACCGTGGATCATCCTGACCTGGCCCAGGTCTCCCTTCAGCAGGTTCTGGAGGCGCTGGTGGATCCCGTGCGTCGCCTGGTGGTGTCGCAGTTGGTTCGGGCGGGTGAGGATCTGAGTTGCGGCACGTTCGAGGCGCCGGTTTCGCTGTCGACGCTCACGCATCACTTCAACGTGCTGCGTGAGGCGGGCGTGATCCGTCAGTACTACGTGGGCACGGCGAAGATGAACACGCTGCGCAACGACGAGATGGAGAAGCGGTTCCCCGGGCTGCTCTCGGCAGTCATCGCGGCCTCTGTCGCGGAGGCGAAAGAGGCCTGAGCGGGCTGGGTGCGCGCCCCGGGTACATATTTCGATGACGCTCAAAATTTGACTGCCATCGAAGTGTGGGGCAGTGTGGATGGCGTCGCGTCACGAATGCGGCTTTTACCCCATCTGCTTCTCTTGTGGACTGGTGCACCATGGCAAAGCTCGTACAGTTCGACCGTCTCGGCGGCGCCGAGGTTCTCTCCCTCCGTGAGGTCGAGGACCGCGCTCCGGGGACGGGTGAGGTGCGTATCCGTGTCGATGCGATCGGCCTGAACCGGGCCGAGATCATGTACCGGGACGGCGCGTACTTCTACCAGCCGGTCTTCCCTTCCACGCTGGGCTACGAGGCCGCTGGTGTCATCGAGGCCGTTGGCGAGGGCGTGAAGTCGTTCACCGAGGGTGACCTGATCGCTGTCGTGCCCGCGTTCCTGCAGAGCGAGTACGGCACCTACGGCGACCACGTGATCCTTCCGGCATCGGCCGTGGTTCCCCGCCCGGCCAACGTCGACGCCACGACGGTCGCGGCGGTGTGGATGGCCTACATCACCGCCTACGGCCCGCTGGCCGAGAGCGGCCGGGTGCGCCCCGGTGACTACGTCCTGATCACCGCCGCCTCCAGCAGCGTCGGTCTGGCGGCGATCCAGATCGCCCGCCACATCGGCGCGATCCCGATCGCCACCACCCGCGGCCCGGGCAAGAAGCAGCGCCTGCTGGACGCGGGCGCGGCCGACGTCATCGTGACCAACGACGAGGATCTGCCCGCCCGGATCAAGGAGATCACCGGCGGCGAAGGTGTGCGCCTGGTCTTCGACCCGATCGCCGGGCCCGGCGTCGAGACCCTCGCCCAGGGCATCGCCCCGGGCGGCTTCCTGGTCGTCTACGGCGCGCTCGACCCGCGCACCACCCCGCTGCCGAACGCGCAGTCCTTCCCCGCGCTCAACAGCAGCACCTACACCCTTTTCGAGATCACTGCCGACCCCGAACGCCTCGCCCGCGCCGTCGCGTTCATCAACGCGGGCCTGGCCTCGGGATCCTTCACCCCGGTCGTGGACCGCACCTTCGATCTCACCGAGATAGCCGAGGCCCACCGCTACATGGAGGCCAACGGCCAGGTCGGCAAGATCGTCGTCACCGTCAACCACGGCGCGGCCTGACGCATCCCCGGCCTCGCGCCGGACACACCCCAGCCCCGATGCCTTGTGTAATCCGCCCCTCCGCGGGGGTGGACCGCCCGGAGGCGCGGTGTCCGCAGCCTCCGGAGACGGGGCCTTCGTCGATCACATGCATCCAAGGAGTCAGATATGAACCGCGCTGTCCGTTTCCATGAGACTGGTGGCCCCGAGGTCCTGCGCCTGGAGGAGGTCCCTGTCCCCGCCCCGGGACCGGGCGAGGTCCTCATCCGCACCCGGGCGTTGGGCCCGAACCGGGCGGAGTCGATGTTCCGGCTCGGCCAGTACGGTATCGACCCCGTCTTCCCCTCCGGGATCGGGTACGAGGCCGCGGGTGTGATCGAAGCTCTCGGGGAAGGCGTAAGCAGGCTGAGCGTGGGCGAGGCGGTCAGTGTGGTGCCCTCGTTCGCCATGACCGACTACCGTTCCTAGCCAGTGTGCGTGAGTGAGTTCGGGACCCACTGCTGCGTACTGGGCGCATCCCGAGCGGTGTGGGATGCGCTGGGTTCCCGCGTTCGCGTCCCGTTCGGTGACGGCCCTGCAGGGGGCCGGTCCGTTGCGGGTGGGCGGGTTCCCTCACGTCCTCGGGTGCCTGGTCCGGCCTGGGCGGTCCGATGCCCCGCACGATCGCTCCGGTCGTGCGGGGGCGGTGCCGTCCGACGCCGGACCGGGTGCCCGAGGGCGCGTCGCCCGATCGCGATGCCCGCGGCATCGTGACGGGACAAGGTGCGGCGGGGGGTGACCAGCGGTTTCTGCCAGTGCTGGGCACCCCACCGGGAGGTGTAGGCGGGGTCGACCGCGACAATGCTCAGGCCGTGTTCGGCGGCCATCGACACCAGCCGGGCCTTCAGTCTCCCGGTCGGCATACCGGAGATGAGCTGCCGGAACCGTTTGCGGCGGCCGTGCTTCTCGCGGGTCTTCTCGGTGGTGAAGTCGAGGTCTTCGATGCCGATCGCGGCGGCCCCGACACGCTCGGCCCAGTGGATCAGGCGGGTCAGCGCGTGGCGGATCTGCGCGTCGCGGTGACCGGCGGTCCCGGACAGGTCGTAGCCGAAGCGGCGCGGGTCTCCGACGGGATTGCCGTGCCGGTCGAGCCGGTAGGCGGCGAAGTGGTCGGCGTTGGTGTCGACACCGATCATGCCCCGGGCGCGGGCGGCCTCCAGCGGGATGGTCTTCACGACGGGGCGCTGCCAGGACGCGGTGAGGTACCAGCGGCCACGCCGGGTGTCGAGGTGGATGCGGTAGGCGACGGCCCGGTTCGCTTCGATGCGGTCGGCCCACTCCGCACCCCGGTGCGCGAAGCCGATCCGGGTGGTGAGGACGTACCGGCCGTGCCGGGCATTGGCCAGGTGCGCGAGCGGGACGGGCAGCTTGATGGACACTTCGCCGTCCGGGGTGACGCGGATCGTCTCGTTCCCGAACCGCTTCCCCGACTCACCGTCAGCGGCAAGAAACCAGCGCCCCGCCTCCCACCGTTGCCGCCACTGCTCTTCGGTGAGCCCGGCCTGGGCAAGGTGGTGGCGGGTGTTCAGGAGACGTCTGCCGCCCCGCACCACCCGCACCCGCCCGGCCTGCCACTCGGCAACAGCAGCAGCGTGCCGCGCCTCCAGCATCGCGAGGCGGCGGGACTTGCGGAACCACTCGCTCTTCGACCGGTAGCCACCCGCCGCCCGCTTGGTGCCCTTCTCCCCGATCGGGAGGGACAGGCGGTGCCGCAGCGTCCTGATCCCGGCTGCCAGCGTCTGGATGTGTGCTGCCTGGCAACGGCGCGTGAGCGCCCATTGATCGTGGGTGGCCTTGGTGATCGCACCCGCGATCCGCGACGACGACAGCGGCGTCAGGTCCCGCTTACGCGACGCCCAGCTGTCCGCACTGTGCTCCAGACCGTCCGCACAGCGGGCCTGGAGATCACGCGAAGCCAGACGGCCCTGGTGCTCACCGACCGCACGCAGCACCATCTCGTCCTGGGCCGTGAGGTGCCCCAGACGGTCCCGGACCGCCACCCCGCAAGGCCCCGGCACCACGAAGGACCCGGCCAACTCCCGCACGCCACCCACCGCGCCACCCCCGCCCACAAAGGCCAGACACCCGCTGTCCAGCCCAACGAGCAGCAGCCGCCAAGGTCACCCATTCGACCACAGAACCCCTGTCCCCACCCCCAAACCCGCCGACAGGACTCACTCCCGCTCACCACCACTCACTTCAGTGCAGCAAACCGGCAGCAGCTCGAACCCCATGCACGGCGAGGCGGTCCTCGCACCCGCCGGCGCGGTCGTCGCCCACCCCGAGCGTCTGTCGTTCGAGGAGGCCGCGTCGGTGTGGATGCAGTTCGTCACCGCCTACGGCGGCCTGGTCGACCTCGCGGGCGTCCGCGCCGGGGACACCGTCGTGATCTCCGCGGCGTCCAGCAGCGTCGGCCTGGCGGCCATCCAGGTCGCCCACAAGGCCGGGGCCAGGGCCATCGCCCTGACCCGCACCGGCGCCAAGCGCAAGCAGATCCTGGCGGCCGGGGCCGACGAGGTCATCGCCACCGCCGAGGAGGACGTCGCCGCACGCGTGGGGGAGCTGACCGGCGGGAAAGGCGCCCGGGTCATCTTCGACCCCGTCGGCGGTCCGGCCCTGGCCGACCTGGTCAAGACCGCCGCCCACGAAGCCGTCATCGTGGTCTACGGCGTTCTCGACCGCACGCCGACCCCGCTGAACGTCGGCGAGGTCCTCTTCAAGCACCTCACCATCCACGGGTTCGAACTCTTCGAGATCACCACCGACGACCGTCGGCGGGCCGAAGCGGTCGCGTTCGTCAGCGACGGCCTCGCCAAGGGAGAGCTCGCCCCCGTGATCCACAAGACGTTCCCCTTGGAGGCCATCGCGGACGCCCACCGCTACCTGGAGGCCGGCGGCCAGGTCGGCAAGATCGTCATCGCCGTCGACCAGCACGAGGACCGGTCATGAAATTCGGCGCCAACGTCGCCCGACGCGTCATCGCCCACGGCGACGAATGGATCCCCATACTCCGCCCCCACATCCTCGACCACATCACCGAGTTCAAGAAGACCGCTCGCAAACCTGGCACCGACGAGCCCATCCCCGTCACCCTCTTCGGCGGCGAACTCGACGACGCCTACGCGGCCGCCGGAGTAGGCCGCGTCCTGTTCTGAGAGGAAGCCGTCGGTCGGGAAATGGGAGAGCGGAAAACGGCGCCCGCGTACCTTCCCGGGCTGGGGCATCACCGAGCTGGGCTCGGCGGCGCAGAGCGACCGTCGTGCGCTGGCCCGTCCCGATCTCGTCCGCACGGCCCCCCACCCGAGACCTGGGCCCGCCCGAGGCCCCCGCGCATACCCACTCCTGATGAGGACCACAGGGCCCGACAGGTGCACTTCCTGCTCGGCCGGCGGCCCTGGTGTGGTGGCTGCCGCTGCCTCGGCGGTTCTGTCGCGGCGCAGTAAGTCTACAGCTGTATACTTACTGGTGTGGCCGCTCGCCGCCCGCGCCGTCAGGGCGCGAGGGTGGCCGGCTCAGGAAAGGAAGACAGGACATGAACCTCGAACTCACCGGCAAGCGCGCGCTGATCACCGGCTCCAGTGCCGGGCTCGGCGAGGCAACGGCCAGGATGTTGGCAGCCGAAGGTGCAGCCGTGGTGGTCCACGGACGCGACAAGGACCGGGTGGAGGCGGTCGCGGCGTCAGTCCGTGCGGCCGGCGCAACGGCCACCACGGCGCTGGGCGACCTGGCCACCGACGCCGGCGCCGCCGATGTCGCCCGGGCGGCCACCGCCGACGGCCCCATCGACATCCTCGTCAACAACGCCGGCTTCTACCGGCACCTCTCGTGGGTGGAGGCGACGCCCACGGAGTGGAATGACACCTACAACGTCAATGTCGTCTCAGGCGTGCGGATGATCCAGCACCTGGTCCCGGCGATGCGCGAGCGCGGCTGGGGGCGTGTGGTCACCATCGGCGGCGGCCTGGCCTCCCAGCCGATGAACACCCACCCGCAGTACAACGCCACGCTCGCCGCCCGCCACAACCTCGCCGTCTCACTCGCCCGCGACCTCAAGGGCACGGGCGTCACCTCGAACGTGGTGTCCCCCGGCGCGATCCTCGTGGACAGCGTGAAGGACCTCGTCACACAGATCGGACCGGCCCGCGGCTGGGGCCAGACCTGGGAGGAAATCCACCCGAACGCCGTCGATGCCCTCATCCCCAACGACCAGAACCGCTTCGGCGAACCGGACGAGATCGCGGCAGCAGTCGCCTACCTGTGCAGCCGGCACGCGCAGTACGTCAGCGGAGCCACCATCCGCGTCGATGGCGGCCTCATCCGCTCCGCCTTCTGAACGCCCCGCACCCCTCCCACCGACGACAGCGCCATCTACGCCCCGGAGCCCGGGACCCGGGCCTGACCCGTGACCGGTTCGAGCATGTCGGCCAGCAACTGAGCGAGGCGGTCGTCGTCGGCCGCCGCCAGCGCGCCGACACCGACGACGGTGCGCAACAACCACGTCCCCGCAGCCAGCGCCAGCCCCAACTGGGCACGGACGTCGGCTTCCGAGCCACCGATCAGCCCCGCCAGCCGCGCCCCCACATGCGCCTCGATCCCCCGCCGAACGATGTCCGCCGCCTCAGGGTCCGACGCGGAGCGCAGCATCAACAGGAACGGATCGAGACGCTCAGCGCCGGGTGCCGTGCGCTCGGCAAGGGACCGGGCCATCGCCTGCGTCAGATCACCGCGCTGGGTGCCAACGACGGTCGGCGGCTCGAAGGAGCGGTCGACCGTCTCGGCGAACAGGCCCTGCTTCGAGCCGAAGTAGCGATTGATCATCATCGCCGTGACGCCCGCCCGCTCGGCGATCTGCCGGACCCCCGCCCGGTCGTATCCGTGCTCCGTGAACTCCACGGCCGCGGCGGCCAGGATCGCTTCACGCGTCGCCGCCGCGTCCCGTCGGCGAGACGGCTGTTCACCAGTCATGAAAACCAGCATACGGTGTGCTGTCTACGACCGTAGACAGCACACAACAGCCACACCACGACACACCCGCCCGGCCCGCGTCCGGGCAGCAGCACCTGATCACCGACCGGCACGGATCGCCCCTCGCGCCTGCTCACTCTCAACGGAGCCGCACCGCAACAGCAGGTGGACGGACCACCAGTCGGGCCCAGCGCGTGTTCGTTCCCGCCTTCACCGACTCCGGCCGGGCCGACGACGAGCTCGAAGTCGCACAGCATCTGCTGTCCGGGCCAGGCCTGTGCGGCGATGCGGGCAGCCCAGGCCGTCAACCGGGCGACGCGTTAGGCTCATTTTGTAGGCACGTGTTGCGGCCGCGGAGGCGGTCATGGGCCAGAACGTCAAGTACCCGACGCCGTCACAGGCCGAAGGGGAGAGGCTGGAAGGGAAAGCGGATCCCGCCGAGGCCGAGTATCCGGCCATGTGGCGCACCCGGCCGTCCCGGGCGGAGAGTGAGAGCCTGGCGGAGCATACCGAGAGCTGACAGAGGCGGCGGCCGTACGGCAGGGATCCTTGCCGGTTCGCCCTGGTGACCGGCACGGCCACCGTTCGCCAGGACGGTTCCGAGGCACTCGGGACGTGCCTGCGTTCGGTTGTCCCCTTCGTGCGCCCGTACTCGAAGGAGGTGCGCCCGGTATGGATTCGGAACGTGCCGGCCGTTTGGTGTCGGCGCTTCGTGCCCGTGGCGTGATGGCCCATCTGGTAGAGGCAGGTGTCTACGAGTTCGGGATCCGGGTCGTCCTCGACGAGGGAATCGAGGCGCTGTGGGACGTCGACGGGGCCTCGGGGCTCGACGCGGAAGTCGTCAGCGACGGGGTGCTCATCGGCTTCGTACCTCATGTGCCCGGTTCGGAGAGCTTCACCGAAGAGCAGCTCGTGGAGAGCATCGCCACGACGCAGTACTCGGCGGAAGGGCTCCGCCCGCCCAGCGACACGCCCGCCCCGACCCCGCCACCGACCGGCGAGGCCGCGCCGTCGCACGGTCCAGCGGTCACCCCGCCAGTCGCCCGCTACCAGCGCCGGGCGCACTGGATCCGGCGCGGCAAAGAGAACGGTCCTCGGCGCTGACCAGGCACCTGGCGTATCGCCCGATGCGCCCGGCTGCGACGCGGTCGGCCGCCGTCTCGTCAAGGACGTCGTCGCACGCGTTTGGAGCTTTCGGTCCATCGCTGGCGCGCTCAGGACATGAAGGGCAGACCCGTGTCGCATGCCGGCCTGGACAACAGCGCACTTCAGCCTGTGCGCACCGCGCCTCGCTCCCCGGCCCGCACGTCGTCGGCGGCGGCACCGGAGCGAGCAATGTCGACGAGGAAGAAGGAGACGAGGACTGTGCCGACGAGGGATCCGGCCGCCCACACATAGGCGGGCAAGTCATCGGAGACGAACCGGAGTCGTTGTCCGGCAGCATGACACATGTGTTGCCTCGGTACTCGCGACGTACGTGGGAGAACCCGCTCCCCGGACGGCGACACCTCATCTTGTCTCAAGGTGGGCTCACCATATGAGACTCACGGTGAATTTCCATTCCAGAACTGCTACGTTTCGTGACATTCCGAAGCACACCGCCGCCCCTTCAACAGGCATCTGACAGCGCGGCACCAGGGAGTGGAATGAGCAAGGAGACGTTCAGCCGCCTGCTGCGTGAGGCACGGCAGCGGTCTGTGTTCACACTGGAGCGCCTTGCGGAGGCTTCGGGGGTGAGTGTCCGGGCCATCAGCGATATGGAACGTGGCCGGAGCCTTCCGCGCCAGTCGACGCTGAGCGACTTGATGGATGCTCTCGAACTGGACGAGGGCGAGCGTCGGCGCCTTGTGCAGGCGTCCACGTTGCGGGCGCAGCAGGTTCCCCGGCAACTGCCTCCCGATCTCGCGGTGTTCCGTGGGCATGAGAAGGCACTGAAGGCCGTGCACGGAACCATGGACCAAGTTGCCGGGGACGGCAGGCATGTCGTGATCGCCGCGGTGGGCGGTATGGCTGGGGTGGGCAAGACCACACTGGCAGTGCACTGGGCTCACCAGGTGGCAGATCGCTTCCCTGACGGCCAGCTGTATGTGAACCTGCGCGGGTTCGAGGAGTCCTCACGCCCTCTGGACCCAGGTGAGGCCCTGGGAGGGTTCCTGCGGGCACTCGGGGTACCGAGCAGCGACATACCGCCCGGTACCCAGGAGCGCGGTGTTCTGTTCCGGGAGCGGACCGCATCCCGGCAGTTGATCGTCGTTCTGGACAACGCGCGGGACGCCGAACAGGTCAGGCCGCTGCTGCCCCCTGCCGGCTGCCTGTCCCTCATCACCTCGCGGAACCAGCTGCCCGGCCTGACCGCGGCGGAGGGCGCCTCCACGATCAGCCTGGACCTGTGGACACAGGAAGAGGCTCTCGCCGCGCTCGCCGCCCGGATCGGTGACGACCGGTGCCGGTCCGAGCCGGACGCTGCCGCCGAACTCGTCGAACTCTGCGGGTACCTGCCACTGGCAGTCGCCGTCGTCGGCGCGCAGCTGAGCGGAAGCCCACAGTTGTCGTTGCGCTACAGCGTCCGTGAGCTGCGGAAGGCTCGGCCGCGGCTGGACGCCCTTGCGGCCGATGACCGGCGGGTCGATGTCAGGGCCGTCTTCTCGTGGTCCTACCGGGCGCTCGACCAGGAGCCGGCACGGTTCTTCCGATATCTGGCGGCTCATCCCGGACCGGCGGTGTCCGCCGAGGCTGCCGCCTCCCTCGCGGGCGTGGAGATGCCGATGGCGAGGCGGCGTCTGCGTGAGCTGACCGCAGCCAGCCTGCTCTCGCGGGACGCCGAGGGCCGCTACGTGATGCACGACCTGATCCGGGCCTACGGCATCGAACTCATGGAGCAGGAGAAGGACGACCACGTCGGCGCCGAAATCCGCCTGCTGGACTACCTGCGCCACAACGCCTACGCCGCCGGCCGGTTCGTCTCGCGTTTCCCCTCCGAGGTGGGCGATGCACCGGCGCCGGGCGTCGTGCATGTCACCGTCGACCATCGCGAGGAGGCACTGGACTGGTTCCACCGGGAGGAGTCGTCCGTCGCGACCGCTCTGCGCAGCATGCAGGATCCGCGACTGCTCCGTCATCGTGTGAACCTGACGTTGGAATGGATGGGCTACAACGCGGCGGCAGGGCGCTGGGCCGAGGAGGTCTCGGCTTCGCGCATCGGGCTCGACGCAGCCCTTGTCCTCGACGACCCGGTCGCCATCGCGCGGACCAGCGCGCACCTGGCGCGCGCCATGGTCGAGACGGGGCGGATGAACGAGGCTGACGAGCCCATCGGCATGATGCTCGGGCAACTGCGGCGGCTGCCCACGGAGCACCAGGCCCGCGTCGAGCGCAATGTCAGCTTTCTGCGTGGTCGTCAGCAGCGCCACGAGGAGGCACTGCAGCACGCGCGCAGGAGTCTGGCGATCGCCCGCAGGCTCTCTCGGACCGGTGAGATCGCGCGCACACTCATCGGTGTGGGCTTCTGCCTCGCCATGCTGGGCCAGTACCAGGAGGCCATTGCCACGTGCGAGGAAGCGGTGCCCATGCTGCGGGAGGTGAAGGACCGCAGCGGCGAAGCATCCGTCTGGGACTCCATCGGCCTTGCCCAGCAACACTTGGGCCGTCTCGATGCCGCCGCCGTCAGCTACGGGGAGTCGCTGCGGATCCTCGAAGAGGTCCACGACGATTACATGCAGGCTGAAACCCTGGACCACCTCGCATCCGCCCTGCTTGAACTCGGAGACCATTCACAGGCGCGGGCGCACTGGATGCGAGCCGCCGACCTGCTCACCGGTCTGCGTGTTCCTCGTGCCGCGGCACTGCGGGCCAAGGCGGAGGCTGTTCCGCAGTCCGAAGTCCACTCCACCTGCTGAGAAGGCGGCAGGCGCTCTGGCGGACGGCGAGGTGGCCGAGGGACTGGGCGATGCGTCGGCGACAGGAGCCGACGCCCCTGAGTACGCGGTTCCCGAGGTCTGAGTATCTGGGCGGCTGTAAGACGCCGGCCGCCCCCGTTGGATGACGGCATGAACGCATCCACTTCCGTCCCCGCTCCCCCGGTCCAGTCCCAGTCGCCGACGGACCGCACACGGCTGTGGGCCGCCGTGGTCGCCTTCCTGTTCGTGCCGGCGGTCGTGGCGACCGCAATCCTCACGCTGGCCTCGGACCATGCCTCCCGGTGCATCACCTACGGCGAGCAGTGCACCCCCGGGCTGCCGAACTGGCTGGCCGAGTGGAGTGCGGGCGTCGGCGCTGTGTCACTGCTCATCGCACTGGCCGCACCGGCCTTGCGGGTACGGCAGGTGGCGCTCGTCACCCAGAGCCTCGCCGAGGGCACCGCGCTGCTGGTCATCCTCAGCCACGCCTGACCTCACCCGAAGAATCCAGGGGGAGCTCCTCTAAGACCGACCGGCAGGACGTCGCGATGCTGCGGGCCCCGGAGGGCCACGGCCGTATCGAGCTGGCGAGATTCCACACGCCGCGGGCGATCAGCGCCGAACCCAAGGACGCGCCGGCGAACACGCTGGGCATGCGTCGCATCGTGTTCGCGGTCGACGACATCGATGGCGTCGTTGCCCGCCTGCGCACCCACGGCGCCGAACTCATCGGCGAGCTGGCGCAGTACGAGAACAGTTACCGGCTCTGCTACGTCCGCGGCCCTGAGGGCATCGTCGTCGGACTGGCCGAGCAACTCGGCTGACGGAGGCCGAACAGGTCGTTCCACCGAGGAACCGTCCGCGGCACGCCGGATCGACTGCGGGGCAAGCTGCATGCGAACTGCCTGTTCTCGCAGCCGTGGGTCCGGTGGGATGGGAGTCAGGCTCGAGGGCGCCCCCTTGGTCCACTTGGCAACGCTCAACGGCCCGGAACAGGGGCACCCATGAACACGCAGACCCAGAGCGCCTTCTTCTCCGCCGAAGAGGCCGTCCACCACCCGCTGTCGATCGGCGCCACCGTTCCGTACGAGCCGGTGAACGATTCGAGGCTCGTGGGACGTGAGGGCGAGCTGGAGGTGCTGCGGGCCTTCGTGCGCGACGCTCTGACCGACGGTGCCACCCTGGTCGTTCGCGGCGCCGCGGGATCAGGAAAGTCGGAGATCCTGGAAGCCGGTGCCGGGTCGGCAGCCGCCGCCGGCGCGCGGATACTGCGGTGCACCGGCATACGCGGCGGTCGTCCGCCCGAGCTCTCCGGTCTGCTTCAGGTCCTCTGGCCTGTCCTGGGGGATGCGCGTCGGCTCCTGACCGGCCGGCAGTTCCACGCCTTGGAGACGCTGCTGGTCGATGGCGCCCCGGCTCCGCAGGACCGGGGCCGGATGTCGTTCGCCGTTCTCGGCGCTCTTGAGGCGGTCAGCGCCGACCAGCCCCTGCTGATCGTCGTCGACAACTGGGACGCGCTGGACGAACCCAGCAGGGACGTTCTCGCCTTTGTCGCCCGAAGAACCGCAGGCCGACCCCTGGGTCTGCTGATGAGCGCACGCCCACAGCACACCCGTCCCGCGTCTGCGGAGGGCCTTCCCGAACTGCTGCTCCATCCGCTGCCCTGGGCCCAGTCCGCCGCCCTGCTGGCGAAGACGCGTCCGGGCAACGATCCCCGGACCGAGCGTGAGCTGCTGGCGACCGCGGCCGGCAATCCCCTCGCCCTCCTCGAACTTCCCACCCAGGCCGACCACTCCGCTCCCTACCTGCCTGCCTCGTCCGACCGGCTGGCCGCCGCCCTGGCCCCCTGGACCGCACAGCTCCCGGCGGGGACCCGAGATCTGCTGCTGGTGGCGGCGCTCCACCCGACGGCGGACATCCCGGCCCTTCTGTCGGCCGCCTCCCGGCTCGGGGGCGTCGCCCTGGATCTCGCGGCCGTGGAACCCGCGGAACGCCAGGGCATCGTGATGTTCGACGGAATGCGACTGCATTTCAGCCACCCCGCCACCGCCGGTGCCGTGGTCCACGGCACCGGTCCACGGCGTTGCCGCTCCGCCCACGCAGCCCTGGCCGCCGAGCTGAAACAGGGATCCGTCCGGCACATGTGGCACCTTTCCCAAGCGGTGGAGGGGCCCGACCCGGAACTCGCCGCCCGCCTCGAAGACGTGCACGGCCACGCACTGCGGCAGAACGAGCCGGGCACCGCCGTTCGTCTGCTGCGGCGCGCCGCCGACCTGTACAGCAGGCCCGAGGACCAGGGGCGCTGCCTCCTGCGGGCAGCTCAACTGGCTTACGGCGCAGACTGGGTGCGCATGGCGCGGACCTTGGCCCACCGTGCACTGCGCCTCCCGCTGGGACCCCTGGGCACCCTCTGCGCCGAGACACTGACACGGCTGGAGAGCAGTCCCGCTCGACCTGCGGATCCGGCCGCCTGGCCCACGCCCGTCGGCGCCGCCGAACAGGACAGTGCGCTGGAGTTGGCCCAGCTCGTAGCCCCCACCGTCACGAAGGACATCGAGCGCGCGGGCGCACTCCTCTCCTTTCTCGACCGGCTGCCGGACAGGGCGGACGATCCACGGCTGCTGCACGCCATGGCCACTGCGATGCCGCTGCGACGATCCTCAGCCGTCATCGAGCGCCTGCCCGACGCTCTTGGGCGCGGCGACCTGCCCGTACGAGACCTTGAGCGCCTGGGGGAAGCGGCCCTGCTGACCGGTGCGCCCCTGCAGGCTCTGGATCTGCAGCGGCAGGCGGAGCGCCGCTGCCGTTTCCACGACCTGCACGACCTCATGCCCGGCGTACTTCTCCGGCAGGGACTGTCACACCTGGTGACCGGCAACTGGGGGCAGGCCGAACGGGCGTTCCGGCGCTGCGGTGAGAGCGCCGAGGAGCGCGGCCACGACCACCACACGACCGCGGCGGGGCTCCTCGAACAGCTCACCCGAGGTCTGCGCACCGGCACCGTGGTGTCGTGGGACGATGCGCGGGCGCGCGACGTCGCGCGGCGGTCCGTGGCCGCGATGGACGACATCGTCGCCGTCAGCACCGGGTGGGCTCAGGTGGAGAGCGGCGACTTCGCCGCCGGCTACACGACCCTCGCTCGCCTTCTCGCCGCCCCCTCACCCTGTACCGCTGCCCTGTTCGCCCTGGTCCCCTTCGCAGAGGCGGCGGACGCCGTGAACGCGGTGGACGAGGCACGTGCGAGGCTGTGGCAGCTGGAGCGGGATCTGGGGCCCGGGCACGCCCCGATCGTCTCGGTCGGACTCGCTGTGGCACAGGCCGTCCTGGCGGACGATCAGCACGGCGCGCCGCTGTACGAGCGGGCCTTCGCCATGGACCTGTCCCACCACCATTTCCTGGAGGCGTCTCTGCGCCTGGCTCACGGGCGGTGGCTGCGACGGCGGCGCGAGTTCTCCGACTCCCGCGTCACCTTGCGCCAGGCGGCGGCCACCTTCGCCATGATGGGAGCGGAGGCTCGTGTCGCGCGGATCAGCGAGGAGCTACGGGCCTCCGGGGAGAGTGCGGGGACCGTCACTTCGGGTGTGCCCCGGCCGGCGCCGGCCGCGGGACTGCTCAGTGCGCAGGAGCTGCGCATCGCCACCCTTGCCGGTCAGGGGCTCTCGAACCGTCAGATCGGTGCGGAGTGCGGCCTGTCACCGCGGACGATCGGGTCCTACCTGTATCAGATCTTTCCCCGGCTGGGCGTGACAACGCGGGCTCAGTTGGCCACGGCCCTGCGGAACGAGCCGGTCGGCTGAGGCGTACGACGGTCTGGGCGGGTCACTTGGTGTCGTGGTTCGCGCGGATGGTTATATGCGTGGCTGCGGGAGCCGTTTCGAGGTGACTGTGGGACTGAGTCCTTCCGCCCCGCTCACACCAAGGCTCAAGCCGAACAAGCCCGGGCCAGCTGACCGGAGGCCAGGCGGGGGGCCGGTCAAGGGTGACCGAAGGTCATCGCCTCAGGCGACGCCGACGGCGCCCTTGACGGGATGTTCCAGCTCTTGTCATCACGCGGGCGGCCCCGCAGCCTCCGAGTAACTGTCGGCTGCCGTCGAAGCCAGTTGTTCGACAATGAAGGCAGTCGGTTCGTGGTGCGTGACAGCGAACACAGTCCGCTCGGACGGGGTGATGCGGACATCCAGCTCGGGCAGCCTCACAGAGACATCCAGCAGTAGAGCTGTTCGCTGGCTTCGCGAGCCCGCCTGGCGAGCAGGATGAGCTCTTCGGCCAGCGGCTGCAGGTCTTCGACGCGCGTTCCGCGCAGTTCCTCTGCTTGCACCCACCTAGCGACAATGGTTGGCACTTCGGAGTCGCCCACTGCCGCCAGAGTGTCCCGTGCCAGAGGATGGAGTTCTGACACCCAAGGCCCCGTTACCCACGGGTTGTCCTCGTCCTCAAGGTTGTCCGAGCCGGGGGCTGGGGAGGTCGGCCACACGGTCGTCTCCTCGACCAGATCCACGCGCCAGGGAATCTGCTGGATGGCAGCGATCAGCTTCGCCAGGATGACGGCCGGGTCCACGCGCTTGGCTTCGACTCCGTCGAAGACAGGACACTCCGGGCCCACGAGTGGGGACCCGCCATCCGTCTGCTCCAGCGCTTGCACAACCGATGCGGCGTCCGCCGCGCGGAAGTAGTCGGTCAGAACACCCATCGTTTTGCTCCCAGCCTCCGGTTCGTCGAGGCAGTAGATCAGACACCGCCCGGAGCACGGGCGCCGAGAGCAGTCCGGCGGCCCGAGGTGGATTCGAGCAGCTCAGTCGATTGCTGTCCTTGGACAGGGAAGCTACCGGGAGCACGGTGCCGAACCCCGGTGGGTGGCCGTCGCTGGCGACAGGTAGCAGGTCAATTACGAACGACGACCATCTTGCCTTTTGCTTCGCCGGACTCCATCATGCGATGGGCTTCGTGTATTTCGTCGAAACGGAACACTCGAGAGGGCTTCGCCTTGAGGCGGCCCGCCGCCACTTCTTCCGCGATCGTCTGGAGCGTCGTGCGCCCGCCAGGGATTACGGGACAGCCCTTAATGCTCCAGTCGTAGATCGCGACCTGACATAGCGCCATCTACGTTGAATCGGCTGCCGAGGATGATGGCCGGGTGCATCGGCATGTTCCGGATCTACTGTTTGTTCAGCGGATGCCCCAGTTGAGTCGGCTTCACGGATGGGTGTGTTGCTCGGCGGCGTCGAACGCGGGCGCGAGCGGGGCCAGCGCCGTGCGGAGCTGGTCGGGCAGTGAGCCGGAGGGCACGACCAGTCCTCCGGCGCCGAACTCGGCGGCCTCTGCGTTCCCGGTCGGCCGGAGCCAGCCTTCCAGTGCGATGCGAACTGCCGCGGCCACGCTTGCCGCGAGAACGCGGGCTGTGTGCGCTTCGGCCTCGTCCAGGCGTTCGGCGATCACCGCCGTGAGAGGGGGCTCGATGCCGGCGGTGGTATCGAGGAACGCGTCGCGCAGCGCGGTCTGGGTGGTGATCAGCAGCAGCGCCTTGTGTTCGCGCTCGCCGGTGTTCGTGTACTGCTCGACCACTGCTTCGGTGATGGCGTCTGCCAGGCGCACTCCTGCGGGCCGGGCCGCGACCGCCGCGGCGATGCGCGCCTCCCGGTCCGCGGTAACAGCGGAGACGATCGCCTGCTCGCGGCTGGCGAAGTAGTTGTTGTAGGTGCGCGGCGAGACCCCGGCTGCTTCGGCGATGTCCTCGACCCGCACCCGGTCCGGTCCGCGCTCCACGGCCAGGCGCAGGGCCGCCTCGCGTAGCGCCTCGCGCGTGGCCTGCTTCTTCCGCTCCCGCAGCCCTGGTGGTGGTGTCGTCACGGTGTCAGCGTTCCACACAGGGCTGCGCACGCGCAAAGTTGCGCGTACGCAAACTTGCGTGCACGCACTTTTCCTGTCAGCCTCGACCCGACCGAGACCGACAGAGAGGACGTCACCATGCGAGCAAGAGGAATGACCTACGACACCGGATTCGTCGTGCACGGCCAGATATCCCGCGAGCACTTCGACCCCGCGGTGGTCCGGCGCGAGCTCGCCATCATCCGCGGCGACCTGCACTGCAACGCGATCCAGATCATCGGCGGCGACCCGGACCGACTTGAGCTGGCCGCCGGTGCCGCCGCCGAGCTCGGCCTGGAGGTCTGGTTCTCGCCCTATCCGCTGGAGCTGGATCCGGAGCAGATCCTCATGCTCTTCCGCGACTGCGCCGAGCGAGCGGAACGGCTCCGGCAGCAGGGGGCCACAGTCGTGTTCGTCGCAGGGGTCGAGCTGAGCGTGATGAACCGCGGGTTCCTGTCCGGAGAGAGCCCTGAGGAGCGGGTCGAGCAGCTGATGAGCCAACCCGAGCGGCGGGCCGAAGCGATGCGCGAGCTCGGCGGGCGCATCAACGCCTTCCTCCGCGAGGCCGCGGCCACGGTCCGCGAGCGCTTCCAGGGCAAGCTCACCTACGCATCCATCCAGTTCGAGCAGGTCGACTGGACTCCCTTCGACATGGTGACGTTCGAGCTGATCCGCTCCGCCGAGGTCGCCGACCGGTTCCGGGACGCGGTGCGCACCCTGGCCCAAGGCTCGAAGCCGCTCGCCATCACCGGGTTCGGCACCGCGGCCTACCGCGGCGCGGGAGACCGCGGTGGACGGGTGCTGGAAGTGGTCGAGTACGACCCGCAGACCAAGGCCCCGGTACGCCTGAACGGCATATACGAGCGTGACGAGGCCGGCCAGGCCGCATATCTGAGCGAACTGCTGGAGATCTTCGAGACCGAGGGCGTGGACAGCGCGTTCGTGTTCCTGTTCGCCTTGCCCGGCTACCCGCACCGCCCGGACGGCGACCCCAGGAACGACTTGGACCGGGCCGGCCTGGGCATCGTCAAACTCCTCGAAGGGCGCCGGGGACAGACCTACCCCGACATGGAATGGGAACCCAAGGCCGCCTTCACGGCCGTGGCGCAGCGGTATCGGAGGTGACAGGCCCCGCACACGGTGACCACGGCTCGGGATCTGCACTGGGGCGCAGTACAGATCCCGAGCAGATGGAAGCGGTATTCGCCGAACTCGCCGCAGACCTCGCGCCGGTATACCGCCGCCGCGACCTGCGGGCCAACGGAGTGTTCTACCTGCGCGGGTTACTGATGCCGGGCGTTGTGGGCAGCTGCTGGTCGATCGCGGAGGCAGTCGGCCTGGACCGGCCGTATCGCCTGCACCACCTGCTCGAACGCGCCCGCTGGGAGGAGGACGCCGCGAGAGACGTGGTGCGCGCGGCCGGCCCACCGAATTTCTCAATAACGATCGGACGCATAACCGTTCTCCTGAAATGAAAAGGCAGCCTGCTCGTTTCCCTGGCCGGAACAGGTTTCCGCGAGGCCGGCCGCGCCACGGCGTCCTGTGACCGCGTCAGGCGATGGCGTGGCTGAGGAAGTCGCGAATGTGCTGGGTGATGGTCTCCAGATGGCTCTCCAGGGCGAAGTGCCCGGATTCGATCAGGTGGATCTCGGCCTTGGGCAGGTCCCGCTGGAAGGCGTTCGCGCCCTCCGGGCCGAAGATCTCGTCGTTCGCGCCCCAGACGGCCAGCAGCGGCACCTGGGAGGTGCGGAAGTACTGGTGCACGGCCGGGTAGAGGTCCACGTTGGTGGGGTAGTCGCGGAAGAGCTTCAGCTGGATCTCGTCGTTGCCTGGCCGGTCGAGCAGCGCCTGGTCGTGGACCCAGTTGTCGGGGCTGACGAGGCTTTGGTCGGCTACGCCGTTCACGTACTGCCAGCGGGTGACCTCGGCGGTCAGCGCGCCGCGCACCGGTGCTTCGGTTTCCGGACCCGGTGCCTTGGCGTAGGCGAACAGGCCGTCCCAGAACGGCTTGACGAAGCCGTCGTTGTAGGCATTGCCGTTTTGAGTGATGATCGCGGTGATGCGCTGCGGGTCCTGCAGCGCAAGCCGCCACCCGATGGGTGCGCCGTAGTCCTGTACGTACATGGCAAACCGGTTGACGCCCAGGCGGTCGAGCAACCCTGAGGTGATCTCGGTGAGGGCGTCAAAGGTGTAGGGGAACTCATCGACGCTCGGCATCGCCGACTGGCCGAAGCCGATGTGATCGGGCGCGATGATCCGGTAACGGTCCGAGAGGGCCGGGATCAGGTTGCGGAACATATGCGAGCTTGTCGGAAAACCGTGCAGCAGGACCACGACGGGCGCCTGAGGGTTACCGGCCTCCCGGTAGAACACCTCGAAGCCGTCGACGGCCACGGTACGGTGGTGCACGGCGTATGCCATCGCTCTGGCCCTTTCGTTCAGCACGACACGAAAGCCGAGCCGGACAGCGGCACAGCCCCTGAACCGGGCGGGGCGCCGTGGAAGCGGGACGGCAGCGGTGAGTCGTCCGCGTGGTCGAATTCCTCATGTGGTGGTTGTCCGATGCTTGCTGTATCCCGCACCCGACTGCCGCCAGCCAGCCGACCGTCTGATCACCAAGCGAACCTCAGCGACCGCCCTGCGGCAAGTCGGGACCAACAAGTTCGACAAGTCGGGACCAACAAGTTCGAACCGTCAACCGCTGGGGCCAGCGTGCCCCTCCTCCGCGCGCGTCGGCCCACGGCAGCATGCGGGCTGTGTGTGTCAGCGCGGGTCCAGCTTCTCGGCGAGCTGCGCGCGCGAAGTGACGTCGAGCTTGGGGAAGATCTGGTAGAGGTGCGAAGCCACGGTGCGGGGCGACAGCTGAAGGCGCTCTGCGATGGCCCGGTTCGTCAGCCCCTGGGCCGCGAGGCGGGCGATGGTGAGTTGCTGCGGGGACAGGACCTGGGCCGCGGTGTTCCCGGACTCGGTGGTGTCCGCCAGGCCGGCCGCCCTCAGTTCCGCGGCCGCCAGCTCCGCGCGGGGCATGGCCCCGAGGGACCGGAAGACGGACTCGGCCGTGGTGAGGGGTGCGCGTGACTCGAGAACACGGCGCCGGCGCCTGAGCCACACGCCATGGCTGAACTGCGTCATGGCGTACAGCAGGGGCCACTGTTCGGACCCGTCGCCGAGTGCCGCGCGGTAGCGGTTCTCCGCCTCCTCGTCCGGGGCCAGGACCGCGCCGGCGTAGTCCAGAATCCTTTCGAGCAGGGGCGACCGCCCTGTCCGGGTCCGGTGATCGATCTGCTCGACGACTGCCCTGGCGTCGTCCGCCTCCCCCGCGGGCAGCGCCGCCTCGACGAGGAAGGCCAGTCCCCAGAACTGCTCGAACGAGTATGGCGTCAGCAGTTCGGTGAACGACGCACGCAGTTGGGTGTAGGCCTCGGCGTACCGTCCCGTGCCGGAGGCCGTCAGAACCCGGGTGAGGGTGGCCAGGCTCAGGTGCTGCCCCTGGCCGAGGTGCAGGGATGCCTTGTCGATCTCCGCAGCGCATTGCCGGGCTCTGTCGTGCCGTCCCTGCAGGGCCGCGAGGACGCCTTGGGCTCCGATGGCCCGGACTGCGAAGTTGCGGTGCTCCAGTCCGGTGGCGATCATCCGGCCCTCGGCGGCCATCGCTTCAGCAGTGCGCCATTCGGAGCCCCGCCAGATCTCGCCCAGCGCCCTCGCCGCGAGGATGTGCGGCAGCCGTCCGTGGCGGCCGTCGGCACGGGCGGCTGCTTCGGCCTCCTGGAGGAACACCGCCGCCTGCGCGAGGTCGCCGGTGAGATGGGCGGCCTGGCCGAGGAGCAGCCGTTGGTCAGGGTCGGGGGGCTCCGATGTCTGCAGGGGCAGGTGGCTGACCGACAGGGGATCGGTCAGCGCCAGGACAGCGATGTCGCGTGTCCCCCATGGTGGCGTCCGCAGTTCCTTCAACGTCCGCACCACCAGGTCGCGGTCGGTGGCGCCGGCCTGCTGCCACCAGCATCGGCCTGCGGCGGCGTGCAGCAGTTTCTGCGCGAGAACGGGATGTGCCGGGGCCACGGCACGGGCCGCGGAGCACAGTTGCGCGATCCGTTCACGGCCGACGGGCAGATTCCCCGGCACCAGGTCGTGCAGCCACAGCAGCATGGCGCTGCCGAGGTCTCCGAGTTCGTCGGGATCGATGCCACGGGCGTGCTGACGGGCCTGCTCCACCAGACCGTGGTGGCACGCCAGTTCGGCGGCGCGGAGCAGGCGGTCCGCTCGGCGTTCCGGGTCCGCGGACAGCCGGGCGGCGCATTCGAGTGCTGCCAGGGCTCTCAGCAGGCCGGCGCCCGGCCAGGGACCTTCGGCCAGTGATTCCAGCCGCTTGGCGAGTTCTTCGTCAGCACCGGTCACGCACTGGGCCGTGTGCCAGGCCGCGTGAGCGGGGTCCGTGACGCTCTGGCCGAGCGCCGCGTGGGCGGCCATGCGACGTGCGGCCGAAGCCGTGTGCAGGACCGCGGTGCGGATGAGCGGCTCGGGAAACCGGATGTGGTGTTCGCGTACGCCGACGAGACCGCGCTCGGCGATCTCCGCCAGTCCGGCCCGGGCCGCCTGCGTACCGCCCGGCAGACACGCGCCGGCGTCCAGGATCTCCTGGACGGCCGAGGAGGTGCTCAACGCCGCGGTGAGCAGGACACCATGGCCGGCTGCCGACAGTGCCCGCAGGTCCTCCGCGTACGCGTCGGCCAGGCGGGGGGTGGCGGGGAGCATGCCGAAGCCGGCCGCGTCCCTGAGGCCGTTGCCGCCGAGCGACAGCTCCGTGAGCGCGAGCGGATTGCCCTGTGCCACGGCGAGGACGAGCTCGGCTTCCGCGTGGGCCGCGGACGGCCGGGAACGGTGGACGAGTTCACGGGCCTCGGCAGCGGGGAGGGGGGTGAGAACGGTGGTGAGTGCGTCGGCCGGCAGCCAGGCCGCCGGGGCGGCTCGCTCGGCGACGACCAGGCTCACCTGGGTCGGCCCGCACAGCCGGGCCATGTGACCGATGGTGTCACGGCTCGCCGCATCGAGCCGGTCGAAGTCGTCCACGCAGACCAGGACGGGGCCCGGCGCCAGGGCCAGCAGGCGCAGCGCGGACCGTGCCAGGTGCTCCGGCTCCGGTTCCGGTTCCGCGGCGTAACCCGCGAACGCCGACTCCAGCAACGAGCGTTGCTCCGGAGGCAGTTGACGAAGTCGCGGCAGACGGGGACGGAGCAGTCCGTGCAGTGCGGCGTAACGCAGTCCCCGTTCGTCGGGGACCCAGGACGTCGACAGTACGGGGACTTCCTGGCGTGCCGCCGCGTCCACGGCGAACCGTACGACGGCGGTCTTCCCGATGCCCGGAACGCCGCTCAGGTGCAGGATTCGACCACCATCGGACAGGCCGGCCAGGAATGCCGACACCAGATCCCGCTCCCGCTCGCGGCCGATCAGGCCGCTGCCGCCCGGAGTGCGTGCACCCATGCCATGCCCTCCCCCACCCAAGTGTTCCTATCGCACACGTGTCGTCCGCGGAGTCCTCGGCCGGGTAGCCGGTCGGTCTCCGGACCACGGCCATCGCACCTGTCCGGCGCAGAAAAACTTTAACATTCAGGTATGAACCCTGGGCGCCGTAATCGCGGCTCCGGCGGGGCTCGAGCCGGCGCCGCCAGCACGGTCGGCAGCCATGTACAGGTGGCGGACACTGACGTCGCTCCCGTGCTCGCGACGGCCGAAGACCCGGTCGATGGGGTGGCACTCGCGTGCACCGGGCAGTTCCACAACGAGCGGGATCGTCCGGTGCGAGGCCGGAGCCCGGCGCCCGGCACCGGGCACTCGGGGCCCGGTCGCATTCCAGCGGTCGCATTCCAGCGGCCGTCGGCGCCCACTGCCGTACGGGGTCGGTGAGGTCGGCACCGCCGGATCGAACACGCCCTCCGGGCGAGCCGAGTCGGGCCGGCCACGTTCACGGGCAGCTCCTGCACAGAACCGCCGGTGCCTGCTCCGGGCGGCGTGCTCAAGGCAGTTGCGAGGCATTGCCGTTGTCCCACGAGTGCGCTCCGCTCCGGCATTCACAACTTGCTTTAACGTCCATTCCACAACTGGTAGGTTCGCGGTGTTCGCACGTGACGGCACTGGTCAGGGAAGGGCTCCCAGGGCACGTCCCTCGGGGGTGGAGATGGACAGAACGGCGTTCGGCCGGCTGCTGCGTGAGGCGCGGCAGCGTTCGCTGCTGACGCTGGAGAGCCTCGCCGAGGCCTCAGGGGTGAGCGTCCGGGCCATCAGTGACATGGAGCGCGGGCACAGCCTGCCGCGGCAGGCGACGCTGAGCGAGTTGATGGACGCCCTGGAGCTGGACGGGGACGAACGGCAGCGGTTCGTGGAGGCGTCGGCGCGGCGCACGGGGCAGGTTCCGCGGCAGCTGCCGCCCGACCTCGTGACGTTCCGCGGCCGGGACGAGGCGTTGGCTGCCGTCCACGGACTCACCTCGCAGGTCGCCGGGCGAGGAGGGCATGTCGTCATCTCCGCGATCGGTGGCATGGCGGGTGTCGGCAAGACGACGCTCGCCGTGCGGTGGGCGCATCAGGTGGCGAACCACTTCCCGGACGGGCAGCTGTATGTGAACCTGCGCGGTTTCGAGGACTCCGGACAGCCTCTCGACCCCGGTGAGGCCCTGGGCGGGTTTCTCGGTGCGCTGGGGGTGCCCAGCGGCAGCGTACCCAGCGGCACCGAGGAGCGCAGTGCGCTGTTCCGGGAGCAGACGATGTCCCGGCAGCTGATCGTCGTACTCGACAACGCACGGGACGCGGAGCAGGTCAGGCCCTTGCTGCCGGCCTCCGGGGGGTGCCTGACGATCATCACTTCGCGCAATCAGCTGTCCGGTCTGGCTGTGACCGAGGGCGCCTCCATGCTCAGTCTGGACGTGTGGACCCGTGAGGAGGCGCTGGCGGCTCTGGCCGCGCGGATCGGCGAGGAACGATGCCGGGCGGAGCCGGAGGCGGCATCCGAGCTGGTGGAGCTGTGCGGTTTTCTGCCGTTGGCGGTCGCGATCGTCGGTGCGCAGCTGAGCGCTGCTCCGCAGGTCCCGCTGCGGATCGGGGTGCGCGAGCTGCGCGAGTCCCGGCCTCGGCTGGACGCCCTGTCCGCGGGTGGCCGACGAGACGATGTCCGCGCGGTGTTCTCCTGGTCCTACCGGGCCCTGACGCCTGAGACCGCACGGTTCTTCCGGCATATGGCCCTGAGCCCCGGGCCGTCGGTGTCGGCGGAGGCCGCCGCCTCGCTCGCGGGGACCGGGATGGCCGCGGCCCGGCGGCATCTGCGGGAGCTGACCTCGGCGAACCTTCTCTGGCGTGACGCGGAGGGCCGATACGTGCTGCACGACCTGGTACGGGTCTACGGCACCGAGCTCGTCGAGCAGGAGAAGGACGACCGTTTGCGGGCCGAGATACGTCTGCTGGACTACCTGCGCCACAACGCCCACGCGGCCACGCGTGTTCTCGACCGACGCCCCGGATTCGAAGTGCCCGCCCCCTCGGCCGAGGATGTGACGAGTGTCGTGGTCGACACCCGCGAGGAGGCGCTGGAGTGGTTCCGTCAGGAGGAGTCGACCGTCGCGGCCGCCCTGCGCTCCATGAACGATCCGCGGTTGCTGCGCTATCGCATGTACCTCACGCACGACTGGGTGAGCTACTACTCGATCATGGGCCGCTGGGCCGACGAGATCTCGGCCAAGCGGATCGGTCTGGACGCGGCCCTGGTACTGGACGATCCGACCGCCATCGCCAGGAACTGTTCGAGCCTGGCTCGCGCACTGGCCCAGACGGGCCAGGTCGAACAGGCCGAGGAGCAGGTCGGTCTGATGCTTGGCCAACTGCACCGGCTGACCCCTGCGGAGCAGGCCGCCACTGAGCGGAGCATCGGCTGGGTGCGTGGCCGGCAGGGGCGCCACACCGAGGCACTGCACCATGCCAGGCGGGCTCTGGCGCTCTTCCGGACGCTCGGGGACCGCGGCAGCGAGGCTCGCGAACTCAACGCCGTCGGCTGGTACCTGACGCTGCTCGGCGATCACCGGCAGGCCATCGCCATGTGCGAGGAAGCGCTCCCCATGCTGCGGGAGGCCGGGAACCGCCGGAGCGAGGCGGCGACCTGGGACAGCATCGGGTATGCCCGGCAGCGCCTGGGCAAGCTCGATGCCGCGATCGCGGACTACCGCAGGTCCCTGCGTCTGTACGAAGAGGTTCTCGACAGTTACAACCAGGCCGACGTGCTGGATCACATCGCGTCGGCCCAACTGGAACGCGGAGACGACGCGGAAGCACGTGAGAGCTGGACACGAGCCGCCCGGCTCCTGAGCGCGATCGGCGATCCGCGCACCGAGGAGATGCGGGCCAGGGCCGGGGCGCTCGACGAGGCCCACTGAGAGGTGACGCGCCGCTGCGATGACAGCCGCCGTCCGACGCATCCGCGGCCGTCCGCGCGAAGCAGGCCCCGGGATGACGCCGCCCGTCGTCTGTCCTGAACCGGCTTCTCCCCTCCGCGGTGGCAAGCTGCACGCGAACTGCCTGGTTCTGCCGGCGTCTCTCCATTGGGATGGGTGCAGACAAAAAAGGGCGCTCCCTGGGTCGGAGGGGACCGTTCACCGCGGAACAGGGGCATCGATGAACATGCAGACCAGGCTCTCCCCTCCCGCCGCCGGAAAGGCGGGTCAGCACACGCTCTCGCTCGTCGCCCCTCTTCCCATGACTGCGCCGGGGAGCCCCTGGCTCGTCGGCCGTGATCCGGAGCCGCGGGCGCGCCGGGACCTCCTGCGCGGGGTGACGGTCCACGGGGCGGCCCGGGTGGTTGGCGGCCACGCCGGTTCGGCCGAGTCGGCCCTGCTGGAAGCCACCGCCGGGTCGGCCGCCGATGCCGGTATGCGCGTGCTGCACTGCGCCGGCGTACGGAGCAGCAACCCGTCCGGCCTCGCCGGTCTGCTCCGGATTCTCCGGCCGGTCCTGAAGAACCCTGGCCGGACCCTGGCAGCGGGGCGGCTGGAAGCCGTGGAGATGCTGCCGGTCGGCACCGCCCCCGACCAGGGCGGCCTGCCGCGGCTGTCCTTCGCCGTTCTCGGCCTCCTGGAGTCGGTGGGCGCCGTGCGCCCCTTGCTGGTGACCGTCGACGACCGGGACGCACGGGACGAGCCCGGCGGGTACGTGCTCTCCTTCGTCGCCCGTCGGACCGAGGGCCACCCGACGGCTCTGCTGATGAGCGCGCGCCCGCACCGTACGCGTCAGGTCTCCGTCGCCGGTCTTCCGGAGACGCTCCTCGGCCCGCTCGCAGCGGCCCCGTCCGCCGAGTTGGATGCGTTGCCCTACGCGTCGGCGTGGTCCTACCGGCCGGTCTCCGCCATGGCGCCGGGTGCCACGCGCCTTCCCTCGGGAACACGGGATCCGCTTCTGGCGGCGGCGCTCCGCCCGGCGGGAGACCTTCCTCCGCTCCTGTCGGCCGCGCCACGGATCGGTGGCGTCAGGCAGGGCTTCGCGACGTCGGAACCCGCCGAATGCGAAGACCTGGACCGGGACGCGGAGGCCCTGTTCGCACGAGCCTTTGCCGGGGACCTGTCCCACCGGCCCGTCCTGGAGGCGCCGTTGCACCTGGCTCAAGGGCGGTGGTTGCGGCGCCGTCGTCGGTACGCCGGCTCCCGTGCCACCCTGCTCCGGACGGCAGCCACCTTCACCGAGATGGGCGCCGAGGCACGCACCGGGCGGATCACCGAGGAGCCGCGGGCATCCGTCGAGCGCCCGGAGGGCGGCGCCGCGGACGCGCGTCAGCCCGCCGCGGCCCCTGGCCTTCTGACCGCCCAGGAGCTGCGGATAGCCCAACTCGCCGGCCGTGGACTGTCCAACCGTGAGATCGGCGAACAGCTCGGTCTCTCACCACGAACCGTGGAGACGCACCTCTACCGCATCTTCCCCCGGCTGGGTGTGACGGCGCGGGCGCAGCTCACCCAGGTGCTGAGGGACCAACACGGGGGCTGAAGGCATCCCGGTCATCCGAACCACCGGCTCTGTACGCGAGATCGGGCCTGTCTGCGGGTCCCCTTCGCGGTGCCCGGCTCCGAGAGCGTTGCCACGCCGCCGGCTCCCGAGGCCGGCGCGACTCGGGGACACGCTCGCGCCTGCCTGCCAGTCACACATGTATGTCAGGAGACACACTCAGGCGCCTCACCCACACACGCCTGTCATCCGCGCACACGTCCTCACGTCCGTGTCTGCTCGTCCGGGGGGCCGTCTCCCGCGTCGGCCGCCGCGTAGAGGTCGCGAATACTGACGTCGGCTCCGAACTCAAGCCGGCGGAAGACCCAGTCGATCGGCCGGCATTCCCGTGCGTCGGGCAGTTCCACGACGAGGGGGACGGCGATAGGGGAGACCATCGGGTCCTGCCGCCAGGCTCCTCCGACGTGACGGGTCAGTATCTCGCCGATGTAACAACCGAACGCGATGAGGGATTCGGCCATGTGCTCGCCCGTGACACCTTCGGCACGGAAGCCGTCGACTATGTCCTCGACCAGATCGATGCTCTCGGGGCTGTAATCCAGTTCCGCACCGCTGATGTCGGCCGCGCTCGCGACTATGGCAGCCGCGTGCCGGGGCGCGCTACCGGGCTCCAGAGGGGGGTTCAGGTGCTCCTGCATGTTAGTCCTCGGACTGTTGCCGTCAATGTCGTCGAGGCTAACCGCAGAACACCCGGCCAGACATGCCTCTGGTCATATCGATATGGAACCCGATCGTGCCACGGATGGCCACACCATGGGTGGGCAGCAGGTTCTGGCCCACATTTCGTGCAGGATCCCGCTCCTTCTCGCCACCAGGAGACCGTGCGTGAGATGAGGCGGCATACATTGCGTGAGCAGTTTCGAATCCGGTCGGCCCGCGATGACACGTGGGAAGGGCACCCCACCTGACGCGCCCGCCACTGCCGTCGAGAGGGGGCAGCATCCTCAACGTAATGTTCGCCGAATCCGAAACTCACCTACAAACCTGCACAAGCAACGAAATCAACCGGCGGCTTCACGTTTACAGTCGATCGACTCATGCTCGCTGAGAGCCGCCGTGCCAGAGTCAGAACGGTGTTCCGTTCCCACACCCCCAGTAACCCCCGGCCGGCAGATCGAGCGGGCACCCCACCGGACGCCCCGCCCGCCTCGGGCCCTGACCATCGCCTTCCCGCACGCCCGAGGACTTCGCCGACGAAAGGATCTCGCTGTGGCACGCCCTCGTGAATTCGACACCGACGTGGCAGTGGAACAGGCCATGCGCCTGTTCTGGAGACAGGGCTATCACTCCACGCCGGTGCCACAGCTGACGGAACTGCTGGGAATCGGCAACGGCAGCCTGTACGCGGCGTTCGGTTCGAAGGACGGCCTCTACGCACAGGCCCTGAAACGCTACTGCGACGATCTGGTCGCGGCTCTCGACCGGGACGTCCGGGCCGGTGCCGGCATCCGTACGGTGTTGCGAGGAATCCTGATCGCGATGGTCACGACCGACGCGGTGGACCGGCAGCACGGCTGTCTGCTCGTCAACGCGACCACCGAGCGTGCAACCCACGACGGCACGGCGGAGCAGGCGCACGCGACCATGACCGCCATGGAGTCCGTGCTGACCGGGGCATTGGAACGCGCCAGGGACCGGGAAGAACTGGGCAGCGAGCACAGTCCGGTGGAACTGGCCCGCTTCTTCATCACGTTCATCCAGGGTCTTCGCGTGATGGGCCAGGCCCGCGTCGACCGGACGTTCCTGGAATTCGCCGTCACCGGAGCGTTGAAGGCACTGGACTGAGGCCGCACGGCAGCCCAGCCCCTGACGTCCGTCGCGAGCGCACGGGCCGACCGGCCTGTCAGCCAAGTGACCGCGGCGCTGCCGCCCCCGTCCATCGGGTACTCGACGACCCTCCCGCACAACACACATGACTCACCTGGAGCGCCTGACAGATGTCTCCCTGCCTCGCCCCGTCCGCCCGGGCCGTTGGTCGTTCTCCAGCCAACAGGCGACGCTGCGGCGTCCGGGCAAGGCGTTCGCGGCGTTCTTCCGCCGTATCAAGGCCAAAGATAAGCCCGGATACCCGCGCTTTCGTGGACTTGGCCGGTTCGACACGGTGGCGTTCCCCAAGGACGGCGACGGCTGCCGCTGGGATGCCACCCCGCACGACCCGGTGGCCCGCGTCCGCCTGCAAGGTGTCGGGCACGTCAAGTTGCACCAGCACCGGCCCGTGGTCGGCCATGTCACAACCGTCTCGGTCAAGCGTGAGGGCAAGCGCTGGTATGTGATCCTGGCATACCACCAAGGAGAACCGGCCCACACAAGCAAAGTTCCACTGCGTCGCCTGCGGCCACAGCGCGCACGCGGACACCGTCGGTGCTCTCAACGTCCTACGGGCCGGGCTGATCCGTCGCGAAGCCCAACCGGCATAGCGAGAAGCCCTCTCAATGAGTCTCACGTGTGCCTGGAGCGGCGCCAACTGGGCAGGTGTCACACAGGTCTGACGGGTGCTCACCAGGGGTCGCTTCATCTTGTCGACGACTCCGTGGAGACCCTCATCGTCGTCCCCCGGCCGGCATCGAGGGCGTTGCGCATGGCACCGTCCGGAATGAGTGACAGTCGTCCGACGGGAGGCATGTGAACACGTGCAGCAGCACGCACGGTGCCGGGTACGGCCAGCCTCTCGCCCTGAAGCGTGAACCCCGCATCAGATGGGAGCCGTTGAGCCGCTGGGACAACTCTCCACGGAGGTGCATCGCAAGGCGGAGGGACGTCCGCATACTGGATGTATTCAGATGTTCCGACAACGCGACGAGGTGCCGTAGCTGTCGTCGCGCGCCCGCCAGGAATTACGGGACGGCCCTTGGGTCAGGACCCACTTGAGCAAGCACGCACGTCGTACGAGGACCACGTACGGACATGCCGCATCTGCGAGACCGGACGCAGGGGCGGGAGCGGTACGGCGACGGTGTGCCGCTCCCCCGGTCGGGGACGGCAACCGTCGCCGTACACGGTCAGCCCGCGGGCGCCGTCAGCCGGACGTCGTGGACGACCGACTCGTCGTCCACCACGATCGTGGACGTCTGCGGCTGGTAACCGTCCGCGGAGGTGATGAGGACGTACTGCCCGATGCCGGGGACGTCCAGCGTGTACGAGCCGTCGGCCTGGACGGCCGACCAGCTGAGCTCGCGGCCCTCCACGGTGGTCAGCGTGACCGAGCCCTGCGGGGCGGGCGCGCTCTCGGCGACGCGGACGCGGCCGCGGACCGCGATGCCGCCGGGTGCGCCGGAGGCACCGGCCGCATCGGGAGCACCGGAAGCGGTGGCCCGCACGGCGGCGTCGACGGCCGTCGCCGGCACGGGCGCCCCGGCGACGGCCTCGGCGTCCTGCACCGCCAGGGCGGTCTGGTCCAGGCCGCTGGAGGCGCGCAGCGGAACCTCCTTGATGAACAGCGTCACCAGGAAGGCAATCAGGGCGATCGGGGCGACGTACATGAAGATGTCGCCGATGCCGTGCCCGTAGGCGCTCTCCAGCCACGTGCGGACCGGGCCGGGCAGCATGTCCAGGTCCGGCAGCGCGCCGCTGCCCGATGACTTCGCGGCCGCCGCCTGGTCCTGCGGGCCGAGCTGGGTGATGGTCTCGCGGGCGTAGTGGCCGATGCGGGTGGTGAGGACCGAGCCGAGCACCGAGACACCCAGTGCGCCGCCCAGGGAGCGGAAGAAGGTGACCGTGGAGGAAGCGGAGCCCAGGTCGCTCGGGGACACCTGGTTCTGCGTGCACAGCACGAGGTTCTGCAGTGTCATGCCGACGCCGAGACCCATCAACGCCATGCAGGAGGCTATGTACAGGTACGAGGTGTCGTAGCGGAGCATGCCCAGCAGGGCCAGACCAGCCGTCAGCAGGATGCCGCCCGTCAGCAGCCAGCCCTTCCACTTGCCGGTACGGGTGATGATCCGGCCGGAGACCGTGGAGGAGACGAACAGGCCCGCGATGAACGGGATCGTCATGACGCCCGACTTGGTCGGGGAGTCGCCGCGCGCCAGCTGGAAGTACTGGCTGAAGAAGACGGTGCTCGCGAACAGCGCGATGCCGACGAAGAGGGAGGCGACGGAGGCGAGGGTGATGGTGGGGTTGCGGAACAGCCGCAGCGGGATGATCGGCTCGCCGGCCTTCGTCTCGACGAACAGGAAGATCAGCGCCAGCACGATCGACGCGCCGACCAGCGTGTACGTCTGCCAGGACAGCCAGTCGTACGTGTCGTCGGCGAAGGTGACCCAGATCAGCAGGACGCAGACGGCCGCGGTGACGAAGAAGGCGCCGGCCCAGTCGACCTTGACCTGACGCTTGAGCACCGGCAGGTTCAGGGTCCGCTGGAGCACGACCAGCGCGACGAGCGCGAAGGGGATGCCGATGAAGAGGCACCAGCGCCAGCCGAGCCAGCTGGTGTCGGTGATGACGCCGCCGAGGAGCGGGCCGCCGACGGTCGCGACGGCGAAGGTCGCGCCCAGGTAGCCGGAGTAGCGCCCGCGCTCACGCGGGGAGATCATCGCGGCCAGGACGACCTGCGCCAGCGCGGACAGACCGCCGCCGCCCAGGCCCTGGATGACGCGGGCGGTGATCAGCGTCGCGGGGTTCGGCGCCAGGCCGGCCACCAGGGACCCGATGGCGTAGATGACCAGCGCCGACTGGACCAGGATTTTCTTGCTGAACTGGTCGGCGAGCTTGCCCCACAGAGGGGTGGACGCCGTCACCGCCAGCAGGGAGGCGGTGACGACCCAGGTGTAGGCGGACTGGCCGCCGCCGAGGTCGTTGATGATCCTCGGCAGCGCGTTGGTGACGACCGTCGAGGACAGGATGGCGCAGAACAGGCCGAGCAGCAGTCCCGACAGCGCGCGCATGATCTGTGGGTGTGTCATCGGCGCGTGGGGAGATCCTCCTCCGTGGTGGGCGTGAGCCCGCACACCGGCCGGGGTGGTTGTCATGAGGTTTCTTTTTCCTTACGTGGTGACTGCGGATGTACGCGGGGACCGGGCGCCGTCCTCGGGCGGCCCGGCACGCGGGTCGCTCCGCGGGTCGTGGAAGCTGGCCCGGAGCCGGGCCATGAGCCACGTCAGCCGGCGGACGTCCTCGTCGCTCCAGTCGTTCGGCCGCTGGGCGAGCAACTGGGCGGTTCGTTCGGACAGTTCCGCGAGCCGGGCCCGGCCCTCGGGGGTCAGCCGCAGGATCCGCGAGCGCCCGTCCGCCGGGTCGGGGCTTCGGTCGATCCAGCCCAGGGCGGCCAGGTGCGTGACGTGGCGGCTGGTGACCGACATGTCGACGGCGAGCAGTTCCGCGAGTCTGCCGATGCGCATCTCGCCGTCACGAGCGAGCAGCGTCAGCACCGTGGCGGAGCCGCTGGAGCAGCCGTCCGGGAGGATCCGGCCCAGTTCCCGCCGTACGCATCCGACGGCGCTCAGCTGCCGCATCAGCTCTTCGTACTGAGCTCTATCGGCCACACATACCTCCATGTTATTGCTTGAGGCAACTATTAAGTGTGCTGGTCGACTCGGGCAAGCGGTTCGGGTGTGCTTAAGCACACATGTGTCGAACAGATATGTTTCTCGCTCGGGCGGTCAGCGCAGGATCCGGCGGGCGACGTTCGTGGTGACCAGTTCGAGCAGTTCTCCGCCCCGGCCGGACAGGACGGTGCGGATCGCGTAGAGGGTTGTGAGCTGCTGTCGGTTGGCTGAGTTGAAGTGAGTGGTGGTGTGTGGGAGTGGTCCTGTCGGTGGGTTTGTGGGGGTGGGAACGGGGGTTCTGGGGTCGAATGGGTGACCTTGGCGGCTGTTGCTCGTTGGGCTGGACAGCGGGTGCCGGGCCTGGCGGGAGGGGGTGGTGTGGTGGGTGGTGTGCGGGAGTTGGCCGCGTCCTTCGTGGTGCCGGGGCCTTGCGGGGTGGCGGTCCGGGACCGGCTGGGGCACCTCACTCCCCGGGACGAGGGGGTGCTGCGTGCGGTCGGTGAGCATCAGGGTGCGCTTGCTTCCCGTGATCTCAGGGCCCGCTGTGCGGACGGTCTGGAGCACGGTGCGGACAGCTGGGCGTTGCGTAAGCGGGAGCTGACGAGGGAGTCGTCGTCCAGGATCGCGGGTGCGATCACCAAGGCCACGCACGACCAGTGGGCGCTCGCGCGCCGTTGCCAGGCGGCGCACATCCAGACGCTGGCAGCCGGGATCAGGACGCTGCGGCACCGCCTGTCTCTCCCGGTCGGTGAACCCGGAACGAAGCGGGCCGCGGGAGGCTACCGCTCCCGGAGTGAGTGGTTCCGCAAGTCCCGCCGCCTCGCGGCACTGGAGGCGCGGCATGCGGCCGTTGTCGCTGAGTGGCAGGCCGGGCGGGTGCGGGTGGTGCGGGGCGGCAGACGTCTCCTGAACACCCGCCACCACCTCGCCCAGGCCGGGCTCACCGAAGGCCAGTGGCGGGAACGCTGGGAGGCGGAGCGGTGGTTCATCGCGGCGGATGGTGAGTCGGGGAAGCGGTTCGGGAACGAGACGATCCGCGTCACCCCGGACGGTGAGGTGAGCATCAGGCTGCCTGCCCCGTTCGCGCACCTGGCCAACGCCGGGCACGGCCGGTACGTCCTCGCCTCCCGGATCGCGTTTGCGCACCGGGGTGCGGAGTGGGCCGACCGCATCGCCGCAAACCGCGCTGTGGCCTACCGCATCCACCTCGATACGGAGCGCGGCCGCTGGTACCTCACCGCATCCTGGCAGCGTCCCGTCGTGAAGACCATCCCGTTGGAGGCCGCCCGCGCCCGGGGCATGATCGGTGTCGACACCAACGCCGACCACTTCGCCGCCTACCGCCTCGACCGGCACGGCAACCCCGTCGGCGACCCGCACCGCTTCGGCTTCGACCTGTCCGGGACCGCCGGTCACCGCGACGCACAGCTCCGCCACGCCCTGACCCGCCTGATCCACTGGGCCAAGCAGGCTGGTGTCGCCGCGATCGGCATCGAAGACCTCGACTTCACCACCGAGAAGACCCGGGAGAAACACGGCCGCCGCAAACGGTTCCGGCAGCTCATCTCCGGCATCCCGACCGGGAAACTGAAGGCCCGGCTGGTGTCGATGGCCACCGAACACGGCCTGAGCATTGTCGCGGTCGACCCCGCCTACACCACTTTGTGGGGTGCCCAGCACTGGCAGAAACCACTGGTCACCCCGCACCGCACCATGTCCCGTCACGATGCCGCCGGTGTCGCGATCGGACGACGCACCCTCGGACACCCGATCCGGCGTCGGACGGCACCGCCCCCGCACGACCGGAGCGATCGTGCGGGGCATCGGACCGCCCAGGCCGGACCAGGTGACCGGGGGCGTGAGGGAACCCGCCCACCCGCAACGGACCGGCCCCCGAGAGGGCCGTCACCGAACGGGACGCGAACGCGGGAACCCAGCGCATCCAACACCGCTCGGGATGCGCCCAGTACGCAACAGTGGGCCCAGAACTCACTCACGCACACTGGCTAGGAACGGTGAAGCCCTTGGCCTGCTCCACCATGATCGCCGGAGGCACGGACAGTTCCTGGCGGGCGGTCATCACCTCGGCCAGGGCCGGGCCGTCGTGGGCGAAGGCGCCCTTGAGCGCATCCTCCAGATCGCCGGGCCGCTCGACCCGTCGGGCCCACAGCCCGATCGCCGCCGCGACCTCGGCGAGCTGCGGATTGTCCAGCTCGGTCGCGTAGTTGACGATGCCGGCCGCCTTCGTCTCCAGCTCGACGAAGTTCAGCGAGCCGATGACGTGGTCGGCGAAGGTGGGCATACGGGTGGCCTTTCGTCGGTCGTGAGCGCGTCCGGTGCGGAAGGAGAACCGCTCGGGCGGGAGCCGCACGCACCGGGGCTCGCCGCTGTTGACGAGCGCCTGTTCAGTCTTGGCGAACCGACATGGCGCACACATCCGTCGAATGACTGCGTCAGCGGCGTCATGGCGCCGGCGGTCTCGGTCGGAGGACTGTCCGGTTCCGGCACCTCGCAGCCCGTAGGCCGGCCGGACGAGCACCTACCGGCTGCGGCCGACGGGCTCGCGTAGACCGTCGCTGGTCACCACCCCGGACGAGGACGACTTCCTCGCCGACCTCCACATCGTGGACGACCCCGCCTACCGCGACCTGGCCGCCGAGGAGGTCGTAGCGCTCGCACCCGCCGAGGACGACCTGCTGATCGTGGCGGACAGCAAGGCTCTGACGGACCCGGGGATGCCGCTGCTGGCCGTCATGACGACGGGCGAGGACGAGGACGAGGAAGACGACGGACCGGAGCAGGGCTTCGACGAACTCCGTGTCGTGGCAGCGCATCTGTTGGATATCGAGAACAACATCGCCATGGCCAACATGGACTGGGAGGAGTTCGTGGACGCCGCCGACGACGACGGCGTCTTCCGCGGATTCTGACCCACTCCGAGCGACCCGCCCACCCCGCCGCGTGTGCGGCACGGACTCCCCGCCGGGGTTTCACAGTTCGGACAGTCGTTTCGCTCTACCGCGATTGCGGCTTGATTGAGCGTCAGTTCTACCTCGGCAGTGTGTCAGAACTGTCTCGCAGAACGCTGGAGTTTGAGAGGTTTTCTGTGAACGGCGACCTGCGGAAACGTGATCGACTCCGGGGCTCTCGCAGAACTCGCGCAACTGGTCATGTGTGAGAAACGAGAAACCCGCCTGGTCCGCTCACACATCGCGGTGGTGCACGACGGCCACGGCGACGGCCGCCGCGACGAGCGACCATGCCCCGAACACGATCCACCCTTCGGTGACCGATACCGGGTACTTGTCCACGCTGTAGTCCCGTCCAGGGTTCTGGACCAGAGCTCGCCATGCGGTGAGCGGCATCGCGTTGCCGATCTCCTTGACCCACCGATAGGTCTCGCCCATGAACAGCGTGGGCAGCAGCAGGAGCGCGCCGACGACAGCGACGACGGTGCCCGCGGCGTGGCGGATGAGCGCCCCGAGGGCCATGCCGACGAGGGCGCACAGTGGCGCGAGTAGCGCGGATGCGGCGACGGCCCGCAGTGCGCCGGGGTCGCCGATGGACATGCCGTGGTGATCTTGCAGGATCGCCTGGGTGACGCCGAACGAGGCGCCGGCGATGACCGTGCCGAGGACGAGCATGACAGCCGCCATGACGGCCGCCTTGGCTGTCATCACCGCACGGCGTGCGGGAACGGCCGCGAAGGTCGTGCGGATCTGTCCGCTGGTGTACTCGCCGAAGACGGCGATGGCGCCGACACTGCCGGCGATGACCATGAGGAGCTGCCAGGCTGGGTCGACGAAGGCGGACGCCAGGGGATCGAACAGCATCTGCGGCAGCTCGGGACGCCCTGGCGGTGGGGCAGGCGGCAGTTCGGGCTGATGCGCCAGCCGGTCGGCATTCGACAGAGCGGAGTTCACGTTGATCCCGATGACGGCCAGGGAGCCGATTCCGAGGACCCAGTAGGTGGAACACAGCGACCACAGTTTGATCCACTCGGCGATGAGGAGGTGGTGGAACCGGGTGGGTGAGTCGAGGGCGGTCGCGTACGCTTTGGGCTCGGCGACTGTCTGTGCGGTCATCGTGCATCTCCTGCGCTGTATTCGACACTGTCGGCGGTGAGTCCCATGAACGCCTCTTCCAGGGAGGCGGAGCGGGGGGCGAGTTCGTGCAGCAGGACGCGGCTGTGGAAGGCGAGCTCGCCGATGCGATCCGCACCCATGCCGGTCACCGTGCACGAGCCGTCGGCCTCACCGCGGACGGCCGCTCCCTCCTTGGCGAGGACGGACGTCAGCCGGGCGACCTCGGGCGTTCGGACGGTCACGGTCAGCCGGGTGCCACGGGCTGCGAACTCCGCCAGGCTCTCCGCGGCGATCAGCTCGCCCCGGCCGATGACGATCAGCTGCTGGGCGGTGTGCTCCATCTCGCGCATCAGATGGCTGGAGACAAGCACCGTACGGCCCTCGGCGGCCAGCCGATGGAACAGGCCGCGCACCCACAGCACGCCCTCCGGGTCCAGCCCATTGAGCGGCTCGTCGAACAGCAGGACGGGCGGGTCACCGAGCAACGCGGCGGCGATGCCGAGCCGTTGCTTCATCCCCAGCGAGAACCCCCCGATTCGGCGCCGGGCAGCGGCGGTCAGTCCCACCTCCTCCAGGACTTCGTCCACCCGACGCCGCGGCAGCCCGTTGCTGTGCGCCAGTGCCGACAGATGCGACCGTGCAGTGCGTCCGCCGTGCACGTCATGGGCGTCAAGCAGAGCCCCGACGTGCCGCAGCCCTCGTGGGCGTCCCCGGAACGGCTGGCCGTCGACGGTGACGGTGCCGCTGCTGGGGTCGTTCAGGCCGAGGATCATCCGCAGCGTGGTGGACTTGCCGGCGCCGTTGGGGCCGAGGAACCCGGTGACGTGGCCGGGGCGGACGATGAAGGTCAGGCGGTCGACGGCGGTGGTGGCGCCGTATCGCTTCGTCAGTTCGTTGGCTTCGATCACCCGGCCCACGGTGCCGTGTGCCGCGCCCGCACGGCATCGGCCCGCGGGCCACACTCTCAGGATCCGCTTGTAGCCTCGGGGCGTACGTCCCAAGGCCGATGCCCCGGCACCGGCCCGTACCTATGATCGCGGCATGAGCGTCTCACCCCGCGCCGCCCTCTCCTGGCGCTTGCGGCCGGCCGTGGCGCAGGCCCTGGCCTGGTGCGGGGCCCTCGCCTACCCGATCCTGCTGTACGTCGCGGTGCTCAACGAACGCGAACCCACCGGTGTGCGGCTCCTCCTGCCGGCCGTACTCTCGGTTCTGACCATTCCCCTGCTGCGGCGTCGACCGTTGCCGGCCCTGATGCTGATGCTCGCCGGTTCGTTCGCTGCGACTTCGACAGCGGCGTCGAAATTGGCCTCGGCGTTCCCCTTCATGGCGCCAGGGCAGGCATGGCAGATCGGCTGTCTGCAGGCTCTGCTGACCGGTCTCGCCGTCGCCTGGATCGCTGCCACCCGGACGCGCCGGATCGCGCTCGCCGCTGCAGCGCTGACGCTCGCCGAGCAGATCGCCGCCGCCGGCTACTACCAAACCGGGCGGGACGTCTTCGTCTCGACCATCGTGTTCCTCGTTCTGATGCTCGCCCTTGCCTGGCTGACCGGCTATCTCGTCCAAGAGCGCCGCGAGCACGCCGAAACGGTGCGGGTCCAGGCCGCGGAGCAAGCAGTCACCGCCGAGCGGCTGCGGATTGCCCGCGAGCTGCACGACATGGTCGCGCACAGCCTCGGCATCATCGCCATCCAGGCCGGCACGGGCCGCCGGGTCATCGACACCCAGCCGGCCGAGGCCCGCAACGCGCTGGCCACCATCGAGACCACCAGCAGGGACACCCTGGCCGGGCTGCGGCGCATGCTGGGATCCCTCCGCAAGGCCGAGCCAGAAGAGGCGCCGTTGGCCCCCGCGTCGGGCATGACGGACGTCGACTGGCTGGTCGCGACCACACGGAATGGCGGCGTGAGGGTCGACGTGGAGTGGCGAGGAGAACGGCGCCCGCTCCCCATGGACATCGAACTGTCCGCCTTCCGCATCATCCAGGAGGGCCTGACCAACGTGGTTCGCCACGCGGACACGCACGAGTGCCGGGTGGTCATCGACTATCAGGAGGACGAACTGTCCATCGAGATCACCGACGACGGTCAGGGGCCCACACCTGCGGGCATCGGCTACGGCATCACCGGCATGCGCGAACGGGCCTTCCTGCTGCACGGCCAGTTCACCGCCGGGCCCCGTCCCGAAGGCGGCTTCCGCGTGGCGGCGCGGCTGCCGGTGCCGGCGGGGATGCGATGACTGCTGACCGCGTCCGTGTCGTGCTCGTCGATGACCAGCCGCTGGTGCGCGCCGGGCTGCGCGTGCTCATCGCGGACAGCCCGGATCTCGAGATCCTGGGAGAAGCCGGCACGGGCGCGGAAGCGGTCCAGCTGGTCCAGGACGTCCGGCCCGATGTGGTCGTGATGGACATCCGCATGCCCGGCATGGACGGCATCGAGGCGACCCGGCTGATCACCGCCGGCCCGAACACGGCACGGGTCCTCGTCCTCACCACCTTCGACGACGACGAGTACGTCTACGGCGCGCTGCGCGCGGGCGCGAGCGGATTCCTCGTCAAGGACATGGACTTGGACGACATCCTCACCGCGATCCGTGTGGTCGCCGTCGGCGAAGCCCTGATCGCGCCGCGCGTGACCCGCCGCCTCATCGAGGAGTTCGCCGCACGCCCCGAACCCACGGCCGCGCCCCGGCACGGGGCGACCGAAGGCATCACCGACCGGGAACGCGAGGTACTCACCCTCATCGGACGCGGCCTGTCCAACGACGAGATCGCCGGCCGGCTCTTCATCAGCCCGGCCACGGCCAAGGCCCACGTGAGGCGGCTGTTCTCCAAGCTGGCGGCCCGTGACCGGGTCCAGTTGGTCATCATCGCCTATGAACTGGGCTTGGTATCGCCATCGCGCTGAGAGAGCGCACGTGCTGTTGGCTTCGTTCACTACTGCTCGATAGACACCCGGCTCCAGCTGTGGTCCTGCGCCGGTAGCCCCAACCAGAAGTGGTCCACGGACTGAGTGCCGCCGACGCTGCGCGCACCCGGGGTTGTCGGGGTGTGGTCGAGGGACAGCGGACGGCCGGGGCGAGAGCTCGGTCTCGCCCCGGCCTATGACCTTTCGGCTGGTTCACCGTTGCAGCGGCACCCGTCAGCGCAGCTTGTACGCCGTGGGGAGGGTCTGCTTGACAGTGTTGCCCTGGCTGTCGGTCGCGCTGATCCGCAGCCCGACGCCCTCGGGCGCCTGCTTCCGGCTCGGGTTCTTGATCGTCGCGGTGAAGGTGTCCGTCCCGGCTTCCTCGGTGGACGCCGGACGCCAGGTCTTGCCCCCGTCGTAGCTGGCCTCGACGTGCAGGGAGGTGAGCTTGGGCGAGGCGGTGAGGCCCTCCTGGTGGTAGCCGACGATCGTGATCTGATGGGTGGCCCCGGCCTTGGCGGTGTTGTCCAGGGCCAGACCGAGGTCGTACCGCAGGAAGGTCAGCGGCTCCGGCCGGCAGGCCGCCTGGTTGTCGCCGATCACCTTGCCCACACAGGGGTGGAGCTGCGGAGCGTCATCCTTGGCCGGCTTGTCGGAGCTGTACGTCCATTCCGTCCTGACCCCGTTGGTCCTGGCCTCGAACGTGTACCGGCCCGATTCCGCCGGCAGGTCGTAGCCGGCGAGCTTGCCGGTGATGGTGAGGAGCCCCCAGTAGTCGAACTGCAGTGGCGTCAGACGGCGTTCGACTTCGTCACCGGACTGGTTGCGCAAGGTGAAGTCGCAGGTGTAGTCGAGGGTCGGCTGGGTGGGCGGGGTCGTCGGACCACAGGCATAGGCGCCGAAGAGGAGTTCCGCGAGTTGGTCGTTGTCGACGATTCCGGCCATCGCCTGGCGGGCACCGCCGCTGCTGGTCAGCTGGAAGGTCGGGTAGAAGGTGTCGCCCTGTCGGCAGCCCGAGCACGGCGTTGCCGTGTCGAACAACATTCCGGACTTGCTCCGCACCTGCGGCGCGGCGCCCGGTACGAGCGGTCCTTGGTTCCAGTGGGCTTCGTCCTGTCCGGTGAGTACCATCTCCCGGCTCTCACTGCGGTCCCGGACCAGGACAGGGTCGTCTCCCTGGTCGGCCCAGGCGGTGAGGAACTGGCTGATGGCGTTGTCCTGCCGTTTGATGAAGGTGGTCATGGTCTGCTGTGTGGCCGCACGGGGCAGGTACATGCTGACCCCGCCCGGCACGGAATCCGACAGCTGCGTCCAGGCCATGTTGGTGACCACTCCGGGCCGGTCGGCGTGGAAGTGGTGGTCGACCCTGTCGAGTTGCTCCGTACCGACCCGGCGCTCGGGGTTCGAGGCGATCCGACCGTCCGAGTAGTAATGGGCGGCATAAGCCTTAGGCGTGGCTGCGCCACCGAGAGTGATCTCGACGTCGGCGTCGGCCTTGATCCGCGTGATCAGGCGGTCCGCCTCGGCGTTGGGCACCCTCACGATCGGCAGTGCGGCGTACGGCTGGACCTCGGGGCAGCTGTTCGGCCCGTCGGCGCAGACGGTGCTTTGTGCGGAGCCGCCCAGTGAGGTGAGACCCGGTGCCGCGACCAGTACACCGACGGCGCCGGCGGCGGCAGCGGCGGCCACCCGCTCGTCCCTGAGCTTCGGGAAGTCACAGGTGTCCTGGCAGATGTCGGTCGGCGTCAGCAGCACCAGTTTGCCCCGGGCGTGTGTGTCGGCGAGCTCGGAGGCGGTCCCGGTGCCCGCGTAGACCACCGGTACGTCTCCCTTGATCGGCAGTCGCGCGATCGGGACCGAGACATTGCGACGGACCGACTTCCCGTCCTTGAGCCATGTCTGCGAGCCTACGAGCGAGACGTCCGGGGTCCGGTAGCGGGCGGCCAGGCTGAAGGGAGCACCGCCGCCGGTGGCCCTCATGGTGACGATGGGAGTCGTCTGCACGGTGGTGATCTCCTCGGTGAGGGTTCCCGTGCGTACCTTCTCGGTCGGCAGCGTCCACCAGTTGGTCGTGCCGTCGTACCCGGTCACCATGGAGGCCGAGAGCACCCATGCACGGTCCGCCGAGTACCGGGTCGTGAGGTCGACCATGGCGTAGACCTCGGTGGTCTCCGGGAACTGCACGCTCACCCGCTTGAGGTCGCGCAGGTCCAGCGTGACCGTGGTCGCCTTGGTGAGACTCACCTCCGGCGCCATCGGTGTGGCTTGCTGCCACTCCCCGGACGCGTCCCGCCACTTGACGGGGAAGGTGGCCGCGTAGGTTCCGGTGAAGAGCGACGCGGTGACCGTCTCCCCGCCGGCGACGGTCGCCGGAACCCTGCCGAGGCCGGGGATCTCGTCGTCGTCCACCGGTATGAAAGTGGCGTAGCCGTACCGGATGTCGGTGGCACCCGGCGGGGGTACGACCTTCACGGTCAGGGGAAGTTTCGGGGGCTCGAGGTAGGTGGTGACCGGTGTGGCCGCCCACAGGGTTCCCGAGGAGTCCCTGGCGCTCAGCGTGCCCGTGTAGTTGCCGAAGGCCCTGTCGGTGTCGGCCCTCCGGCCGTCGAATGTCACCGATACCTCGGTCGATCCGCCCGCAGGGACGACCACCTCATCCGTGCTGAGGCTGACCAGGCCGGCCGGGGCGGGCTTCCCGGCGGAGGAGAGCGACGCCGTGAGGTGCAGCGTGGTCGCCTCGTCGGTGTGGTTGATGTAGGTGACCTTCTTCGTCTGCGGTGTGTGCGGGTACGCCAGGCGGCCGAAGCCCAGGTTTCCCGCCGTGGTGATCCGCGGATCGATCGCGGCGGCGACGTTCACCCGCCCGACACCCTGCGCGGTCGCGGCGTAGCCCAGGTCGGTGGCCGTGCTCATCAGCAACGACTTGATCTGCCGGCCGGTCAGGTCCGGATGCTGCTCAGCGACGATGGCCGCGGCACCGGTCACATGCGGTGTGGCCATCGAGGTCCCGTTGGACGAGACGTAGTACTCGTTCACCGCCGTGCCCAATGTCGTACCGGCGGCACGTGCCGCGACGATGTCGACACCCGGAGCTGCGATGTCCGGCTTGGCGGCGCCGTCCCCGACCCGCGGTCCGCGGCTGGAGAAACCGGCCATCTTGTCCTGCTTGTCCACCGCCGCCACGGTCAGTGCCTCGTCGGCGGAGCCCGGGTTGAGGACCGTTCCGCTCGTCGGGCCGCTGTTGCCCGCCGCCACCACGAACAGGGTTCCGGTGCTGCGGCTGAGCTCGTTGAGCGACTGGCTCAGCGGGTCGGTCCCGTCGGTGGGGACATCGCCGAGGCTCATGTTGACGACCTTCGACCCGGAGTGAGCGGCCCACTCCATGCCCGCGATGATCGCGTCCTCGGGGCAGTGCCCGGTGTCGTCGCAGATCTTGCCGACCCGCAGCTTGGCGCCGGGGGCGACACCCTTGTACCGCCCGTCGGACGCGGCGCCGGTGCCCAGGATCGTGGACGCCACGTGGGTGCCGTGCCCGTGCCCGTCGCGGGGGCCGTTGGGGTTGCCGGTGAAGTCGACC
This sequence comes from Streptomyces sp. NPDC057565, assembly GCF_042801455.1. Classification (NCBI taxonomy): domain Bacteria; kingdom Bacillati; phylum Actinomycetota; class Actinomycetes; order Kitasatosporales; family Streptomycetaceae; genus Streptomyces; species Streptomyces sp. NPDC057565. The sequence continues at coordinate 28,479 of NZ_JBHVFU010000017.1, read as the reverse complement.
TGGTCGATGATGCTTCCGGCCACGTCCGGGTGTTTGGGGTCGATGCCGGTGTCCAGCACTGCCACGGACACACCCGCGCCGTCGTACCCGCGGTCCCAGGCGACAGGCGCGCCGATCTGCGGCACGGACGTGTCGAGGGTGACCTTGGCCATCCCGTTGAGCCACACCTTCTTGACCCCGGACAGCGACCCGGCGGACCGGGCGACGCTCGAGCGGGTGTCCGTCTTGCCCTTTACCTGCTGCCACCACCGGCCGCCGCCGTCGATCTTCATCGAGCGGCCGTTGACGCTCGGCAGCGCCTTGCCGCCGGTCACGCCGGCCGGCTTCGGAGCCTTGGCCGCGGCACTCTTGTCGGTGTAGGTGACGAGCACCGGCACCTCGCCGGTCTTGCCGGCCGCTTCGGTCTTGCCGGCCGCGGTGAGTTCCACCAGCTCGGTCAGGTCGAAGAGCCCCCAGTCGAGCAGTCCCTCGTCGAGCAGTCCGAGTGCGTCGTTCGGCACGAAGTGCACGGTGCCCAGGTGGGTGATGGTCTGGAAAACGACCGGGGTGCCTTCGGGCCGCGCCGCGCTCTCGACGTTGCGGGCGACCGGTCGGCCGTCGGCGTCGACGCCGACGTCCACCTTGTCACCGGTGATCAGTGTGACCGGTACGGTCCCGCCGGCCGCGGAGACAATCTTGCGCAGGTCGTCATCGGCGGTCGGTGACACCTTCTTCTGCACGGCGTCCGGGTGCGACGCCTGCCGGGCCGAATCGGTGGCGTGTACCGCCGTGGGCGACATGATCGCCCCGAAGACGGCAAGACCAACGGTCATCGCGCCCAAGCGCGTTCTGAGACGCTGCGTTGTCGGACTTCGCTTCATCTATCGATCTCCTGTTGCATTCACGAGGAACATCTGGGGAGGGCAGACGGCGGATGAGCACAAGGTCGTCGCCCGGGCAAGCACGGTCCGGCCATGCGCCCCCTTGCTAGAGCGGTTCGTACTCGTCGACGTCGTCGGCATCGCCCTCGCTCCGGCTGGTGGGGGCGTCTGCCGGCTCGGCCGGCGGTCCTGCCGGTAACGGTTTGTCGTTCGCCCGGCGTGCCGGCACGGCTGGGTCACCTGCCGGCTGGGGTACAAACGGTTCTGCGGGCACCATGGCGACGAGTGTGCAACCGATCCCGGTTGCGGCTCGATTGGTCAGATGCGGGATTTAAAGCCGTCGCCCGCTCACGCGCTTTTCTTCGCGTCCGGGCGAGGACGGTGGAATTTTCTCGTCGCCCGTCGGCGGTTGCCCCTGCTCACCGACGAGACCCAACTCCACGACCTTGAGCGCGAGTACGGTACGCGACGTCACACACAGTTTGCGCATGGCTGACTTCAACTGGCTGGCCACGGTCTGCGTCGACACCCCCAGCGTCTCGGCGATCTGACGGTTCGTCCGGCCGCCGACCAGCAGACGAGCCACCTCCAGCTCGCGCGGGGAAAGCCGGTTGCCGTAGCCGGGGCGGCCCCGACCCCGCGCCACCCGGGTGTCCCGCCCTCGCTCGTCCAGGGTCTGTGCCACCCGGTCGGCGTCGTTGTGGGCGCCGAGGTCCGCCAACGCCCGTGAGACGTCGGACAGGATCAGCAGGCCGGCCTCGTGCCGGCCGGCGGCGAGCAGGCAACGGGCGTGGCGCTCCCGAGCGAGCAGGGCGTCGTACGGGCGCGGCAGCGCCTGCCATGCGTCGGCCGCCCGGGCGAACAACCCTGCGGCGTCGGTGAGTCGGCCGTCGGATTCGGCCAGCACGGCGCGGCACAGCGCCAAGGATGCCTGCGGCGCCGGAGCGTCCTTGCCGTCCAAGGCCCGTTCGAACGTGGTCACCAGGTCGGCGGCGTGGCCGAGCCGGCCGGCGGCCACGAGGGCCGCGACGCGTACCGGCGCGACCTCGACGGCCCGGGACCAGATTCCCGTGCCGACGCTGATCTCGGCCGGCTCCTCCGTGAGGCGGAGTGCCTCGTCGATGTTGCCGTCGCGCAGACACAGTTGGGCCAACGCGGCCGCGGCCTCGATGCGTTGCTGGTCGTCCTGCGCGGCGAAACGTAGACGCTCCGCGGCCTCTGTCCGGTCTCCGGCGGCAGCTTGGAGCAAGCCCGCCACGAGGACCGCCTCGCACCGGTCCTTCAGCGGCACCCCGTCCTCGTCGTCGATCAGCCGGGCCGCTCTCCCGGCAAGTCCCGCCCAGGCGCCGGTGAACCAGTCGAGGTGGGCCCGGCTCGAGGCGATGGGCCCAAGGTAGTCCCGGAGCTCGTGGCGTTCGGCGAGTGCCTGGGCCCTGGCCAGTCGTGCGCCGGCCTCATCGCTCCGTCCCCACCGCATCGCCGCATCGCCGACATTCCTGTGGCCTATCGCGAGCGTCGCCGCCTCCCGCGGATCGGCGGTATCGTCCGGGATCCGCCGGGCCTCCGTCCACCCGGCCACCTCACCGAGCAGCAGCAGCGCGAAGGCGCGTTCCTGCACCAGACGCAGCCGCTCGTGGGGAGGGATCGACGGCGCCACCGCGGGTGCCTCACCCAGCCACCGCAGATGCTCCGACACGGGCTGCGCATTCCCGAGAGGCAGGGCGAGGAGGGTTCGGGCTCGTGCCGCCTCCAGCGAGTCCGGCGCGAGGTCGGGCACCGCTCTCAATATCTCGTGCCGACCCGCCTCGATGACACCCGCCACCATGAGCACCCGGCCGATCTGGAATCGGACCGGTGCCTGCTGTTGCGGCGTCAGAGCCTGGGTCCGGAGGGCCGACTGCAACGATTCAATGATCGCGGAGTACGGGTCGGAGCCGGGCAGCGCCTGAAACTGGATCTTCATCGCCAGCCGTACCAGCGGCTCCACCGGCAGAGCGACGGTGGAGACCAGGTTGTGCAGCAGCAGTGCCGCGGTGGCCACGTCACCGGTCTGCGTGGAGAGGTCGGCCGCCTGCTCGGTGTACCGGCACGATGCCTCGACATCGCCGGCCAGCCGGAAGTGCCGGGCCAACTGCGCCACCGGCGGCAACGGCGAATTCTCCAACGCCCGGCCGGCGCGCACATGCAGGGCACGCCGTTCCTGGGCCGGAATGGCCTCGTACACGGCTTGACGCGCCAGGGCGTGGTGGAACGACCAATGCCCACGTCCGTCCTCACGCAGCAGACCGCACCCCAGCGCATCGGCCGCCGGCCCCGCGAACCGGTCCTCGGACAGACCGGTCACCGCTTTCAGGGTCACGTAGTCGGCCGGAGCGGAGAGCACCGACACGGCGTACAGGACTGCCTGGATATCGGGCGGTAGCCGCCCCACCCGTTCCAGCATGGCGTCGCGGATCGTGGGCGGCACCTCGATGCGGTCCAGCCGGCGGCGCGCCCAACCGCCGCCCTGACGGATCAGGTCGGCCCGGTCATGCATCAACCGCACCAACTCCTCGACCGCCAACGGTATGCCTTCCGTTCGTGCGTGCAGGAAGGCCGCGAACTCGGTCGACAGAGGCTCGTCGGCCAGCATCGAGGAGACGATGGCGGCGGTCTCGCCGATCCCCAGCGGCTTCAGTTCCAGCCTGACCAGGTGTGCGTCGGCGGGCAGCCGGGAGGACAGCCTCAACAGCAGCGAATCGGGGGGCACTTCCTTCCGCCGGTACGTCACCACCACGCTCACCGGCTGGGGTCGGCGCGAGACCAGAAACAGCAGGAACTCCAGAGTCGCCTCGTCCGCCCAGTGCACGTCCTCAAGTGCCAGCACCGCCACGTCGAGTCGGTTGAGGACCTCGACGAACGCGTGGAACAGCCGGTGCCGGGCGGCGGTCGCGTCCTCCAGTGGCTCCGGCGCCGGCGGCAGGTCGGCCGCCCACTCGGGAAACAGCGGCCGCAGCGCGCCGCACAGTCCGCTCAGCCCCAGCCCGGAGACGCTGCCGACACCGTCGCGCACCGCGTCCACGACCGCGCCGAGCGTGTACGGCACGCGCAGCTCCGGGCAGGTGCCGACCAGGACTCGACGGCCATGCTCGCCCGGGGACACCAGGAACTCCCGCAACAGCCGGGTCTTGCCGATGCCCGCCTCACCGTCGATCAGGACCACGGCAGGCGCTTGCCCAAGCGCCTCGCCGAGCACAGCAACCTCCCGGTCCCGCCCGACGAACCGCGGCACGGAAAGTGCTGGAAGTCGACCGGCATCGGTGTTGGCCCGTCTCACCAGCGCACGCCTCCCTCAGCCGATCACCCGGTTCGTTCACCCTGCCCCGACCACATGCGGGAGCGGGGAGTGTGACGACGGCCGGTGCCACACACGGAACAATGCACCGTCGCAGCGTGCAAAGTGAACGCTGTACCTCGGACACGTGTCCAGATACTCTGCTGGCGGGTTTGGACGGATGACCAACCGCGCCACAAATGTCATGTGTCGATCGACGGAGGTACGCATACGTGTTCACGGCCCTGGGCATAGCCGAATCCGATGAGCAGATCTATCGGTGCTGTGTGGACCACGGTCGGGCGACCGTCGCGGACATAGCCGCCTCCCTGAACACGTCGGAGCACCACGTCCTGCAGTGCCTGACCCGTCTGAAAGACCTCGGGCTCCTGTATGTCACCGGCCGAGGCCACTACCGGGCAACGGACCCGCAGACCGCACTGCTGCCCCTGCTGGCCAGACGTCAGTGGGAGGCGGAGACCGCGCTGGCCTCGGCGCGCACGGAGATCGACCGGATCGCCGAGCGCCACCGGGCGGGCCGACTGCGCTCCGATCCGGACAATCTGGTGGAGGTCCTGTCGGACCGTGAGCTGATCCTGGAACGGATCGAGGAGATCGGCGCCTGTGTGACCAGCCACGTCTGGGCCCTGGACCGACCGCCTTACGTGGACCGCCCGCACGGCCGGCACCACAGCGACGAGGACGAGCTGGGCATCACCACGAAGTGGCTCCGGCGGGGCATCGACGTGCGGTCGATCTACTGCCCCCAGTCCATGGAACGGCCCGGGCGGTTCGCGACACTGCTCCGGCTCGCCGAACTGGGCGAGCGGTCGAGGATGTTGCCGTCCCTGCCGTTCAAACTCCACATCATCGACAAACGGATCGCTCTGGTCCCCCTGTCCGGACCGGCCTACGACAACCTCGTCGTCATCCATCGCTCCGCTGTACTCGACGCCCTGATGGAGCTCTACGAGGCCTACTGGGACCGCGCCGAGCCACTCACCGGACCGGCGCCCGCCGGGGACGACGGCCTCGACGCGGACGATGTCGTCCTGCTCGGCATGCTCAACGCCGGGCTCAAGGACCAGGCCATCGCCCACCAGCTCGGGTGCAGCACCCGCACCGCCACCCGGCGCGTCGCCGCCGTCCTGGCCAAGCTGGGCGCCGACACACGCTTCCAGGCGGGCGTCCGGGCAGCCGCCCGCGGACTGATCTGACCGGCTGTGCGCCCGGGACGGCCCTGGCTCCAGCGGTCCCGATCACGCCCGATACAGCGTTCTGCCGGGGCACCCGCTCGCCCACCGGCAGACAAACCCGCAGGTCATCGTCCGCGACCACGTGGTGACGCCCTGCAGGGGGCAGGACGTGGCACATGGTCGCGCGCTCCTGGAATGGCCGGGCACGTGGGAGGAAGGCGCGTGACTCCGCCGCACCGGGAGCGGGCGGCCGGACCCGGCGGACATGGGTCGCCGGGTCCGGCCTTCGTCGAAGCCGTGTCAGACCGGATCTGCGCCGGGGCACGACAGGTACCCCGGCATCACTTTCCGGCCACTGACGTCAGGCCGTTGACGTCAGGCCGTTGACGTCAGGCCGTTGACGTCAGGCGGCCGGGGGCAGTACCTGACGGCCCCGGTATGTTCCGCAGTGCTGGCAAGCGGCGTGCGGCGGGGTCGGCAGACCGCAGTCCGCATTGGCGCATTTCGCCAGGAGAGGCAGAGCCGCCTTCCAGTGGGCTCGGCGGTGGCGTGTTCGTGACCGGGACTTCTTGTTCATCATGCGCGATGGTTCCGTTTCCGTATGACATCGCTCTGACCGAAAAGGAACGGCACAGTCCGAAGAACTGCACACACACAGAGAACATGCAGGTGTTCTAGGCAGACAGGGTTTCCTGTCGCAGCGGTGAGTGATCGGCGGAGACGGGCCGGGGAAGGTCAGAGCCGCTTGGGCATGGGCGACGTGAGCACGCCCGCCGTGCCGGAGTCCTGGCAAGGGGTCACACGAGGGTGAAGCCTGGACCCGGACCGTCAGGCGGTGGGCTCAGGCTAGGCTCTGTCCACTTCGATCAACACGTCGAGGAGGCTAGCAACTGCTGGGGCCACCCTGCAACGCACTTGCTCACGGCCCTCCTCCCACGCGTCACCTGTTCGCACGCACGTATGTGCACACTCGCGATACGCGCCTGCCTCGCCGCACCGGCATGTGCGTGTGCAGGCGCGCCCCCGCAGGCGTCTTCCATGACTCCTACCGTGACCTTCGTCACCGCCTTGACAGGTGACGAATGGAGGTGCACGCTGATGACGGTCGCCCAAGGCGACAGGCAGGACGCGATCCACGATCAGCGAAGTGGAGCATGGTCATGAACAAGGAACTCACCACGGATGCCGACACGGCGGCACGGCACGCACGCTTCGGCAAGCTTCCCGAGCGGATCCGCTTCGAGGACATGACCGAAGAGACGGAGGCCGCGCCGAGCAGCGGGGGCAACGCCTCCTACAGCGACGAGAACTCGTGGAAGTACTACTCGTGCCTGGCCCTCGACCTGGGCCTGTAGACCGTCCGAGCGGAGCGGCCCCTGGGCAAGCGCCCCTCCGGCGCCGACAGCGGACCCTGCGATCCCATCGGCACCGGAGGTGACCATGCGGGACCGCTCCACAATCCCGGATGCCGGTCCCTTCGGTCCCTCTCCGTGGGATCAGACGCACAAGCGGCTCTTAGCTCACCTCCCGCTCACCGGCCGGACCGCCTGAAGCGCGTCCGGACCGGGACGGGTGAGGAGAACGGGTGGCCGACGGTCGCGGGGTCGCACGTCAGGCCGTGAAGGAGGTCCACGACTCCTCGGTACGGAAGCCGACCTGCTCGAAGAGCGGTACCGCCTCGTCGCTGGAGTGCAGGTAGGCCGTACGGGCGCCGGCGGCCCGCCCGTCCCTCAGGGCCGCCTCGGTGACCGCCCGGCCGAGACCGCGCCGCCGGCACTCGGGCAGGGTCCCCATGGTGGCGAGCCCGACATGCCGCTCGGTGAGAACCGCCAGCCCCGCCGCCGCGGGGACACCGTCCACATCGGCGACATACGCCTTGACGAATGCCTGGCCGAGGACGAAGGGCGTGTAGAGGCTGGTGATGACCGCGGGCGGCGCCCCGAACGCGGCACCGAGGACCGCGGCGAAGGTCTCGTACTCGTCGTTCCGCAGGGGACGCACGGTCACGGAGTTCCCGCCGGACTGCGGCGCGGCCGGTTCGTCCTCCAGCGGAAGCAGCATGAAGGGCTGTTGAGTGCGCGTGGTGAGCCCGCGGGCGGCGGCGATCGCCGCGAGCTCCTCGTCCGCCTCGCCCCGCAGCCGGATGCTCCGGGGCAGTTGCTGGAGGTGAGGCTCGGCCTTCTCGCACAGCAGGCCGATCTCCGCCTTGTCAGGTGCGGTGGCGACGCTCGTGATCACGTTGAGCGCGGGAATCACCGAGCCGGTGACCGCCAGCAGGGCGCCGCCGGCTCGCGCGTGGAAGCCGTTCGGCAGGACGCCGACGAGCGCCTCGGTCGCATCCTGGAAGGCTTCAGCAGCCTCGGAAACCATGTGCGTATTGGTCATACGTGTGAGTACAGCCAGCCCGCAACATGCATCCCGTATCCCGTACACAGGGAACACCTCGCCCGGCACCTCCAGCGGCTTCGGCCGGGTCGACGCCCTGGTCAACAACGCCGGCTGCTACCGGGCCGGCCCGCTGGAGGCCACCACCGTGGAGCGGGCCCACCGCCGGTTTCAGACCAACGTCCTCGGCCTGATCGCACTCACCAAGGCATTCATCCCGCACTTCCGGAAGCAGGGCTCCGGCGTGACCGGTATCCCGCCCGGCCCTCCCGGACGCGGCAGCCAATTGACTTACGGGACATCCTCGGCGATCCGTACCGCACGTCCCGGTACCGTCAACCGCCGGGCGTCGCCCCGGCCTTCGACCGTCAACTGACCGATGTGCGGGGTCCGTCCCCGGGCGAAGAGTGGAGCTCGCAGACTTCGTCCCACGGAGGGGAACTCCCGTCATGCATCGTGATCAGCCGTCATTGCGTGCGCGTTCGGCGCCCGCACTCGTGCCTTCCCTGTTCCTGGATCTCGACCAGATGCTCGATGAATTCACCCGGCTGCCCATGCGGGCGAAGTTCTGCTTCGACCCGGACGTGGCCGCAGTGATCACGGTGGAGTTCCTGGCGGAACGGGGGCCCAGCCTCATCTGGCACCTGGGCCGTGAACTCCTGTACCGCGGAGTGGCGTCGATGAGCGGGGCCGGCGATGTGCGGATGTGGCCGACGCTGTCCAGGGAGCAGCCCTCGTCGTGGCTGCTCCTGGAGTCCCAGGAGGTGGAAGCCCTGTTCGAGCTGCCCACCGAGGCGCTGGCGGAGTGGCTCGACGCCACCTACCGGATCGTCTCGGCCGAGGCGGAGATGGACGGTCTGAACTGGGACGGCTTCCTCATGGAACTGCTCGACGAACCGGGCATGCCGTCCGAATGACCGCATGTCCTGCCCCGGCGGGGAGGGCAGGCCACCGCGGAACTTGCTTCCCATTCCGTCACCTGTCAGAGTGGTGACGAACAGGGTTGCAGTCGTCGCCCCGGTGGATGTTCCACGGTCACACGTGTGCCACCACGGGCGCCCCGACGACAACGCTGTGCGGCAGGCCGCGAGTGCGGCGGACGAGGAGGAATGACGTGAGGACCAGCAACCCGATCTTCTCCCGCTGGGGGGGCGCGAACCGTGACGCCGGCCGGGCAGGCGCGTACCCGCGCGAGCCGCTGGGTACCGCGGTCGGCGGCGGGCTGACGGGCGGCTACGGGACCAACCCCTACGCCCCCGCTGCCGACACGGACACGGCCACGGCCACCGGGGCGTGGGCCGGCCGGAGTGCAGTGACCATGGACGACGTCATCGTCCGCACCGCGACGACCCTCGGCACCGTGGCCCTGACAGCCGTGCTGTCCTGGCTCCTGCTGCCCGTCGACGAGGCGAACCTCGGCCGGTCCTACGGCATCGCCGTGGGCGCCGCCCTCGTCGCCTTCGTCCTGTCGCTGATCCAGTCGTTCAAGCGGACACCGACACCGGCGCTGATCCTCGGATATGCGGCGTTCGAGGGGGTGTTCCTCGGTGTGTTCTCCAGCACGGTCTCCACGTACATCTCACCGGGGGTCATCGTCCAGGCGGTGCTCGGCACCTTCGCGGTCTCCGCGGGCGTGCTCATCGCGTACCGGATGCGCTGGATCCGCGTGAACCAGCGGTTCGCCGGGTTCGTCGCCGCCGCCGCGACAGGCTTCCTCCTGCTGCTCCTCGCCGACCTTCTCTTCTCCGCCTTCGGCGCGGGCAACGGCCTCGGCTTCAACAGCGGTGGCCTGGGCATCATCTTCGGCGTCGTCGGCATCCTGCTCGGCGCGGCCTTCCTCGCCCTGGACCTCAAGCAGGTCGAGGACGCCGTCGCCTACGGCGCCCCGCGCGAGGAGGCGTGGCTGGCCGCCTTCGGTCTCACCTTGACGCTGGTGTGGATCTACCTGGAGGTGCTGCGCGTGCTGACGATCTTCAACAGCGACAACTGAGTTCCCCGAACGCCACAGGGGCATGCGCGGCGCGCATGCCCCTGTGGCGTGTCCGGGTTCCCGTGCCGGGCGGGCCTGGACCCCGCACCGGACCGGGCTCGTTCGCAGGGCGATGGCCCGAGGGCGCCACCCGGCCGTCCTCAGAGAACCCCACGAGACCGGCGGAACGGGAGAGGCGTCCCCTGAGCCGCCACGAGCAGTGCCCGTATCAGGACGGCAGAGTCAGCCCGGGTCCGGCCTTCGGGACGGACGCGCGCCGGTCGGTCTGCCCGGGCTGCCGGCCGGCCGCGACCGAGGACGAATGGCGCGCCCCGCCGGACGACCCAGGGGTTGAGACTGGTGGGCTCGCATGTTGAGGTGTCGCGTATTCGCGAGCCGCCTGATGCAGCGGACACGATGAGTCACGGCTGGCTCGTGCCGCGGTGCTGGCGGCGTACTGACAAGACGGAGGGGGCCAGACCTTGTGTGTCGGGCATGGCCGGTCAGGTGGGAGGATCGCCAGCATGGCCTTGCCTGAACCCGAGTATCTGACCTCGCTCATCTTGCGTATCGACTTCAGCAGCGACGCGGCGTGGGAGGCAGTGCGAGCGGCAATCGATGGCGCTGACAAGTACCGTCACGCGACATATGTCAGCGATCGTTCGTTCAACGGTGTAAGCGTTCAAATGCTGGTGGACGCAGATGCGGCCGCTGACGATGATGACAAGCTCTGCCACCTATTCGTCGCGGACACGATCACCATGACGGATGAGGAGCATCCCCTCCTGGCCGTCGATCTGTATGACGAACCCGGCCGGACGTTCCGTGTTGCACCTCGTTGCTATGTCAACGTCTCCGCCAATTTGACGATCGCCAACATGGACTTCGCCGACTTCGCCGATGCTGCGGACGCATCGGGCGCGTTTCGGGGCTTCGAGGGCGGCTGACCTGACGTCGTCTGCACAACCCGAGGAGCCCTGCATTCCGCTGCGGGTTGACGGGTGTCACCGCGTGTGGTCATCGGGGGCGTATGGGCTCCAGGTTCCTCCGGCTTCGGTGACCAGGCGGGTGGCTGTCTTGTCGTGGTAGCCGAGTGCCTTCGCGATGACGGGTGCCGGGGCCTGGAGGACGAGTTGGCGGATCGCGGAGGTCCTGCCGCGCTGCGGGGGGACACCGATCTCGTGCGGGTGGGCCCGGAGGCTGCTGGGGTTCATTGGCTGTCCTGGCTGGCGGCCGGGGAAGAGCCACTGGAAGCTTCTGCTGCTGGCGTAGGGCAGGTGCTGGCGGGAGCGAATGTAGGCCCGGAACAGCTCAGCGACGGCCTCGGGCCTGGCCGGCCGCCGCTGCCCGGTGAAGTCCAAGGGCGCCCAGCCCAAGGTCCGCCGCCGCGGCGCCGCCCGCACCGACTACGTGCTGGAGACGGTGTTCTGGGACGCCGGCACCGCCCGGCTGCTGCCGCGTCTACTCAAGGGCCGCACCCGTGGGCCGGTGTTCGTCACCCACCGCCGTCCGGGCCCCGGCAAGGTGGTCAGCCCGCGCGACGTCTGCCCGGACACTGGGCTCGCCCGTCTCTCCTACGGGCAGGCCCGCGCGCTGCTTGATGAGCACACCGCGGTGCGCGGGCCGGGCACGGGCTGGGACCTGCACGAGTACCGCCATTCCGGCCTGACCCACCTTGGGTAAGGCCGGGGCCAGCCTGCTGATGCTGATGGCGAAGTCGCGGCACAAGAAGACGGAGAATGTCCGCCGTTACTTCAAGCCGTCGCCGGAGGCGATTGCCGAGGTCACCAGCCTGCTCGCGCCCGGCAACAGCAGGCGTTGAAGCCCGCTCAGCCTGTCTCTGAGTCGTAGTCGTTTCGGCGCATACGGCCTACCGGAGCATGACCGTGACGCCGCGCCGTTCGAGGAGTTGCACGATCTCCTCGAAGTAGGAGAGCTGACCCTCCGGATCCTCCACAACGTCCGCCAGTGCGCGGCGTGCAACTTCGGAGTCGTGCCAGGTCAGGGTGAACGGCGGGGCCACTCCGAAGCCACCGCACAGGCAGTCCTTGAAGGCGTTCCACTCCCGCCCAAAGTAGCGGCCAGGTCCGAGCAGGGCCTCGGCAATCGCGCAGTGCAGCCCGGGAACGTCCGTGACGAACCGGCCGTCGAGGTGGTACTCGCCGCCGGAGTGGTCCGGTCGGGGTGCGGGCACTCGCCAGGCACGGGTGGTGAGGTCCAGCCACGCGGCCCTGCCCCGCGAGTCGTACGGTGCCCACATGTTGGGCTCTGCCGACGGGCCTTGATACCAGTGCGCCCAGATTGGGCGGGCCGCCGGTGATGGCCGATCGTCTCCACCATCAGTGAGGGTGATGTCGACGAGCGTGCCGCCGAGCACGGATGGTCGCGCTCCGGTGATGGCCAGGCCCACGGTGCGGGAGGCCATCACGGCACCATGCCGATCCAGCACCAGGAGGTAGGCCCAGTCGCGCTCCGACCGACGAGGTCGCCGCAGCGCCGCGAGCAGGGGCTCCGCAGGCTCGCAGCCGATCAGCTCCATTGGAACGGGGGCCGGCTCCACTCGCGCCTTGAACAGGCCGTCAACGGCGGAGCACCGGCCTGCACTTGCCGCAGCGACCGTCGTTCCCGCGAAGAGCTCGAAGCGCGGTGCGGCAGGCAGTTCGAAGAAGCTCTCCTCGCTCCTGACGCCGGCGACGAGGACGATGTCGTACCGCTCCGGGTCGGCCGGATGGGGCTGATGAGCCACCACGACCGCATCGACGAGAGTCCACCACTGCACGGGCTTCTCGTCGTCCCAGACCTCGACGCACACGTCGCCCAGACTCCGTAGCGAGACATCGGGCTCGGCCATGACCTCGCTCAGGAGACCGTCGGGGCGGCATCCGCGGAGGGTGAGGATCTCCCGTGGCCGCGGGACCGGGTCGGCGAACAACCCTTCGACGCCGGCGCACCTCCCCCAGAGCTGTTCCACGCCATCGTCGTCCTCCTGAACCAGGAGGTACTTCACCGGAAAGCCCCGGTCCCACCTGACGTGATCTGCGATGTGCACCCAACCCCCGAACATGTGAGCAACCTTCGCGCCTACGATACGGACCCGCCTGGCCCGGGGAGGACGGAGGACGGTTGCTCGCCCACGATCACGTCTCGTCGGCGGCGCTCAGATCGCGCAGGGGCTGCAGGCCACCGGGCAGCTCAGGGAGTTGGAAGGAGTACCGGCCGAGCATGTTGACGTGGTGGCGCACGAACGGGGGAGAGCCGGGCCACGTCCTGGTCGCGGACGTCGAAGCCGTCGGCGCGGAGCTGGGCGACGGCTGCGTCCATGTACCGGGTGTTGAAGAGCACCAGAGCGTTGAGGACCAGGCCGAGCGCGCCGATCTGGTCTTCCATGCCGTCCTGGTAGTTCTGGTAGAGCTGCCCGGCTCGACCGTGGAAGATCTTCCGGGCGAGCGCGTGGCGGCCCTCCTGCAGATTGGCCTGCGTCTTGATCTGCCGCCGGTAGCCGGGCTCGTCGGCAAGCCGCAGGATGTGCCCCGCACACGTGCCGCAGCACGTCACAACGCAGCGAATCGGCCTGATGCGGCACTAAGGTCTCCGAGCAGAAGCGCGGACAGCACTGGCCCGAACTGCGCGCGAGGTCGCAGCTCAGCAGGCGGAGGCCTCTCCAGTCTCGGGCGCCTCCTCCGGTGGAGCCGTACGAGCGCGGCGGCGTTGAGCGCGCAACGCGACCAGCCTCTCGTGGTCCTGCGGCTCGGCCAGACTCTCGCTGAGGGGGCCAGAAGCGAAAGCAACCGCACCGGGCCTTCCACCCGCCGCATCCGCCTCCGCTGTGACGTCCTACGATGCGTCAGTCCTCCGGCGGATCCGGATCATCGTGCGGCAAGGGAAGTCCATGCGCCTGTCCAGCTACATCAGAAAGGCCGCCATGGGCGCGGCGGCAATACCCCTCCTCGCCGGGTGCACGGGGGAACAGGGCGCGGGCGGGGCCGTGGAGCGAGCCGCGGAGAGGCCTGCCTCCTGGACGGACCTGCCGGTGCGGACCGGCGCACGGGACGTCGTCCACACGGACACCGACCACCGGTCGTACGAGGTCAGGGTCACGGTCAAGAGCCTGGTCCGGGGTTCGAAGGAGGACATGCGGGGGGCGCGCGTGGACGAGGAGCTGAAGGGCATGGTCCCCCACTACCTCACCTTCAAGGTCACCAACACCGGCCGGAAGAAGATCCCCGCCGCCTACATGGTGGACAGCAACTTCGCCCTGAACGGCACCGACTGGGCGCGCGGGGAGGAGGTCTACGTCAGCGGCGGCAGGCCGGGCGGGGTCGACCTGCCCTGCGCGGACACCGCGCCGAAGACGCTGGCGCCCGGCGACTCGTACAGCACCTGCGTGACCTACGCGTTGCCCAAGGGCGTCGGCGTGCTGTCGCTGACGCACAACGCCGACGGCTACCTCGACGAGGGCGGCGCGGTCGCCACCTGGCCCGTCGAGGGCGGCCTCGAGGCGGCGTCAGCAGGGCTGGCGGAGCCGGGCGACATCGTCCGCGTCCGGTGGGACGCCCGCGAGGACGGCGTCCTCGAACTGCCCGCCACGCTGGTTTCCGTACGCCGGGGCAGCGCGGCCGACCTCGCGGGCCTGGACCTCGACCTCAACGAGAACGAGCGACGCGGCGTCCCGTACTACGTGTCGGTCACCTACACCAACACCGGGCCGAAAGACCTCTACGCCGACCAGGCCGACCGCGTCCGCCTGCTCACCGAAGGCGGTCGGCAGATACGGGGGAAGGCCCCCTTCGTCTTCGACACGAAGATCCCCGGCTGTCCGTCCGACTGGGTCGCCCGGATGATCCCGCCGGGCGACAGCGTGACGGAGTGCAGCATCCACCTGGTGACGGACGACGGCGACAAGCCGTTCGCGGTGGGTTTCGCGGAGGCGGGCCGGCCGGGACTGGTGGCCTGGCGGGCCCCCCTCCACTGAGGCGGCCGGGTCAGGCGGCCGACCTGCCGCCCGTCTCCGCGAGCGGCAGGTGCACACGGTTGCCCGCCGCCGCGTACTCCTTCGACTTCTCCAGCATCCCCGCCTCGATCTCTTCAGCCGTCGAGCCCTCGTCACCACCGAACTGCTCTGTGAATAAGCGGGGACGGGCCGCTGTCGATCACGGTGTACGGTGCCGGCCGGGTGCCGAGCCTTCAGGAAACCAAGGTTTTTTGACGCCTGCCCTCCCGTGCGATGGCTCCGACGTGCGGGCCGTGTCGGTGGTGAGGGCTAAGGTGCGCTGTTGTGGACGCTGCTGATCTTGACTACCGGGCCCGAACGTTGACGGGCTGCATTCCTCCGCTGCTGGTGGCGCGGCTTCTCGAACTCGGTCATGAGCGGGAAGTGGAGTTTCAGGCCGGCCGCGGGGAGTGGTTCTGCGCGCTGGAGTGGGCACGGCTGCTCGGGCATCGGGGCCGGCGCGAGCAGGCGTTGGAGGTGCTCGCTCCGTACATCGCCACGAACTGGTGGCCGGCGTCCCGAGCCCGGGCGGAGCTGCTGGAGGGCTGGGGTCGGGTGGATGAGGCGATCGCGCTGTCCCGCCCGTACGCGGAGGCCGGTGACCGGCTGGCGCTGGTCTTCTTCGCGCGCCTGCTGGCCCGTCACGGCCGCAGCGGCGAGGCGTTCATGCTGCTGCGCGCCGGGGTCCAGGACGGGTTCCTCGCCGAGTGCCTGGTCGACGTCGCCGAAGCGGCGGGCATGGACGAGGAAGCGGCGGCCCTGTTGGAGGCCCGGGTAGAAGCGGCGGTCCCCGCTTGCAGCGACCCGGACTGCAACAACCTCCGGATGGAACCGTTCAACGCAGTCGGTCTGCTCGCCACGATCAGGGAACGCCAGGGCCGGATCGAGGAGGCGATCGCCCTGCTGCACACCCGCGAGGTCACCTCCGTCAACGGCCGTGGCCAGCTGCTCACCTCCGTCTACAACCGTGACCAGCTGGCCGACCTGCTGGCCAGGCATGGTCGGATCACGGAACTGCGTGCGTACGCGGCGTCCGGGCACTACGGGCGCGCCGTGCAGCGTCTTGCCGAAGTGCTGGAGGAAGGCGGTGACGTGGAAGGCGCGATCGCCGCCTACCGCACGTTCGGTGCTACGCCGGAAGGTACGTGGCATGTGGCTGTATCACTGTCCGAGCTCCTGGTCCGGCACGGACGGGGCGACGAGGCGATCGAGGTGATGCGCGCGCTCGCCGAACGGCCCGGCGGCGCGGAGGACTGGATTGTCCACACTCTTTGCACCCTGTACGCCGACCACGGCCGGCCTCGGGACGGTCTGGCCCACCTCGATGCCCTCAAGGCGCGAAGCGGCGGCAAGGAGGAATGGGAATTCTTCCGGATGCGGCTTCCGCTCATGGCCGACTGCGGCCTGCTCGATGAAGCGATCGAGCAGGCGCGGGCGCACCCCGAGGGCGACACCTGGTACGCGGCCTGGGCCCTGTCCGACGTGCTCGCCGAAGCCGGCCGCACCGAGGACGCCGCCGCAGTCCTCGAACAGCACTCGACATCCGACGGCCCTCTCTATGCCGGGCGCCTCATTGACCTCGGCCGCATCGAAGACGCTGTACGAGTCCTCCAGCAGCCGAGGACCGAACCGATCACACCCGCGTGGGACGGTGACGCCTGGGACGGCGCCTACTGCACCGAACCACCGTTCTGACAGCTCGGGCTGGGTAGGTGCCATGTCTCCACCGCGCGTCGCGGGCCGGTTCAGTCGTTGCCCTCGTCGTCTTCGACGGCGTCCGGGTCCCGAAGAGGGCGCAGGCCGTGGCCAGGCCCGCTGGCCTTGATGTTGAACAGGTAGCGGGCCAGGCGGTGGCGGGACTCCTGCACGGTCAGCTGCCGGTTCATCAGTCGGCGGTAGGTGTCGTCGACCGGGTCGACCAGGGCAAGCAGGTGCATGGTCTTGTCGATCCGCCCGTACTCGGCGAATGCGGCGCCGAGCGGGGTCGGGTGGCCCTCGCGGCCGAACATTCGCAGCAGGTCGTAGGCGCGGACCTGGTTCGTGATGAGCGACCCGGCGACGCGGAGCATGTCCGGCCAGTGCGTGGCGATCCGCTTGAGGTTCACCTTGTTGCACGCGACGGCCTCCAGCGGCCCGTACCCGGCGGCCTGCGCCTCCCCATCGGGCAGGTCGGCCCGCCAGAACCTCTGGTCCGCGAGGTCGCTGAAGCGCGGGGCGAAGCGGAAGCCGAGCATCTTATACAGACCGAAGGCCATGTCAGAGTTTATGTAGACAGTTCAAGTTGATCATCCTTCGGCGTGTTGTGAGGCTGGGGCGGCTATGGGGCCAGTGGGGCGGGTGCCAGTGGGCCCCGCTTGGATAGCTGCGTGTCAGTGCATGAAGTGATCAAGCAGCTGCCTGCCATCGCGGTTGTCCGCGATCGGTCCAAGGCCCTGGCGATGCTGGACGCCGTTCTGAGCCCTGAGTGGGAGTGGAGGTACTACTCCTTCGATTCCCGCTGGTCGCCGGGCGAGGAGATGGCCTCAATGAAGGACGGCGCCGGCAACGACTACGCCATCGTGTTCTCCGCCGCTGGGGTGTATGCCCAGGCGTGCGACCACGAGTCGCCGATGTCCGCGTATCGCGTTTCGCCCCCGGAGCTCTGGCCTGGGCTCTTCGACTCGGTCCCGGACGTCTTCCGTCCCTATGTTGACGAGCCCGCCTTCGCCGACCACAACGGACTGCCCCGAGCGACCGTCTGCTTCTGGTGCGAGAGCTCCGACAGCCAGTGGAAGTGCGGCGAAGTTCAGGTGCCGAACGAGGACATGGAAGACGCCGATGGTGCCGAGTGGCTGTTCGATGTGCTCATCGCGGGCAGTACCGAGGCCTACCGGGAGTTCGCCGAGGAGGTCTACGAGGTCACGCTGGACCCGGCCGCGGTCCAAGCGGTCTTTGATCTCACACCGCTGACCCAGGAGATCGTCTCGGCGCTGAACCCGGAAGTGACACGTGGTGATCTGGCCAAGGACATCGCTCAGATCGGTTACCCGACGACCGAATGAGCGCCGGTGGCCGGCGTGACGGGGCTGGCCATCTCGCACTTCAGGCAGGCGGGCCAAGGCGGGATTCCTCCAGGGCGTCGGTGGGGTCTTCGAGGGGCTGGCCGAGCCTTTCGACCTGGCTGTGTGTGCGAGGCGAGGCCGACTGGTACCAAGCGCCTGCTCTGCGGCGGGAACTGACGGCGCGGGACGGGTCTCGGGCATGGTGTGAAGGACCGGTCCGCCGACGCGAGCCCGTCCGTGCGAAGCGCCTGCTCCGAGCCCATGCCCTGGCCCGCGCCGATGCCACACGCGGAGCCCCACTGGACTTCGCCTTGCTGGCCGCCTGGCAACGCGAGGTTCTCGGCGAAACAGAGGCGCCATTCCGCGCGAGCGACGCCTATGCGAAGGCCGGCCGCGAGCGCTACGGCCTGACCCCGCGCACCCAGGCTGACTTTGCCGCCTGCCTGCGTGAGGCGACCGGCACGGAGTTCCCGCTGGCGGCCCGTGCGGCCCGCGCGTACCTCGACGTGGCGTTCTTCCACCCCTTCACCGACCGCAATGCCCGCGCGGCCCTGCTGACCTTGGTCCACGTCTTGGCCCGCGAGGACATCGTGCTTCCGCAGGTCGGCCCTCTCCAGATCACCCGCTATGCGGACGATCCGGCGGGCGCCGCCGACCTGGCCACTCTCATTGGCGTACTACCGCGTCGCCTGACGGCCTGGCCCGTCCGGAACGACGCGAAGTCCCGGCCCGCGCCACAGGGCGCGGGCCGGGACGGCACCGGGAGGGTATGGCGGGTCAGACGGCCCGGGTGCGCAGCTGCCGGGTCTTCCAGCCCAGCAGCGCGGCCTGGGCGATGAAGAACACCCCACCGCCCGTGGCGTAGACCGACAGCACGTCGAGCGACGGATCGTCGCCCGCGGCCTGGATGTTGTAGAAGACGCCGACGAGGAAGGACAGTCCGCCCGCGATCAGCATCGGCCACTGCTTGCCCAGCTCGGGGCCGCGGCGCCGGAACCCGACGACCACCTGAGCCGCGCCGGAGAGAACGGCCCAGGCACCGAACACGTGGAGCACCGGCGCCACACCGCCGGCGCCGGCGATGCCGACCGCAGCGGCGGCGAGCGTGCTCAGCACCCCGTTGAACGCCGTGACCCGGCGCTCCGACCCGTCGGGCAGGGCCCGGTAGTCGATCAGCGAGGACACCGCGTCGATCAGCGGGTAGACGACCAGCAGCGTGATCGCCACGGCGTCGATGTCCTCGTGGGCTCCGGCGAACGCCAGGGCCCACGCCACGGCGAGGACGCCACGGCCCAGGTACAGCCTCAGCAGGGATGAGCGTCCGTCCGTCACCGCCGGGTCCGACGGCGTCGAGGTCTGCGTACTCATGATGGTTCGGCCTTTCTCAGGTCAGCGGGTCGTCGGCGGCGCGGTCAGTGCTGGAACGGGGCGACGCACCGGAAGCTGGAGGCGGCGTCCGGGTCGCCGTAGCCCTTGTAGCGGGAGACCTGGGGGTAGCTGCACAGGTCGCGGTCGACCTGCTCATTGGCGGAGTTGATCAGCGTGGCGGGCAGCGTCTGGGGCGCCTTGCCGTGCTCGACCCAGGCGGTCAGGGCTGCGAGGCCGTCGGCCGAACCGTCACCGCCGTTGAGACCGCAGTGGTTGGTGCCCGGGGCGAGGAAGAGGCGGTAGAAGTCGTCGACCTTCTTCGAGCCGCCCATCTCCCGTTCGACCTGCTTGCGGTACTGCACCGTGCCCTGGGTGGGGATGTACTGGTCGTCCTGGCCGTGCCAGGTCAGGAGCTTGCCACCGGACGCGCGGAAGTCGGACAGGTCCGGGTCGTCCGTGCCGATGATCTCGTCGTACTCGGCCTCGGACTGCTTGAACAGCTCCGTGAACTGGCTGTAGGTGATCGTCGAGACGTCGAAGGACGGCTGCTTCTTCAGCCACGACGACACCCAGAACTGGGGCACCGGGAAGGGCACGCCCTTGACGTTGCCGTCGGCGTCGGGGTCGGAGGTACCCGCCAGCGCCGGCAGATCGGCCCCGACCGGGACGCCGGACCACAGCTTCTCGCCCGAGGTGGTGCGCGGGCCGTCCCAGATCTTGCGGACCACAGCCGCGTCGGCCGCGGTGATGGTCAGCTCCTTGCCCTTGCACACGACCTTGGTGCCGATCAGGCGGCGGGGGTCGAAGTCGCACCGCGCGGAGTCGTTGACCAGGCCGTCCTTGACACCGTCGAGCGAGTCACATGCCTTGACGGCGGCGTCGGTGAAGGCAGTGAGTTCGCAGGGGGCCGGGTAGGTCTTCTCGTTGTTCATGACGACCTGCGGCCACAGGGTGGCGACCTCGAACTCGTCCCAGTTGACGGCGGGGGCGTCGGCGAGGATGCCGTCGAAGTCGTCGGGGTAGCGCTGGGCCTCCATGTAGCCCTGGCGTCCACCGGTGGAGCAGCCGGTGAAGTAGGAGTAGGAAGCAGGCTTGGCGTAGGCCGAGGCGATGACCTGCTTGCCGACGACGGCCGCCTCGTGCTGGGAGCGGGAGGCGAAGTTGTTCAGCAGCGCGGTGTTGACCTGCCCCTTGGCGTCCAGCGCCCAGCTGACGTCCACGGCGTCACCGACGCCGGCGTCGGTGCTGGTCGCGGCGTAGCCGTTCTTGACCGCGGTGCCCAGACCGACACCGTTGTCCCCGGCGAGATAGGCGCTGCCTCCGAGCGCCTGGAAGCGGCCGTTCCAGCCCTGTTCGGGCAGCCACGTCCGCACCTTGGCGTGGTCGTCGTCGCCCGGGTGGGTGAGGGTGACGGTCACCTCGCAGAAGGCGGGGACACCGGAGACCGTCCCGCCCAGGACCCCGGTGCCGTCGATGGTGCCGCCCGCCTGGCGGACCGCCGTCACGGACTCCACCTCGGTACCCGCCGGGGCCTTCACCGGCACGGTGCTGCAGCTGACCGGCGTGGACGCGGCGGCGTTCTGGGGTTCCGCCGACGCGGTCGGCAGGTACACCGCCGCAGCCAGCGGCACACCGGCCGCGAGGACAGTCAGAAGTCGTCTCATGGGTATCCATCCAAGAAGTTAGGGGTGCCTGGCCGCATGGCGACACATGTGTACGGCAGAGGAGCAGGACAGCGGGCCGGGGCGACGGGCTCACCCGCGGACGATGTCCGCGTGCATGCCTCCGTGACCCGGGTGTGCGACCCGAGGCAGCCTCGGGTTCGCCGAAGACCGATCAGACCGTATCACCGGTTAGGGCGGTGACGAAAGAGGGGTGGGCTTGAATTCGGGTGAGTCGACGGCAGGACGCCACCGACCCCCCGGTTCCCACTCTGGGCTCGCATCAGGCCCTCGACAACAGTCAGTTGACGGTCCACGTCCACGGATTCCCATCCTTGGCCCGCGACGGACGTGAACAGGATCGGCCGCGACACCTCGACACCATCCCCCACCCACCCTTGTGATCCGGGTCCGAAACATGATCCGAGGGACAGCCACTGACATACGTGTATCTTCAGCGGAACACGCCGCAGACCTGGCACACATGGCCCGGCGAACAGAGACATCGACGAACACGTATACACGGCGGACACCGGCCGCGCACCGAACACCGCCGAGAAGTGGGGGTGCGCACCGCGGCTACACCCAGTCCGACACCGCCGCCTACGACCCGGCGGCGGCCGAGCGGCACTGGAGGGAGCTGCTCGCCCGCTTCGCCCGCGCCCTCTGAGGACGCGGCGACATCCGGGCGCCGACGGGGGACCCTGTCGCGCGACCCGAGGACCCACAGCAACCTGAGGACCCTCAGGGCACCCGTCCCCCACTCCCCGATCGATGGAGGCGCCGGCCACGCACATGGCCGGCCCTCGCGAGGTGAGCCCCGCCGCTGCGGTGACCCTGGGGACTTGAGGCAGCGGGAGCGGGTCAGTTGGCTTGCAGGGGGCCCGCGAAGGACTTACGCAGGGACGAGGGAGCGACGACGGGGAGCAGCGAGGCGAGGATCTTGCCCTTGAGCGTGCTCGGCTGCCGCGTCAGCTCGACGTCGACCCGGGTTCCGTCGGCCTCGGGGGTCATCCGGAAGACCCAGCCGCCACCGGCTCCGAAGAGCTTGGAGTCAAGAGTGGTGATGGTGACCGTGTCACCTCCCGGCGTCCACTCGTAGCGCGCGCGCTCCCAGGCGGCGGCGGTGCCCTCGGTTACCTCTGCCCAGGTGTCGCCGAGTTCGTGGACCTCGAAGTGTCCGGCGTCGATCGTGGGCCAGGCTTCCGCCCGGGAAGGGCCGAAGTCGGTCAGCACTCCCAGTACGTCCTTCGGGCTGAGCGTGGAGACGAGGTGGAACCGTACGACTGCCATGGGGCTTTCCTCACCAAGAAGTAACTGTTCTGACCGGTGACGAAAGATTCCCACGCACCTTCGTCACCTGTCAAGACGGTTACTCTTGAGGTGTGTTCAGCCACCTGCCAGGAGGGTCATGTGAGACATGTGTTTCCGTGCAGGACGCCCGCCCTCGACTTCGTGGGCACCTTGCAGGCGCGTCGCCGGCAGACTCCCGACGAACGGATCGGCTCCCCCGGGCGACTCGACGCCTGGTTCGTGCAGTCCGGGCTGCTCGATAAGGAACCTGGTTCCGACGCGGCTGACCTGCGCGCGGCTCTGGCCCTGCGGGAGGCGATCTACTCGCTGGCCCGGGCCCGAATCGACGGCCGCCCCCTGCCCGCCGGGGCGGTCACCACGGTGAACCGGCAGGCCGCCGGAACGCCGGTGGCGACGTTCCTGTGCCCCGGAGGCGCGAGACGTCTCGGTACCGCCTCCCAGGCCCTGACCGATCTCGCCCGCGAGGCTGT
The DNA here is from genome assembly GCF_042801455.1 of Streptomyces sp. NPDC057565. Classification (NCBI taxonomy): domain Bacteria; kingdom Bacillati; phylum Actinomycetota; class Actinomycetes; order Kitasatosporales; family Streptomycetaceae; genus Streptomyces; species Streptomyces sp. NPDC057565. Next base: position 5,912 of record NZ_JBHVFU010000017.1, on the reverse strand, counting down.
CGAGGTCTTCGCGGGCGAGGAGTCAGCCCTGTTGCGTGAGTGCGGACACCCCGACTGCACACAGGTCTACCTCGATCGCTCCCGGGGCCGCAGGAGGGAATGGTGCGCGATGAGAACCTGCGGGAACCGCGCCAAGGCAGCGGCTCTGCGGGCGCGTCGTCGGCGTTGAGAGCGCCGCACTCCGGACTGCCACGCACACGTGCCCCGCAGGGCGGTACACCCGCTGCGGGGCACGCGCTCCTCAGGTCCGGTTCTCGGCCTGGAACATCCAGCTCTGCTTCTCCAGGTCGGCGGTCAGCCCGATCAGCAGATCCTGGGTCACCGCGTCCGCCGGGCCCGTCTCCTCGATGCGTCCCCGTACCCGTTCGACGACCGCGGAGAACGTCCGCACCAGTGCTTCGACGGTGTCGACGTCCTTCGTCCAGCCGGACGGGAAGGCAGGCACACCGCTGGTCTCCGCGATGGTGGCGGCCCGTCCGTCCGGGCTGACCCCCAGGGCGGCAGCACGTTCGGCCACGGTGTCGGCGTAGAGGCGTGCGGAGGTGACGACCTCGTCGAGCTGGAGGTGAACGGAGCGGAAGCGCGGGCCGTACAGGTTCCAGTGCGCCTGCTTGGCCACGAGGGAGAGGTCGAGCAGGTCGACGAGGGTCGCCTGCAGGGCTCTTCCCGCGATCTCGCGTTCTCTGTCCGGCAGCGGGCTGGTGATGATCGTCATGGGGTGTGGTTCCTTTCCCGGTTGTCGCCAACGTCCCCATTGTCGAGACCACCGGGCGTGCCGTGGATCAGTTGTTTGACTGTCACCCGGCAGGACCGGAACGCGCGGCACCCGGTGTGCGAGGGTGGCCCAGGGACCGGAGGGACCGCGTTCGCGGCGGGATCCGTGGCACGTTCCAGCACCTCGGTCAGCATGGACGCCGCAGCGGTCGTGGTCATGGCTTTGGGGCGGCCGAGCGCCACCGGCACAGTCAGATGACTGATTCCGGCACGGGGCGCGCCGCACTGACCGTGCCGCGGTGAGCGGCATCGCCGCTGACGGACACCGCCGGTGGACAGTGGACAGCCGGAAACGCCGCCGACGGCGGCGGGTGGGCGAGCCCACCTGCCGCCGTCGGCGGATCGGTCTGTGTCTGCCGGGTCAGATGGTGATGGTCTTGTACTCGGTGTAGGTGCCGAGGCCGACGGCGCCGTATTCGCGGCCGATACCGCTGGCCTTGAAGCCGCCGAACGGACCATCGAAGGCGACGGAGGCGCCGTTGACCGTGATGGTGCCGGTGCGGACGCGGCGGGCGACCGCCAGGGCGTGGGCCTCGTCGGAGGACCAGACGCCGCCGGAGAGGCCGTATTCGGAGTCGTTGGCGATGCGGACGGCGTCGTCCTCGTCGTCGTAGGCGATGACGACCAGGACCGGGCCGAAGATCTCCTCCTGCGCGATCCGCATGGAGTTGTCGACGTCGGCGAAGACGGTGGGCGTGACGTAGTTGCCCTTCTCCAGGCCCTCGGGGATCTGCGGACCGCCGGTGACCAGACGGGCGCCCTCCTCGATGCCGAGCTGGATGTAGTTGCGCACCCGCTCCTGCTGGTCGGGGCGGATCATCGGGCCGATGAAGGTGTCCGGGTCATTGGGGTCCCCGACCTTCAACGACTCCACCAGTTCCTTCAGCCCGGCCACGACCTCCTCGTACCGGCTGCGCGGGGCGAGGATCCTGGTCTGGGCGATGCACGACTCGCCGTTGTTGAGCAGGGAGCCGAACTTCAGGCCCGCGACGGCCTTCTCGATGTCGGCGTCGGGGAGGATGATCGCGGCGGACTTGCCGCCCAGCTCCAGGCTGACGCGCTTGAGCTGCTCACCGGCGATCGAGGCGATGCGGCGGCCGGCCCGCGTCGAACCGGTGAAGGCGATCTTGTCGACGTCCGGGTGGGAAACCAGGTATTCGCTGGTCTCCCGGTCGGCGGGAAGGACACTGATCACGCCTTCCGGCAGACCCGCCTGCTCCAGCAGCTCGGCCAGGAAAGCCATGCTCAGCGAGTTCTCCGGGGACACCTTGAGAACCACGGAGTTGCCGGCGAGCAGTGACGGGATGATCTTCGAAGTGGCCGAGGAGAACGGCGAGTTCCACGGGATCACCGCGGCCACGACACCCACCGCCTCGCGGCGGACCACACTGCGCACCGGGGAAGCCGGGTCGGAGGGGACCAGGGTCTCCTCCCAGCCGAACTCCTCCGCCGCCTTGAGGTAGGCGTTCGCCTGCCGGGTCAGACCGGGCTGTCCGGCCCGGGTGAACCATCCGGCCGAGCCGTTCTCCAGCGAGATCAGGTGGGCGACCTTCTCCGCGCTCTCCTCGCGCAGAGCGTTGAACCGCCGCAGGACCGCGATCCGCTCCGCCGGCGGGGTCAGCCGCCACACACCTGCCTCGAACGAAGCGCGCGCCGCCGCCACCGCGCGGTCGATGTCTGCCGGCCGGGCCTGTGCCACACGGCCGATCGGCGACTGGTCGTGCGGCGAGGCGATGTCGAGCAGCTCAGGGTCGCTCGGCTCGACCCAGGAACCCCCGATGAAAAGCCGGTCGTAGGTGATCATGTGCGTGCTCTCTTCCGGTGCTCTCGGTCTGTTTGAACGACTCGTTCAACTGCCACTTCAATGTAGCACTTCCATTCGTTAGCTACACATAAGCGTAGAGAGAAAGTCTCTATATTCCACTTCATCGTTACTCTTGACTCATGAGAGCCGACGCAGCGCGCAACCTGGAAGCCGTCCTGACCACCGGGGCCCGCATGCTCGCCGCCGATCCGGGCGCGAGCATCGCGAGCATCGCCACCGAAGCGGGCGTGGACCGACGCACCGTCTACCGACGCTTCGCCTCCCGCGAGGAACTCCTCGCCGCGATCTACGAATCCCGCGTGACCGCCATCGAAGAAGCCATCCAGGACGCACGCCTGCGCGAAGCACCCGTCACCGTCGCCCTGCACCGCTACGTCGAAAACATCATCACCGTCAACCGCACCTGGCCCGTCGACCTCACCCGCATGCTCGCCCACGACACCGTCCGCAACCGCCGCGACGCATGCGTCGAGGAAGTCGACACCTTCCTCCAACGCGCCACCCACGAAGGCCTCCTACGCCCCGACCTCCCCCACAGCTGGGCAAACGCCCTGCTGGTCGAACTGGTGACACTCGCGCCGCATCAGCAGTCGCATCTGAGCCCCGGGCGGGCGGCCGACGTCGTGGTCGACACGCTTCTGCGTGGCCTCGGCACTCTGCGCCGGCAGTCGCCGCATCCGACGGAGGACGGGCAGCCGTCGGATGCGTGGGACCGGTTCACCTGACGGCTGCGAGAACCCGCTCCGGACTCTCGACTCTCGACGACAAGAAACACCGGGCCGGGCAGGACATGCATCCCGCCCGGCCCGGCGCCGGTGTGAGCAGTCCGTCAGGCGGGGAATTTCCAGAGCTGGTTGGCGCTGGACGCGCGGGTCCAGATCTGGAGCTTGGTGCCGTTGGCCGAGCTGGGACCGGCCGCGTCCAGACACTTGCCGGACCGTGTGGCCACCAGCGAACCGTTCGACTGCGCCGCCCACTTCTGCGACGCCGCACCCGTGCACGTGGACAGTTGCACCTGCGTACCGTCCACCACCGCAACACGCGCGACCGTCATGCGCGTGCCCAGCACCCGCAACGTGAGTCAGCGGCCACCGTCCAGGACTGACCACTGGCACCGGAACGGCCCAGGGCGGGCCGTCCGGCGTGCGCCGCCGCCACGGGCGAGCGGAACCCGCGCCTGCCGCACGGGGCACCGCAAGGTCGACCCTGCGCACACATATGCTCCAGTATGAACACACGTGGCTGGTCCGGTGACGAGGGGAGTGGGGGCGCCGTGGAGTCACACGTGACGATGATCGGCCGAGACGACGAGAGGGGGCGGCTGTCCGCGTTCGTGACGGCCGCCGAGGGGCAGGCACTCGTCCTGCGGGGAGAGACCGGGGTGGGTAAGAGCGCCCTGCTCGACCATGCCGCGCGACTGGCGGCGCGGGCGGGCCAGGAGGTGATCCGGGCCGTCGGCGTGGAGGCCGAGTCCGGGCTGCCCCTCGCCGGTCTGCACCAGTTGCTGTACTCCCTGCTGCCCGCCGTCGACGGCTTGGACCAGGTGCACCGTACCGTGTTCGACGCCGCCTTCGGGCGGGGCACCGGCAAGCCACCTTCGGTCATGTCGCTCGGCATCGCCGCCCTGGACCTGCTGTCCCTGGCCGCCTCGACCAGGCCACTCCTGCTGCTCCTCGACGACGGCCAGTGGCTGGACGCCGCCAGCATCGCGGTGATCGGGTTCGCAGGGCGCAGGCTCACCGGCAGTTCCGTGAAGCTCGTCGTCGGGCTGCGTGGCGACGTGCCGTCCGGCTTCGACACCGCCGCCCTGCCAGAACTTCCGGTCAGGGCCCTCCCGGACGAGGAAGCGCGGCGGCTGCTGGACCTGCGCCACCCCGGCCTCGCTCCCCAGGTCCGTCGCCTGGTGCTGGACCGGGCCCAGGGCAACCCGTTGGCACTGCTCGAACTGCCCGTCCATCTGAGCGGCGCGCACGCAGAGGTCGCGGCGGCGGAGTCCCTCGGACTGCGAGACACGCCCCTGCCGCTGCCCCGACGCCTCCAGCATGTGTACCGCACCCGTATCGACAAGCTCAGCGCCGACGTCCGTGAGGAATTGCTGCGCGGCGCCCTGGACGGTGTCGGCGCGGCACCGGGTTCGAGGCCCGCACCCGGTCAGCGGCAGTACCGCATGCGTGACGCGCACGAGGCGGTGGCGGCCGGCCTGCTGGACATCGCCCCCGTCAGCGGCGACTTCGTGTTCCGGCACCCGCTGATCCGTTCCACCGTGGTGCAGACGGCCACGCCCAATCAGCGCCGGGCCGCCCACGCGGTCCTCGCCGACGTGCACCGCGACGACATCGAACGGCGTGCCACACATCTGGCGGCCTCGGTGATCGACCCCGACGAGGAGATCGCGAACACATTGGAGGCGGCGGCGGATTCGGCGACCCGGCGCGGCGGCGCGGTGGCCGCCGTGACCTGGCTGACCCGGGCCGCGGAGCTGAGCGATAGCCGCGAGGAGCGCTCCCGCAGGCTCGGCGACGCGGCCTTCGTCGCGGGCCACGCCGGTCTCTTCGACCAGGCGCAGCGGCTCGTCCGCTCCGACCTGGCAACGGGGACCGACGATCCCCCGGCCGCCGTGGTCACCTCGGCCTCCATGGCGCTCTTCGAGGACGGGGACGTACGGCTCACGCACCGCCGGGTGTCGGCGACGATCGCGAGCCTGCGCGACCGTGCGCCGGACCAGGCGTCCGACATGCTCACACGGCTGGTGAACCTGCTGCTCGCGATCGATCAGTACGCCGGTGACCCGGCCCAGTGGGAGGAGACCCGCGAACTGCTCGGCTCCCTGGGCCCGCTGGTCCCGTCCCGCTCCCTCGTCTACCGCGACGCGTGGGGCGACGTGGTCCGGCACGGTGCGGGTGTGCGCGAGCGGGTGGAGCGTGAGTTCACGAACCTTGCGGGCATGGAACCGTGGGACATCAGCCGACTGGGGGTCGCCGCCTACCACGTGGACACCCTTGGCCAGTACCGGCGCCATCTCCAGCACACCGTGGACCGCGAGGCCGAAACCGGCTTCGTGCGCAACAGCATGACGGCATCGCACCTGATCATGCTGGACCAGATCGCGGTAGGTGAGTGGGACGAGGCCGAGCGGACCGGACAGCGTTGCCTGGAACTGACGACGTCCCACGGATATCTGCTGCTCGCGCATCACACCCGCGCGTATCTGGGTCTGTTGGCCGCTCTGCGGGGCGAGGCGGACCGGGCACGGGAACTGCAGGCCATGGTCGACACCTGGGCCCGCCCCCGCGGCGTCGGCTTCCTCACCCAG